>NZ_BAABWT010000004.1:0-502588 GCF_040365955.1 Phaeobacter sp. NW0010-22
AGAACATGAAAAAGATTGCTGTACTCGGCCTGGGTAAGGTCGGAACCCTTGCGGCTGAACTGTTGCATGCCTCGGGTTTTGAAGTCACTGGCATTGATCAGGTGGCCCCCAAGGCCACGCTGCCGTTTTCGGTCAAAGCGTTGGATCTGAGCAATGCTGACGGCGTGGAACAAGAATTCTCTGCCCAAGATGCCGTCTTGTCGTGTCTGCCGTATCATCTAAATACGCAGCTTGCTGAGATCGCGCACAAAGTGGGTATCCATTATTTTGATCTCACCGAAGATGTGCCAACGACCAATCGCATTATCGAGTTGAGCAAAACCGCCAAGGGGTTGATGGCGCCACAATGTGGTTTGGCTCCGGGGTTTATCGGAATCGTGGGAGCGTCTCTGATCGAAAAATTCGATGACTGCCGCAGTTGCAAAATGCGGGTAGGGGCCTTGCCGCAACATCCGACGGGCTTGATGGGGTATTCGTTTAATTGGTCACCTGAAGGGGTCGTCAACGAATACCTAAATGATTGCGAAGTCATCGAAGAGGGGAGCCGTAAACTGGTTTCGGCCATGGAGTGGTTTGAAGATATTTACATCGATGGCATCAAGTTAGAAGCGTTCACCACGTCTGGCGGATTGGGCACGATGTGCGAAACCTATTTGGGGCGCGTCGCCAATATGGACTATAAAACAATGCGCTATCCGGGGCATGGGCAGTTGATGAACTTTTTCTTCCACGAACTTCTAATGCGTGAACGCCGTAAGGAAGCTGGTGAAATTTTGGTGAATGCCAAGCCACCAGTCAACGATGACGTTGTCTATGTTCACGCCGCTGCTGAGGGGGTTATCGATGGTCGATTGCAGCGCGAAGAGTTCGTTCGGGGGTATCGCCCGATAGAACTGGCTGGGAAGATGCGCACAGCGATTGCCTGGACAACGGCCGGGTCGGTGGTCGCGATTATCGAAATGGTACGTGACGGAAAGCTGCCAAGTCAGGGCTTCTTGAAACAAGAAGACATCCCGTTAGAGACGTTCTTGTCTACTTCGACGGGGTCGCTCTACGCGGCATGACTTTGACAGAAACCTGAGGTTGATAAGCGGTCTGAGGTTTGTGGCTTAGCCTTGCAGGAAAAAGGCCACAGACATTACAAGGCCGACGACGATAACGATGGTGCGGACCGTATGCATGGACATACGCCGCGCCAACCTCGCGCCTACATATCCACCAGCCGTCGCCGCAATCATCATGACAATGGCCTCGGGTACATAGACGATCCCCGCCAACAAAAAGGTAACAACCGACGCGCCGGACAAGATGAATGACAGCACGTTCTTGAGACCATTCATCAAGTTGATATCGCGAAACCCCAACCCTGAGAACAACGCCAACAAAACAATCCCCAGACCACCGTTGAAATAGCCGCCATAGGTGGTGACCCCCAATGTTACTAAGGTTTTGCTAACGGGATGAACGTCACCTTTGCCGGTGGCGAGAGAGCGAACTTGCTTGTCAAATGCGAAAAGAAACGTGGCAAAGAGTAACAGCCATGGCACAATAAATGTGAATATTTCTGAGGGGGTTACCAGCAATAGCAACGCTCCAGCAACTCCGCCGATAACGGATAGAATAAGCAAGATGGCCAGTTCTCTGCGATCAAATTCACGGAGCTCCTTTAGAAACCCCATCGCCCCACTGAGGTACCCCGGGAATACAGCGACTGCACTGGTTGCGTTGGCTGCAATCGGTGGGACGCCAACAAACACCAGCGCGGGAAACGTCAAGAAACTTCCTCCGCCAGCGATTGCATTCAGGCCTCCGGCCAGAAATGCGGCAATTATGAGAATGATGAGATCCACTAAACTTTCCAAGCGATATTCCTCGCAAACGAGCACCTGTGAGCAACCACACAGGCGTAAGGCGGCGGGTTTTGAACGACCGCTGAGTTGAGGTAAGGGGAAGTTCACACGCTTGCGCGGAAATTTCCGGGTTCGATCGCACCCTCCACGGCCAAGGTAAACGCGTCAAGTCATAGCTATAAATTGATATTCGTACGATCTTTGTCGCAAGGGGGGGGCTGTGCAAAGTACAGGCTTTGCGCCACTTAAGATTGATAGGGAAATTCCGATTTGGGAGGCTCGCAATGGGCCTGTCGGGCATTGGTGCCGCTCCAAGTGCCAAGTTAAGTTGCGTTTTGTGCGAAGGCGGCAGGACTTTTCCAGCCCAGTCGATTACCCGTGGAGAATGCCGATCCAGAATCATAGAGAGATACAACCAACCTTCTCGGGCCCGAACATAGTTCAGGTCGCCGGCCCTTTTCTGGTTTGGTTTCTTCGCTGCGAAGTTCCGATTCAACCGGTTTGGCGCAATGCTGAATTTGTGGTCACTGTCGTTTGTCACCTTGTTCTTAGGGGTTCTGACAATGGATATGCCGTTCTGGTTCATCAATCAGCCAGCCACTGTCCGGCAGGTGTATGCCAAGTATGCTGCCGAGATCCGTCTCTGGTAGTTGTAGGTCATTCGCGTGTTGTCAAAACAACGCGAGACTGGAGATCTATAGCGTTCGCATTCTCGATAATGCGCCCTCCATTTTTCCCCTACAAAAGTTCCTTGGGGAAATTTATCGAAGCATGCGCCGACAGTTGCACCTGAATGCTCTGGATGAACAAAGGCAAGGATTCCTTGACCAAGAGTGTCCACTACCGGATTACCCTGCAGCTCCGCAATTGTATTCAAGTCATCAAGGATAACGGTTTGGCAGGCTCTGTCAAAGTGGGCCTTCTTGAGTGAGAGCTGAATATATTAAGCGGAATCAAAGGATCAACTTAACAATTTCCAGTGCTCGCAACACTGAGCCAACATACAGTGCAGACATCGCGTCTAATAAATGGTGCTTGTCCATTATTTTGAGTGATGAGCTCAAACCCGCCTTGCGGCGGTGCAGCAATTGATCAGGCACCAATTAGGTCGCGACGGGTGTTTTGGTCCGCCTAACCGGATGAGTGGATTCAGCCCAAAGCGGTTATTGGTGTTCTCCCCCCCGGCGTGAAGCAGGCTTTCACTGCACACCGTTCTAAGAGCTGTAAAGCGGATAAAACTGCCGTTCTGGTGCATCGCGAGTCTAAAAGCCGGTCAAAAACACTTCTTCCAACCTAGCTGTTGTAACCTGACCCAGTTAGATTTGCTTCGAACCGTAAATGTGTGGGCGCTTTAGTTCCTAGACGCCAATCGAGCCCGACGTATTTCTCAGTCCAATTTCCGTGCAATTGGAGGAGACCAATTGGAAAATAGTTCCAAATTTGGCGAGTAAGGCCGCATGATAATGTAGATACCATAGTCACCTCGGGATGTCGGAGGCCAGTTTTCCTGTGGAACGCCTTCAGGCCGTTCGGGAGAAATCACGATGCGGATGCCATCTTCACTATCGAGCTTGAATTCGGCGTTTTCGCCAACACGGTGTTTGAAATGTTCATTGGGAAGAAAGAAACCGTTTTCGCAACCATAAAGAGTTGCTGACCAGAAAGCCTTGGCGGGTGGCATTGCATCAGCTGACATGGTTACTTCATGGCTGTGCATTGCATTCATTGGGGACCCATCCTCTGTTACAATCGGTGGATAAACTGTCTCGGTCGCCGGTTGTCCAATTGGGCCGACAACCGACTGTATCGTCAGCAACTCAAGAGACATCTCACCCTTTGGTTTGAAGAGGTCGGTCATATTCGCAGCGATTAAAATCGGTTCAGACATTGTCGCGAACGCTTGTGTACCGACCTGTTCTGCCACCGTCTCAGGATCATAGGTCTAGCCTGGTTTGACGCCCAGTGGATCGTATATAGCAAGAAGTGCAGCATCCAACTCATCGTTGGGATCAAACGTTGTGTGATTGAAAACGAACTGCATTGTTTCTTGGGGCCGGCCCTCAAAATCCGACCCGCACTCGGGAAAGCGCGCCAAATCCTCTTTCAGAGACAAGTTTCGATCAACAATTTTTGTACAGCCCCAAGGCGGGAAGTTGTTATTAACAGTGTTTCGTCGATAAACTCGGAAAGCGGCATGATCCTATTGCTTTGCATAGCCGCAACATTGCCTGCCACCCGTTTGGGCACTGTTGCGTGGGGCATCAATCGTATCACAGCACTAAGAAAATCTACTGACGCCTCGAATATTTGATCAACCGAGTTGACTGGGATCTGTGGTAGGCGGGCGTTCGGTCACTGTAAAAGAGGATCGACGTTGGTTTAGCAATGTCCCCAGCGACCTTGGACAAAGGTATGTTTACGTAATGGTCATATCCGGTGACCATCAACGATGCATAGACTGAGTAGAAAGCGGGGAATGTCATAACCATTGGCCCCTCGGTCACATCGACCATGGCTCCAGCATAAAGCGTATCGTTGTTCAAATTGAGCATCGCGACGTATTGGTAGGACCGCTCAAAGAAGTTACGTAACTCAGTTTCGCCAAGCTCAACTGGCTGGGTGGGCGTTGCAGGGTTCGTCGAAGCGATAATGATGCTCAAGGTAGCAACGCTAACTGCAGTTAACTTCATTTGTTGTTCACATCACGCGATTTTCTAGTTTGGATGTATGACAGTATTCATTCTTTTCAAAAGTCGTTTAGATAGGTTTGGAGACTGGTCAGCACGCCTGTTGCAGGCTGAAGCAAGCTACTCGGTTGCCCCCTCTAGACTTCTTTGCGCCTACTAGAACAGCCGCTTTCATGGCCGATGTTGCAGCGTATCACTTGGGTTAGTTAAGATGCCCGGACTAGCAAAGAGCGTGATTTTGATCCCAACGCTCAGGGCACGAAGTTGCCTAACGGCGACGTGGCAACATGTCTGCAGAGAAATCATCAGAGAATGTGCCTGCTCGATGCTTGAAAACAGCCCTTAGTAGACATCGCCATATTACATCTCAAGCGGTGAAATTGATCTTTGCTTCGTTTAACGGAGATGGCTGATTTGCAGCACTCCTGCCTTTCGCACAGTTGTCGCGAGTACCTGCTTTCAGTTTGCTACACTCTTATCATTCGTGATCTTGGTTGCGACTTTTAGCAGCTTTTGGAAACGTGAGCACTCAAAGTGGCTCTCTGAAGGGCAGTTCGCCACATGACGCAACATACGCGCGAGACTGACCAGTCTCTCTGCCTGTTGTTCCAAGCTATCGGCTTTACCGAGGAGCGTAGTGCGAGGAATTATGGTTGCCCCCGGAGTGCGAATTACATCCCCAATTTCGTTGAGCGTGAAACCTGCCGACTTCGCCAAGGTGATGAAGGCAAGCTCTTGTATGACCTCCGGTTCGTATTGCCGCCGCAGCCCGTTTCGGGACACTGAGCCAATTAGCTTTCTTTTCTCATAATAACGAAGGCCAGAAGTACTTACGCCGGACCGATCAGACACCTCGGCAATATCCAGAAGTTTTTCCATACAGACACCTCTTGACTTAAACTTGACTTCAAGTCGTAGGCTCGGTGCTCAGTTATTGCAATGGAGCATTTTGCGATGAAAGAAACGGCCTTAAACGAGCACCAAAATAAAGCGGCATTTGCCCTGTCTGGACCTAGCCTGTCACTGATGCTTGCTGCCTTGGGGACAAGCACCGCAGCCGTCACTTTGCCAGAAGTCTCTCGCGATTTTCAGGGGGGCAGGTTCGACGCAACGTTGGTGGTCTCAACCTATGTTTTCGCCACGACGGCGCTCATTGTTCCGGCAGGACGTGCGGGCGATCTGTTTGGCAAGCGGACGGTACTGGTTGTTGGATTGTGCCTCTATCTTCTAGGTGCAATTTTCGCATACTTTGCGCCCACACTGCCGATCTTGGTTGCCAGCCGGGTTGTGCAAGGGGCGGGTGCAGCTGCAATGATGGCGATGCCACTGGCGCTCGTGCGCGATTTTGCTCTGCCCGGGCAGGTCGGGCGCTGGATGGGATTGATGGGAACGATGTCGGCGATCGGAACCGCATCAGGTCCAGCGTTAGGGGGTGTCGTTGCGGCCGTCTTTGGCTGGCGCGCCGTTTACTTTTTCCAAATTCCATTGACGCTTGCCGCTTTCATCCTCTGTTTGGTCTATCTCAAAAATAACAAACGAGCTGATAGACGCACCAGTATCGATCTGCCGGGGGCAGGCGCATTGGCTCTATTCCTCGCAGCCGTCACGTTGCTCGTCTCTGATGTTGCCAAGGGCATTGATGCCACCACTGCCGGTCTTGTTGTTGTTGCGGTCGGTGCATTCGCGGGATTTCTGTTGATTGAGTCCCGCGCGCAGTTCCCGATCATACCGCCCGAACTGCTGCGTTCGATAGATATGCGTTTCAGTCTTGCCATGAACGCAACGATATCCCTCATCATGATGGGCATTCTTATCGTTGGACCATTCTACCTTACTCGGGGTCTTGGGCTGACCACGGCTCAGATGGGGTTGGTTATGTCCGTTGGCCCTATTTCCTCGGCGTTGAGTGGTATTCCGGCGGGACGGTTGACCGAAAGAGCCGGGCCGAGCAATGCCGTGCTTTTGGGTGCGTTCGCAATGATGGTATCGACCGCGGCAATGGCGGGTCTTCCTTATGTTTTTGGGCTTGGTGGGTTCATCGTGGCGTTCATACTTTTGGCGCCAAGTTATCAACTGTTTCTTGCGGCGTTGAACACCTTTGTGATGGAAAACGTGCCCGAACATGAGCGAGGTGTCACCTCGGGTGTGCTTAATCTCAGCCGAAACTTTGGCTTCATTCTGGGGGCTGGTGTATTGAGTGCCGCCTTTTGGTCCTTAGCGCATTATAAAACAGGCACTGGGATCGAGGCGTATGGGATTAGCTTTGCGATGGCCGGGACATTTGCAATGTGTTGCGTCCTGACGCTGGGTGTCGTCCTTCTTGCTTTCGCCTTAGGCCGCACTCGTTTCCAAACGTCGTCGAGCTGAGAATGCAAGGGTCATTGAAAGGTTGAAACGGACGTTTCACGCCAGTGCAGTATCAGTCCGAATAGATCTGGCGGAGCCCAGCGGCGGCGGGGCGCGAAACGGCGGCCCCTGGTATGCGGAGGGTTTCGCGCAGTAGGCCACCGCTCACTCTGATTTCTTACGATGCCGCGCCGCATCTCGGGCCAGTGATAGGGGCTGTCGATCAGACCCACACTGCCGATTTCCAACTAAGGCCATCCCCTTTGCCGGGGGACGGCTATCCAGACCACTGGCGTCCGGGAGGTTTTGGTTCAGGTGTATAAATTGAGCTGGCAACGATGCTGGAACGCCAATGGAGGGGGGAGTGCCAAGGTCAAGGACCTAGGCACATATGACTGCCATTAGGCGGTGGCGTCTTCGTTGACGACATCAGCAAAGGACTTGAAAAATTTTGCTGCCAGCTTTTTTGCCGTGCTTTGGATCAATCTGCTGCCCAGTTGGGCCAATTTGCCGCCTATCGCGGCTTTTGCTTCGTAGCGCAGGATCGTCTTGTTCGCTCCATCGGCTGTGAGTGTAACGTTTGCTCCGCCTTTGGCATGCCCTGCAGCGCCGCCATTGCCCTGCCCAGTCAATGAAAACGCATCGGGTGCACCTGTTGTTTCTAGGACGACATCACCGTTGAACTTGGCCTTAACCGGCCCGATCTTGAGCACGACTTTGGCCTCCAGTTCAGTGTCGGAGTGCTTGACCAACTCTTCGCAGCCGGGAATGCATTGTTTGAGGACCTCGGGGTCATTGAGCGCTGCATAAACCTGATCTTGCGGTGCATTGATGATGATTTCGTCTGCTAATTCCATGGGATGTCCTTTTAGCAACAGGGAAATTTGATCGTGGCCAAGTGATCGGCCTGCTGAGGTGTCAGAGTGAATTTTTGGCGCAGACGTGCTGCGAATTGCCGAATGGTTTTCATGTGGTTTTCTCCAGCGTTCCTGCTTTGAGGGCGGCGTAGGCCTCGGGGGTGTCTAGGTCCGCATAATATCCAGCTGAAGCCAAAGGGTGGAATTGGACATGTTCAGGGTGGGTACGAGTGAATTTCCTACACCCCGGTGACTTCGGGTCGGCGAGAAGACGCGCGAACAGGTTATCGGGAACCACAATTGGGTTGCCGCGTTGATCACCATTCATGGGAATGGAAATGCGTGATCTATCCGCTGAAAAATGGGTCACCAGCAAGGCGCGGATGTCATCCGCTGAGAGAAGCGGCTGGTCGCCCAAACCGATCAACACAGCATCCGCATTTGACGCGGCCCGCAATCCGCAAGCCACAGACGTCGGCTGACCGTTTCGATATTCCGTATTAAAAACCGTTTTGACGCTGCTCCCAGCGAGCACGGTTTCAACCTCGGATGCCTGATGTCCTGTAACAACCAAAACTGATCCCACTGCGGTGCTGTAGACATCAACCATTTTGCGGATCAATGGCACATCGCCGACAGGCAGTAGTAGCTTGTTGAGCGCGCCCATGCGCCGCGACAGCCCCGCGGCCAGAATAATTGCAGTCACTTCAGGCATCGGGCTGCTTCACGGTAGCACGCCGGTCCTGAACCAGCTGCGCAAGGATAGACAAAGCGATTTCTTCGGGTGTGACAGCGCCCAGATCAAGGCCTGCGGGTGCTTTGACGCGGTCTAGGGTGGGGCGGTCAAAACCGGCAGCGGCGAGTTTTTTGGCTAGTGAGGCGTATTTCTTTCGGCTTCCTACAAAGGCCACATAAGATGTTTGAGCATTCAGCGCCGCCTTAAGCGCGTCAAGATCACCTTGCCCCTGCGTGGCAATCACAATAAAGCACTGCTGATGGGGCTTGTCCTGTCCCAAGGCTGACGAAACAGACCAGTGAAACTGGGGCGCGAGTGCACAGAGCGATTGCGCGACGGGCGATGCGCCCATCACTACGAGTTGTGGTGACGGCAAGCAGGGCTCTATGAAAATGTCGACTGTCCCGCGAGAAGGGCAGCCGTTACGGGCAAATCGTGTGCCGTCAATTTCATCGCCAGCAGCCACACCCTTTTCAGCCAACAGTTCCTCAGGCGCGACAGAGACAAGCTGCGGAGCACCGTCTTGCAATGCCTGCAAAGCGGCTCGCTTAACCGCCCCGCGGGTGCAACCGCCACCAAGCCATCCTTGCAAAATTGTCCCATCTGCACTGAGAAGAGCCTTGGCACCCGGTTTGGCCGCGGTAGATCCAGCCGTGCGTACGATGGTGGCAAAGGCAAAAGGTTCTTGTTTGTCGCGCAGTTCCTGTGCGGCTTCGGCGAGTTCTGTGGAGAGGATTTCAGCTGGGGTCATAGTTTTGCCAGATCCTGTTCTAGTGCGGCCAGGTCGCCCAATGTGTTGGCTGCTTTGAACGCGTCCAGAAAGGGCAGTGCCGCAGCCATTCCCTCAGCCACAGGCGCGTAGTCAGCCCAACCTTTCAGCGGGTTGAGCCAAATCACCTTGCAGCCGCGCTTGCGCAGTTTTTCCAGAGCGGTTGCGATCATCTCAGGCGCTTGGGTGTCATAGCCGTCGGACAGGATCAGCACGACGCTGCGCCCATCTACGAAACGCTTTGCATAGGTGTCTGCAAAACGTGTCAGGGAGGGGCCTATTCTGGAGCCGCCCCCAAACCCGTCGGCCATAAGGGACATGCGACCAATCGCACGCATCGTATCTTTGTCCCGCAAAGCTTCGGTTATACGCACAAGGCGTGTGTGGAACAGATAAGCGTCGGCAGCCGGATCAGCCCGCATTAAACCAGCAAGGAAGGCCAGAAACACCCGTGCATAAACAGACATGGAGCCAGATACATCACACAAGGCGACGATCTTGCGTGTTCGGTCAGGTCGCTTTTTGCGCCACAGACGCATCGGTTCTCCGCCTGTCGCAAGGCTGTGCCGGATGATTTTACGGAAATGCAGCCGATCACCTTTGCGAGCGGCTATGCGACGACGGGATCGCGTATCGCGCAAGGAAGCTCCGATGCGGCGAGCCACATCTTCGGCTTCGGCTATTTCCTCGGGACCGACAAGGTCGCGCAGATCGCGCCGGTTCAGGTTACGTATCTCTGTTGCAATCAGCTTGCCGGTGCCGTCGCTGTCTGCTTCACCGTTTTGGTCATCAGGAGCTGTGGCAGAGCCGGCACTGCCCAGATCTTGGCCTTTGGAATGACGGGATGAGTGAACGTCATCGCTTACAGATGCCGATGGTGTCGGGATCACCTTTTGTCTAACCCGGCCCATGTCCATCCAATAGCTGTCGAACAAGTCGTCAAAACGATCCACTTCCTCTTTGCAACCGGTGCAAACGGCACGCAATGCTCGGCGGCTGTCATCGGGGTGAATGCTGTCCACTGCACCCAAAGCGGCCATGGCAAGATCGGCTTCTCCCACGCCAAGGCGCAGCCCGTTGTGACGCAAGTGAGCTATGAATCCGGTGACCCGCGCGGCGGGGCCGGGGTCACGCCCGGCGAATTTCGTCACACGGCTCATGCGGCTTTACCCGCAATACGCGCCGCAACCTCTGGCGTTATCTGTGCTTGATCGCTTTGAGTTTTGAGCAAGGTTGTCAACGTCGACTGTAAAGTCGCTGGATCGCTTGTCAGATCAGCGATTCCCAAGCCCATCAATGCTGCTGCGAAATCCAGCATCTCAGCCACACCCGGGGTCTTTTCCAGCTCTTCTTCACGCAGCTTTTGCACAAACCCTACGATTTGATCGGCAAGACGCGCTTCGACATCCGGCGAGCGCGCCTTAAGTATCGCCAACTCGGTCACACGGTTGGGGTATTGAACGTATGTATAGAGGCAACGGCGGCGCAAAGCGTCCGAGAGATCGCGCGTGCCATTTGAAGTCAGGATCACTATGGGCCGTGTCGTGGCTTTGATTGTCCCAAGCTCTGGAATAGAGATTTGAAAATCCGAGAGAATTTCCAAAAGATAAGCCTCAAACTCCTCATCGGCGCGATCGATTTCGTCGATCAACAAAACCGGGGCTTTGTCTTGGGTTATCGCAGCCAGTAGAGGCCTTTCCAGCAAAAACTCCCTTGAAAAAATGCGATCTTCGACCGCCTTACCGGTTTCCCCAGCTTCAGAAGCTGCGCGGATTGTCAGAAGCTGACGCTGGTAGTTCCATTCATAAATGGCCTGAGCTGCATCAAGCCCCTCATAGCATTGAAGGCGGATGAGTTGCGTGAGTTTAACAGCGGACAAAGTGCGCGCGATTTCGGTTTTGCCAACGCCAGCCGCACCTTCGAGCAACAGCGGTCTACCTAATGACAGGGCAAGTTGCAAGGCAACGGCCAGATCATCCGAGGCGACATAACCTTCGTCTGCAAGAGCGGTTTTTAAGTTTATCCAGGTCATTTTGGTCTCCGTAGGGCTGGTTGTAACCAGCCCTACCCAAGGGATCAGTCGTGCAAGCCTAGTTCGTTGGCTGTCCGCCAAATCCGCCAATGATCATGCGGCATGTTGGTGTGACGATTGCCAAAGGGGCGGAACGCATCCTGCACCGCGTTGGAGAAGCAGGGCACACCGCCCACATGAGGACTTTCTCCCACGCCCTTGGCACCGATTGGATGATGGGGTGAGGGGGTAACAGTGAAGTCGGTTTCGTAGTTGGGGACCTCCCACGCTGTCGGCAGGAAGAAGTCCATCAACGTACCCGTCTTCACGTTGCCCATATCGTCGTATGCGATCTCTTGACCCAGAGCGACAGCAAGAGCTTCGGTCAGGCCGCCATGCACCTGACCTTCGATGATCATCGGATTGATGCGCGTGCCGCAATCGTCCAGTGCATAAAAGCGTCGGATTTCAGTCACACCCGTGTCAACGTCAATGTCCATCACACACACATAAGCCCCAAACGGGTAGGTCATGTTGGGCGGGTCGTAATAGCTGACTGCCTCTAGACCCGGCTCGATCCCCGGAATGGCCTGATTGTAGGCGGCGAAGGCGATTTCCTTCATTGTTTTGAACTTTTCGGGGGCACCCTTTACGACAAAGCGATCCACATCGAATTCCACGTCATTGTCGTGCACCTCAAGCAGATAGGCCGCGATCATCTGCGCCTTGGCGCGGATTTTGCGTCCAGCCATTGCTGTCGCCGCACCTGCAACAGGGGTGGACCGCGAACCATATGTGCCCAAGCCATAGGGCGCGGTGTCTGTATCGCCTTCCTCAATCGTGATGCTGTCAGCAGGCAGTCCAATTTCCGAGGCTAGGATCTGCGCAAATGTCGTTGCGTGGCCCTGACCCTGAGAGATGGTGCCAAGTCGCGCGATCGCAGATCCAGTCGGGTGGATGCGGATTTCGCAACTGTCGAACATGCCAAGCCCAAGGATATCACAGTTTTTTACCGGGCCAGCGCCCACAATCTCGGTGAAGAAAGACAGTCCAATCCCCATCAGTTTGCGGGTCTTGCCAGCTTTGAAGTCCTCGACCCGTTGCGCCTGTTCGGTTCGCAACCCGTCATAATCGACAGTTTTCAACGCTTTATCCCACGCCGTGTGATAGTCGCCACTATCGTATTCCCAACCAAGGGCAGCGGTGTAGGGAAACTGTTCCTTCTTGATGAAGTTGATCCGGCGTAGCTCTGCCGCATCCATGTTCAACTCGATTGCCAGGACTTCGATCATGCGTTCGATGAAATACACTGCCTCGGTCACACGGAATGAACAGCGATAACTGACACCGCCGGGGGCCTTGTTAGTGTAAACGCCTTCTACCTCCAAATAGGCTGTTGGGATATCGTAGGACCCAGTGCAGATGTTCATGAAACCTGCAGGAAATTTGGTGGGATCGGCACAAGCGTCAAAACCGCCGTGGTCAGCCGTCACGTGGCAGTGCAACCCAGTGATCTTGCCCTCTTTGGTGGCGCTGATCTTTCCTGTCATGTGGTAATCCCGCGCAAAAGCGGTGGTCATCAGATTATCCATCCGATCTTCGATCCATTTGACGGGCTTGCCCGTCACGATGGAAGCCACCACAGAGCAGACGTAGCCCGGATAGGCGCCAACTTTGTTGCCGAAACCGCCGCCGATATCGGGTGAGATCACACGAATGTTGTGCTCTTCAATACCGGAGATCAACGAAACTACGGTGCGGATCGCGTGGGGGGCTTGGAATGTTCCCCAAAGTGTCAGCTTGCCGTTCACTTTGTCCATCGACGCTACGCATCCGCAGGTCTCAAGCGGGCAGGGGTGGGTGCGATGGTAGTACATCGTTTCTTCTGCCACGACCTCGGCATTGGCGATGACCTCTTCGGTCGGGTCTTTGTCACCTGCGTCCCATGTAAAGATGTGGTTGGGGTGTTTGCGCGGTCCGTGCGCTCCGTCGGGGATGGAACCATCTTCGGCGACCAGATCTTCGCGCAGAACCACGTCGGATTTCAGCGATTCAAAAGGGTTCACGATGACGGGCAGCTCTTCGTATTCAACCTCGACCAATTCGATCCCATCTGCGGCAGCATAGCGATCTTCGGCGACCACATAGGCAACCTCTTGGCCCTGAAACAGAACCTTGCCATCGGCCAACACCATTTGTTTGTCGCCAGCGAGCGTTGGCATCCAGTGAAGGCCCAAAGGTTCCAGGTCGGCAGCGGTCAGTACTGCCAATACGCCGGGCACTTCGAGTGCAGCAGCGGTATCAATACTCTTGATCCGCGCGTGTGCATAAGGCGAGCGGACAAAGTCACCAAAGAGCATCCCGTCCAGCTTGATGTCATCGACATAGTTGCCTTTGCCTTGTGTAAAGCGAGCATCTTCGACCCGTTTGCGAGAGCAACCCATGCCTTTGAGGTTATCGACGCGTTCTTCGCGAGTGATTTCGTCCTTCATTCTGCGGCCTCCTTGGCTGCATTCATTTCAGACGCAGCGGCCTGAATTGATTTCACGATGTTTTGGTAGCCCGTGCAGCGGCAGATGTTGCCTGCCATACCGAAGCGGATTTCCTCTTCGGTTGGGTTTGGGTTTTCTTCCAGAAGTTTGGTTGCGCGGGTGATCATGCCCGGCGTGCAATACCCGCACTGGAGCCCGTGATGTTCTTTGAACGCTTCTTGCAGAGGGTGGAGGTTGTCAGGGTCGCCAAGACCTTCAATTGTTGTCACTGCGGCGCCGTCAGCCTGTGCCACAAACATGGTACAAGATTTCACGGACTTGCCGTTGATTGTGACTGTGCACGCCCCGCAATGCGAAGTTTCGCAACCGATGTGCGGCCCTGTAATATTCAGACGTTCGCGCAATGTGTAGATCAGCAGTTCACGGGGCTCAGCGAGGAATTCCTCGTTTTTCCCGTTCACGTTCAATTTGATGTGCATCTTTTTTGACATGATGTTCTCCTTACGCCCGCGACCAGGCGGTCAGAATTGCGCGGCGAAGGATGACGCCTGCCACATGATTTTTGAAAGCTACCGGACCGCGGTTGTCCTCGGTTGGTTCGATGTCGCCCAGCATTGCTGCGACTGAGGCATCAAGCGCTGCTGTATCAACTGAAGTCCCAAGAAGCGCTTCGCCTGCAGCCTCAGAGTAGACCGGTGTGTCGCTCAGGTTTGTCATTGCGATGGAGGCGCTGACGCAAATGCCGCCGTCCTTAACGATCTGAACTGCAGCAGCAGCCGTCGCATAGTCACCAATCTTGCGTTTTTGTTTCTCGTAGGCGTACCCACCGTTGGGCGTTGGGACCGCGACGTGGGTCAAAACCTCTTCGTCTTCGCGTGCAGTAACATAAGCAGCCTCGTAAAACGCGCGGGCTGGAATATCGCGCTCGCCGTTTGGACCAACCACTGTGAAGATTGCATTAAGGCACTGCATCAGGCCGGGCATATCGTTGCCGGGGTCTCCATTGGCAACATTCCCGCCCACAGTGCCCATGTAGCGCACCTGTGGATCAGCGATTTGCAAAGCAGCTTCGCGCAGGATTGGAGCAGCTTTTGAGAGCTCGACATGATCGATAATGTCGGCCTGGGTCACCAAGGCGCCAAGCCGGATCATGTCGGTGCCGACTCCGATGTCGGACATGCCGCCTACATCCTGAAGGTCGATCAAATGGGGCACGTCGGCCATACGCAATTTCATCATTGGGATCAGGCTGTGCCCGCCTGCCATGACACGAGCATCATCTCCATGCTCTTCTAAGACAGCCAGGACTCCGGCCATATCCTTGGGGCGATAGTATTCAAATGCGGCTGGAATCATCAGCTTTCCTCCCTAAAAAGCAGTTGTTCTTGCTAGGGGAGAGACTGCATGCCGGGCTTACCTACAGCACTAAAAAATCAACGAAAAACGGGTCTTTTGCACGAAATGCGCCTCTCTATGCACGAACGACGCCGGGCTGCGATGCAAGCGCATCTTGAACCGCTTTCAATTTGGAACGGCTTACTGGAACAGGCGGAAGATCGACCCCATCAAACAAACATCGCCCCTTATCTTTTGTTCGCTCAAAGCGCGAAACACGAATTGGGTTCACCAAATAGCTGCGATGCGTTTGCAAGAAGTCCCGAGGCAAAAGACGTTTGGAGGCAACCGTGATTGACCAAACACAAAACAGGCGATCATGCTCAGTGTAAATTTGGGTATAGTGCCCATCGGCGCGCACAAGCAGAACATCCCGTGCCCGTACGAAAACCTTGGTCCCGTCGCTTTCGCAAGGGATCTGCAATTCCGCTATGGGCTCTGGCTTTTCACTCGGGTCTACCGGCACGGGGTCTTCGGTACTTGGAGGTACCAAATACGTTACGCTGACCCACAGACAAGCCCCGAAGATTATGAAGCTAAAAAAGATCACGCCAAGCGCCAAGGTTTCGTTGCTCATTGCGGGGCCAAATTCGGCGACGTTAGGCTCTTGTACAAAATTAGTTTCTGCGACGGCCAGAAAGTGAACTGAGCAGACGGCGATCGCAAAACAGATCGTCCCCAACACGATGTTGCGATTGGTACGCTTTCCATAGGCGATCCAGAAGGCGAGAATGCACAAAGCGACGGCCACAAGCGACGAATAAATAACTCCTGAGGTTGTATAGACGGCACGGCATAGTTCTAATCCAGCCATGCCAATGTAGTGCATTACCAAAATGCCGATCCCGACGATGACACCTGATAGGGAAATGATGAACGGTGTGCGATCAGCAAAGTGCAAAAGGATCAGCGCCGCACCAACAATGAGGATCGCAGACAGCGCCGATACAAGTGTGATTGCCGCGTCATAGTAGAAAAGGATTGGAAGTTTCAAGCCGAGCATTGCCACAAAATGCATAGCCCAAATGCCTCCACCCAGAGCGATGGCTCCAAGTGCGATCGATGCCTTTTTCTGAAGCATTGGCTTATCTGAAAGATCGCGCGTGAGCGAAAGCCCTGTGAACCCAGCGACAAGCGCAACGACGCACGACATCACGATCAGGAAACTGCTATGATTGACTGTCAGAAAATCCATGCTGTAGAAGATGGCTAAAGCTCAAGCGATTTGCAATCAATGCTGTATTTTGGCCTCCACAATTTAACTTAGGTCGCGGTCATACGCAGCCGAGTTCCTTTTGGGCGCAAGCTCCATTTGCTAGAAAGCCTGTGTCGCTGAAATCCCAAGTGATCTGCCAACAAAAGACATTCATGCGGAGTGTGGCGAGTGATTGCTAAAAGCTAAAACGGATCAATGGTGATGCAGGCACCTACGGAGAGTACTTGCGCTGTTCGCCACGTTTGGGCGTGCTCTCGAAGCAGCGGTTCTGTGGGGCAACAACGAATACGCGTTGCCCCCTGTACTTTGCTTTTCTCACATGTCGTGACGGGCAACGCCCACTCCTGCTTTGGTGATCATTCGTCTGGCTTAGCGCCAGATTCATCTACCGGCATGTAAAGGTCGCCACCGGCACGGAACTTTGCCGCCATAGCCTCCATTCCCTCTTTCTGCGCTTCGGCCCGGATGTCGTGGCTGATCCGCATAGAGCAGAATTTGGGCCCGCACATAGAGCAGAAATGGGCCACCTTATGCGCTTGTTTTGGCAGAGTTTGATCGTGGAATTCCCGGGCAGTGTCCGGATCTAATGACAGGTTGAACTGGTCTTCCCAGCGGAACTCGAACCGTGCCCGAGACAGCGCATCATCCCGCCGTTGGGCCCCTGGCAGGCCCTTGGCAAGATCGGCTGCATGGGCTGCAATCTTATAGGTGATGACGCCGGTCTTCACATCATCGCGATCAGGCAACCCAAGATGTTCTTTGGGAGTCACATAACACAGCATCGCGCAGCCGAACCAACCGATCATGGCCGCACCGATGCCAGAGGTGATGTGGTCATATCCCGGTGCGATGTCGGTCGTAAGGGGGCCAAGTGTGTAGAACGGTGCCTCGTCGCAGCACGCAAGTTGCTTGTCCATATTCTCTTTGATCTTGTGCATGGCGACGTGGCCCGGCCCTTCGATCATCACCTGGCAGTCCTTTGCCCATGCGATTTTGGTCAGCTCGCCAAGGGTTTCCAGTTCAGCAAATTGCGCCTCATCATTGGCATCAGCGATCGAGCCGGGGCGCAACCCGTCTCCAAGACTGAAGGACACATCATACTGTCGACAGATATCGCAAATCTCAGAGAAGTGTTCATACAGAAAGCTTTCGCGGTGATGATGTAGGCACCATTTGGCCATGATGGACCCACCGCGCGAGACGATACCCGTCACGCGGTTCACAGTCATCGGGACCATATGCAGACGGACGCCAGCATGAATCGTGAAGTAATCAACACCCTGTTCAGCCTGTTCAATGAGTGTGTCGCGAAACACCTCCCATGTCAGGTCTTCGGCGATGCCATTCACCTTTTCCAGAGCTTGATACATTGGCACCGTCCCGATTGGCACAGGGCTGTTGCGGATGATCCATTCGCGGGTGTTATGAATATTGCGCCCGGTTGACAGATCCATAATGGTATCTGCGCCCCAACGGGTCGACCACACCATCTTGTCTACTTCTTCTTCCATCGAAGAGGTGACAGCCGAGGTGCCCATATTGGCGTTGATTTTCACTAGGAAATTACGCCCGATAATCATCGGCTCGGATTCTGGGTGGTTGATATTCGCGGGAATGATTGCGCGTCCTGCCGCCACTTCGTCACGGACAAATTCGGGGGTCACATAATCGGGTATATTCGCGCCCCAGTCATTTCCATCGCGTGCTTGGGGCGCGGTCTCGCGCAATTGGTTTTCGCGAATAGCAATGAATTCCATCTCTGGGGTGACAATACCTGCGCGGGCATAGGCCAATTGTGTGACGGATTTTCCATCTTTCGCGCGCAGTGGGCGCGGTTTCACGGGAAATCCCGGGGTTAGGTGATCGCCTTGGACATAGCCATTGTCGGCAGGTTTGATATCACGGCCTTCATACTCTTCCACATCGGCACGGGCTTTGATCCACTCGCGCCGCAGCGGCTCCAAGCCGCGCCGGATGTCCGTCAGAATAGTTGGATCAGTGTAGGGCCCCGAACTGTCATAGACCGGCAAGGGCGCTTCTCCTGCGGTGGGGTGAACCGAAATCTCACGCATAGGGACGCGAATGTCTGGAAACATCGTGCCGCTTACATAGATTTTGCGCGATGCAGGCATTTCACCTGTGGTGATTTTGGGATTAGGGACGTTCATTATGGTGCTCCTCAAGCAGCTTACTCAAAAAGACACCAGATGAGTTTCGGCTTGGGAAACGGGCAGATACACGACAGCCCTTGTCAGTTTGCACATCAGTAGTATGAGGCGATGTGCGCCCTTAGCTTCCTACGCCAGTATCAACTGGGTCAGGTTCAAAGGGTCGCGACACTGCAGCGCTGCTGCTATTCGCCTCTCAGTTCCTTGGCTGGAACTCCCCTGCGTGCGGGTTGAGTACCGAATGCACATAATGGAAACAAGCTCAAAGTGGGGAGGGGGGGGACTGCGTTGCAGTTTCTGACATCAACCGTCCAGTTCCTGCGCGGCATAAGGACAGGAATTTAGACGTTCTCAGAGTATCCATCGATGAGTACGTCGCGGTTCAGGATCAGATTCAAGTTTACGACTGCTTTTCCAAGGTCGAGCAACGTCAACACTGCCATCAATTGTCTGCCACTATTGTGCTCCATTCATGTTGTTGTCAGTGGCGCTGCCAGTCCTGATTGGTGTGCCGCTTTGTCAAACAACCGGGCCAGGCGCCGAAGCCTTGGGATGAATCCGTCCGGAGTAGGGGGGATATCGTCCTTCACTCGATTTTCGCAACACAGCCCTGCGTCAATGGCAAAGAGCCGATATTGGCTCTTTGCCATTTTTAGGAACAGCCTAAGCGGTGACCACGTTACTGCCAAAATACATAAACTCGCGATCCATATTCCCAACATCCGCAGCGTTTAGCGAAAGATTGGGGCTATCCAGAAATTTGAAGCTTTGTTGGCTTTTGACCCAATCATCGGCATTTCTCAATGTTGATAGCGTGTAGGTTGTCGTCTCATTGAGATAATGCGTAGGAATGACAACTTTTGGCTTTAGCCGGTCAACGATCGCATTGCCCTGTTCGTAAGACAGGATATGTTCCGAGCCATCGACAGGCAGTGTCAGGACATCTACTTGGCCGATCGCTTCCCAGAAGCCGGAGCCGGGATCGGCGCGGTTGTCCCCCCATATCAGAGTGCGAATGCCACCCGTCTCGATCAGATAGACGACCATGTCCATGTGGCCGACATTGTTAGGCGCACAGGCCTCAACGCCAAATTCAGCAAGCGCATTGGTCCAATTATAGTAGCCCGGCGCCTTGCAAACGTGCTTATCGGCGAAGCCTGTAATTTTCAGATCTGCAAACTCGAAGGTACCGACCATACGGTCCAACACCATTGTTGAAACGGGCCTGTCGATGGCATCGTGATCAAAATGTGTATGCGTTGAAAGAGTGATGTCTGTGACGGTTTCGGGGTATTTGTACTTGTACCACAAACCCCAAGCACCTGATGGGTCATCGCGCCATGGGTCAACTACGACGGATGCACCGCCGGGTGATGTAATCTTGAATGAACAATGGCCAAAGTAATCAATGCTTACCGCGCCGTCGGGAAGGCTGGTTGCATTTTGCAACTCAATGACATGATTATTGTTGCCGGGTTGTGTCCAATCCGTGGACTGGGCCTGAACCGACGTGGATGTAAGCAAACTGGTTGCAGTTCCGACACCTGCTGCACCTGCGGCCATAAAAAACGAACGTCGCGAGAGGCCTGGAGCCAACGCATCTTTTTGCCCGTTCAGTTTGATTGGTTTTAAGTTTTTCTTATCCATCTTTCTAGGGTCTCCCTGTTGCTGTAAACCGCGACACAAGCGGAGTAAGGCAAGCCTAGAGATCTAACGACGGACTGCACTGCTAGAAGAATATGTGGTTTATATGGGGGAAATCCCCATACTAGCTCAACGCCGCCAAGTGTTGCCGCAAGTTTTTTCCACGATGCGTTAGGCCAAGTTTTTGGCGAATATTATTGCGATGAAATTCGACCGTGCTGGTGCCGCGTGACAACGTCTTGGCAATTTCTTTTGTACTGCGTCCCTGAGCGATCAGTTGTACGATTTCGGCCTCTGTTGGCGTCAATTCCACCAAAGCTTGCGCCAAGTTGCAGGTGAAAGTTGATGTGATATTTTTGAGGTTGGTTTCAACTATATCGAGGTGAACGATTGCACGATCATCATCTTCGATCAGTTGGTGCAACCGACCGATATGGGGCAAAACAAGCCCTCTGATCTGTTGCACGATACGGTCCTCGACTTCGCTTTTCGAATTTTCGACACCTTTCAGCAAGACCCGTAGTGCTGTGTTCGCATCTTCGAGGTCTTGGGTCCGTTTCTTGATAATTTCTTCACGCGAGTCCAGCTCCTGTTGTAGACAAGCCTCTGCCTTTCTCCGTTGTTCGATTTCCTCCAGCATGGCCAAGTCGTCTTCGACAATGCGAGAGAACTGACGTAGCCCATTGCGAAATGACAGAGCGCGCTTGTTTCGAAATCGATCCAACATGCAAATGGTCCCGAAAACCGAACCGTCCGGCCATTTCAGGGGCAGCCCGACATAGAAGCTCATTCCGTATTCCATATCAGGGTTATCGTGCCAATGCGGGTCGTGGGCTGCATCTTCGACGCAAAGCTCGGCATCATTTTCGAGCACATCAAAGCAATATAACTTATCATGAAGCAGGAAGGATTGCCCTTCAATATAGGGGTTCTCGTTGCCGGTACTTTTTACACAAACATTATTGTGTTGGTCGCTTGTGTGCATGATCAGCGTGGCGGGCACGTCTGCAATTTCAGATATCTGGTCGACCAAATATTGCCACTTCGTAAGTGTCTCAGGCGTGATCTCTGGTCTACTTTCCATGATGTCCAGCTCCATCAAATATGACGTGTCACAGTCGCTTTGCCGTCTTTCGGGCTGCGGTGTGAATCCTAAAGTGATGAGCGACACTTTGTCCAGTGACACAGCTCTACCCACCCCTTTGGAAAAATTGAGATGTGCAGTGCTATCTACGAGAAAATGTGACCGCCGCGCGCTTGATTGCTATTAATGGCATTTTCGGAGCCATTCTCACAACTGCCGCATTTCAGTAGTCAGCAAGACGGGGGCATTTCGGGAATGTCCTGACTGCGTGTAATTCACGGCTGACGGTGCATCGGACATTCACCGGCCAAAAAACAGGCGTTGCTTGATACAGCCGCCCGACCTGCACAAAAGTTTCTAAAACTCTGAAACAGGGACCGTTTCTGAGAACACATGGCACGTGTTTGTTCGCCCTAACGCAGCGTGGGTTTCTGATTAAGGGTGCGAACAATCGTTGCTAGGAGCCGAAGAAATATCTGTGTTGGATACGCAGAACGCTCGACCACATAGTTCCTGTCTCAAACTTCTTCGCGCCAAGGTGGGTTTGCGCCAGCTCGGCCGACGTTGATTGCTGCTACTCGTGTACCGAAGCCTATTGCTTCTGCGATGTTTTTTTCTGAAGCCGAATGAATAGCGGTTTTAGTAAGAAGGCCTGCTTCAGACAGGTTTGCAAGCACGCCAGCATTGAACGTATCCCCCGCGCCAACCGTGTCAACAACATCGGCAGCCTGACTGGCGGCAAAGACTGAACGCCCATCCGGCAACCATGCATGCGCCCCGGATTGACCCCGTGTTAAGATGACTATTGAAGGGCCAAGCCTATGTAATTGAGCTACTTTTTCTTCTTGAGCATCCGTACTTGGAACGATCCAGTTTAAGTCCTCGTCGGAGACTTTCACAATGTCTGCTACCCTGATCATCCGTTCAATGCGGTCCCGAAAGCTTGGTTCGTCTGTGATGAAATTGGGCCGGATGTTGGGATCAACCATCACAATATGGTTGCGCGCGTGGGTTTCAGCAAATTCTCTGTATGTGTCGGCACCCGGCCCACAAGCGAGGCTGATACCGCCGAAATACAAAGCGGAAACATCGTCTATTGTGTTGGGCATATCATCGGGTGCTATCATCCGCCCAGCCGAGTTTTCGTCAAAGAACGAATACGATGCGTGACCATCGGATAATTTGACAAATGCCAACGTCGATGGGCGATCTGATCGAATTACATCCCGGGTATCGACATTGCTTGCTCTCAAATCAGCCATAAGCTGGTGTCCGAACATATCGGTCGAAATACCGCTAAGCAGGCCAGTTCGACACCCCAGCCGCCCAAGGCCAATCGCAGTATTAAAGATCGCACCACCTGATCGAGGTACATACCCATCCGACCCTAGCAGGGTTTGTTCGGGTATCATATCGATGAGAGCTTCTCCGCAGCACAGGATCATAGGACTTCCTCAATGAGCAAATTTGTGGGATTTTTTTGCACACATGGTGGTACTAATTGTTGTTCGTGTTAGGGCGTCAGATAGGATGCGATTGCAACTTCCATGCCGTCGTCCCAAATCATACTAAGCCACTTTACAAAGCAATCTGCGAACTGCGGTTCATCTGCTAGATCCCCATAAAACTGACGCATCTCAAGCCATGCACGCGGATTTCCTCGGGCCTCTCGGGCTTTTGCATTCAATTCGACCCAATGTGGATCATTGGGTTCAATTTCACTGCCATCTTCACGAGTGCCTTCGCACATTCGCGCCCAAGCCGCTTCAACCAAGGCAAGTCCCTCGACTTCGATCCCTTTTGCCAATCCGTCCCTGATCGATGGGATGATAAAACCCGGATGACGCGACGACCCATCAAAGGCCACGCGGCGCGTAGTATCAACGATTTTCGGGTTCGAGAACCGGTGGCGGATCAGCGTGACGTAGCCCCGGGTGGTCATATCCGAAACTGGCTTGATCAACGGGGCGATTTCATTCTCGGCGACTTTGGTGAACAGCCGACGGATCAGATCGTGTTCCATGCAATCTGCAATCGTCTTGATGGAAAGCACCTCGCCTGGCACCGAAATCACCTGATGCCCCCCGTTTAAAATGCGAATTTTCATGGCCTCATACCCATGAACATTATCGGTGAATGTTGCGCCGACTTTGTCCCAATCGGGCCGTCCAGCACAAAAGTCGTCTTCGATCACCCATTGGCGAAAGTTTTCGTGGGTCACCGGGGCCTGATCGTCAATGCCCAACTGCAGCGCCAACGCCAATTCACTGGGGCCGGTTGCCGGCACGATGCTGTCGACCATCGAGTTGGGAAAGCTGCACTTGGTGTCGATCCAGTCTGCCAGTGCCGGGTCCGATAACCGCGCCAAAGACACAACCGTTTGTCGCAGCACATCCCCATTGCCTTGTAAGTTGTCGCAGCATTGGCATGTGAACGGACCGATCCCGTTTTCGCGGCGCAGACGTAGGGCCGCGACAATCGCACCGAACGCAGTTCTTGGTATATCAGGATGGTTGCTGTCATGGGCAATGTCTGGGTGGGTTGGGTCAAATCCCTTTGTAGCGGGATCAATGAAATACCCTCCCTCAGTCACCGTCATTGCAACAATGCGGATATCGGATTGGGCCATCCGTTCGATCAAGGGCCGGTTCCCGTCTTCAATTGGCAGGTAATCTATCATCGACCCGATCACTTCGGCAGACGAACACGAAGGGGCCAGCTCAATCAAAGTTGTCAGACAGTCTTGCGCCAACAGTTTTTGCCGCATGGTGCTGTCATACGGTCGAATGCCAGCTCCAATGATCGCCCAATCAAGCGCCTCGCCCTGTTGCATCAGGCGATGCAGATACCATGCTTGATGGGCGCGATGGAAATTACCAAGGCCAATGTGAACAATGCCCGGTTTCAGCTGTGCGCGATCATAATCGGGGCGCAAGACACCTTCAGGAAGTTCACTTAGTGTTGCATCGCGCAGTTTCATTCGATCCGTTGTCCCTGAACGTCGAACTTATGGATCTGATCCGCTCGCGGTGTCAGGTAGATCTTATCCCCGTGTTTCACCGAGATATCCCCGGTGATGCGTACCGTGAACATGTCTGCCAATCCGGTGTCATTGACATGGATAAACGTATCAGAACCCAGATGTTCAGCGACCCCGACGCGGCCTTCCCAAGTGCCTGCGGTCATGCTGACATCGGTGTGCTCTGGCCGGATGCCGATAGTATGCGCGCCATTCTTTTCCGCTTCTGGCCCTGAAAAGATATTCATCTTTGGCGAGCCGATGAAACCTGCCACGAACACGTTCTGGGGTTTGTGATAAAGGTCCAGTGGTGATCCGACTTGCTCGATCCTGCCTGCCTGAAGCACCACGATCTTGTTGGCCATTGTCATCGCTTCAACCTGATCATGCGTCACATAGATCATGGTTGTTCGCATTCGTTCGTGCATTTCGCTGATTTCAAGCCGCATGCCCACGCGCAAAGCCGCATCAAGGTTCGATAAAGGTTCGTCAAACAAGAAAGCGGAAGGATTACGTACAATGGCCCGACCAATAGCCACCCGCTGACGCTGTCCACCGGAAAGCTGGCCCGGCTTGCGGTCCAGATAATCCATCAGGTTCAACGACTGCGCCGCTGTTTCAACGCGCTTGTCGATTTCAGTCTGCTGCATCTTCTCCATTCGAAGGGGAAAGCCAATATTTTTGCGCACAGTCATATGCGGGTAAAGCGCATATGATTGAAACACCATGGCCAAGCCCCGTTTCGAGGGCGAGACCTCAGTCACGTCTTCGCCGTCAATTTCGATGGCGCCAGAGGTCAAATCCTCAAGTCCGGCAATCATGCGCAGCAGTGTGGATTTACCACAGCCTGACGGGCCGACGAACACTGTAAACTCGCCGTCTTCTATGGTCAGGTCCAGCGGTGGAATGACCTCTACATCGCCAAAGGTTTTGGACACCTGATCAAGTACTATACGTCCCATGATCTTACCCTTATTTCACTGCGCCGAAGGTCAAGCCTTGGACAAGTTGTTTCTGACAGAACCACCCAAGGATAACGATCGGTCCGACGGCGGCCGTTGAGACGGCCGATAGCCGCCCGAAAAACAGGCCTTCTGGTGCCCGATTACCTTCGATGAGTTTGGAGAGTGTTGCCGCGTCGATGGTGGTAAGGCGGACGGTCCAATACGCTTCGTTCCAACAAAATATGAAAACCAACAGAGCGGTCGAAGCGATACCGCCCCAGGCAAGAGGAATAAGGATCTCTTTGATCTCACCCCAAGTGTTGACGCCGTCCATCTTGCCCGCTTCGATGATATCCTTTGGGATCTCTTTGAAGTAGGTGAACAGCATCCAGATTGCGATTGGCAGGTTTATTAGGCTCAATACGGTAATGATCAGAATATGCGTGTCATAAAGCCCAATGCCTTTGGCGAGAAATATCATCGGATAAAGCACCGCCGCCGCCGGAAGCATCTTGGTCGACAACATCCACATCAGAACGTCTTTGGTTGCTCGGCTTGGGTTGAATGCCATTGCATAAGCAGCTGGAACACCGACAAAAAGTGTAAAGATGGTCGCCGAAACCGCGGTGATAATTGAGTTTCGAGCAAACCGCCAATAATCGTAGTTGTCAGTCATGTTCAAATAGTTATCAAGCGTCGGGGAGAAGAAGATCAGATGCTCGGGCTTCACCGCGTCGGCGTCCGTTTTGAAGCTCGTCACAACCATCCAAAAGATAGGAAAGAAGAAGAGCAGGCCGATACCCCAAGCCAAAACCGGTCGCCCATAAGTGCTAAATTTTGAGGATTGCGCCACGATTGCCATGATTTTATCCCCTATTCCATCAAGGTCTTGCCGACCATACGAAGCAAAAATATGGCTACGATGTTGGCAAGGATAACAGCGAAGATGCCCGTGGCACTGGCTGCACCGATGTTGTTATTGGCAAATTCACCAATCAAATAGGGCAAGTTCTTGTTGCCGTTGCCCCGGCTTACAATTTCGATTTCTGCGTAAAGCGACAGGTGGAAAATCGCCTGGATCATTACCACAATCGCAATTGGTCGACCCAGGTGCGGCAAAGTCAAAAAGCGGAACTGAGACCATGTGTTCGCGCCATCCAAAACAGCCGCTTCTTTCTGTTGCTGATCTTCGGATTGAAGCGAGGTCATGAAAATAAGGACGGCAAAGGGTGTCCATTGCCACGTCACCATCATGATCACAGCGATGGCCGATGTTTGTGTCGCTCGGAAGGAAATCGGTTCGAATTCTGGCCAGAGTGAAAAGAACGCCCCCAAAATGGGTATTTGTCTGAGGCCATCGAGAACGTCATTTACCCCGGCGATGGCGATCCCCTGCAAACCCAGTACAGGGTCAAGGATCATGTTGATCCAGAGAACAGCATTGACCGCAGGCATGACAAAGAAGGGTGAGATCAGCAATACACGTACAATTCCCTGTCCCGGAAAAGTCTTGTTGATCAGCACCGCAATCAAGATGCCCAGAATTACAGTCAGGAACAATATGCTGCACACAATGAAAAGGCTATTCTGGATGGCGAGAAAGAAGTCTTTTGATTTCAGAACAAATTCATAGTTGCCGAAACCGCGCCAGTTGCTCGGGCTTGGTGACGTCCATTCCGGGCGGCGCAGGTTGTTCAGCACATACCGAATGAACGAGAAGTATAAAGTCATCCCAAGTGGGATCAGCATCCAAACTAAGAGCAGCAGTACCGCAGGTGTTTGAAGAAGCCGAGGAAGCTTTCTGTCAGACATAAATCTTTCCTCCCAGCAAAACGTAAAGTGCGTGTTGCTCGTGACTTATTAGTTGCGAATTTCTGAATCTAAGTGTCGCTAGGTTGGCAATACATTACAAGCGACGGGGTAGGGGAGAGGGCTTGATCGAACCAAGCCCTCTCTTTTGGCGATTATTCGTAGTAGCCAGCTTCGCGCATGATCGCATCAGCTGCTTCTTGCGATGCAGCAAGAGCGTCTTCAACCGACTTAGCGCCAGACAAAGCGGCTGCCATTTCCTGTGCAACTGCCGAGCCTACTTCCGGGAATTCTGGGATCGCTGCAAACTGAACACCAACGTAAGGTTTCAGATCAGTTGAACCCGGTGCGGCGCTTTCGATCGCAGCCAGTTCAGCTGCTGCAAAGCTTGCCGCGGCCTGAAATTCAGGGATCGCATAGGTCGACGCGCGCTGACCCGTGGGAACAGAGCCCCAGCCAAACTCAGCGTGGTTGCCTACAGCTTGAACGTAGTCTTTCGACGTTGCCCATTCGATGAAATCTGCAGCCGCTTCGGCGTTCGGAGAACCAGCGGGAATTGCCATTGCCCATGCCCAAAGCCAATTCGCCCCAACTGGGTTACCGGCGTTCGGCGATTGAGCGTATGCAACACCGTCAACTTCAAGGAACGAAGCTGCAATGGTTGCATCAATCCACAAGCCACACTTGCCTTCGTTATACAGCGCTAGGATTTCGTTGAACGAGTTTCCTTCAGAACCCGGAGGGCCATAGTTGCCCAAAAGGTCAACATAGAAGTTAATGGCTGCGTTCCATTCCGGGCTGTCCAGCTGCGGATGTCCGTCCGCGTCAAACCATGCGCCACCAAAGGAGTTCACAACTGTGGTGATAAACGCCATGTTGTCACCCCAGCCGGGCTTGCCGCGCAGACATGCACCATAAACGCCGTTGTCCGGGTCGTGGATCGCAGAGGCGGCTGCCTTGACGTTGTCCCAGCTGTCGTTGTCAGCGATGGTCACGCCAGCTGCGTCGGTCAGGTCTTTGCGGTACATCACCATCGACGATTCACCATAAAATGGCGCGGCATAGAGTGTGCCTTCGTGTGACAGGCCATTGCGCATCGCGGGCAGGATATCATCCACATCGTAGTCAGCGCTAAAATTCAGCGGCTCGATCCATCCTGCTGCACCCCAAATGGGTGCCTCCTGCATTCCGATGTTGATGACGTCGTACTGACCACCACCCGTCGCGGTGTCAGATGTAACTTGTTCGCGTAAAACGCCTTCTTCCAGAGATACCCAGTTTAATTCGACACCAGTTTCATCCGTATACGCCTTTGCAACGGTTTGCATGTTGATCATGTGGCCGTTGTTCACGATCGCGATTGTGAGGCTTTCAGCGGTCGCGGCAGAGCCCGACATAAGAGCAATAGCGCTAGCTGCGCAAAGTGCTTTCTTAAAAGACATCCGATTCCTCCCTAGATTGGATGTGGTGTGTAACGCTAGCAATCATGATTGCTTCGCGTCAATCAAATTATTTACGCGCGTAAATATATAAAAATTCCCACCATGCTTTCATGACCTTATGCAGAGCCACGCATCTCCAATCTGCCCTCAAATAACGTTTCCTCGCGCGTCTTCATACACTCTTTGGATTGGATCAGCGATAAAATCGTCTCAACACTTCTTGCGGCGATCGCATCATAATCCTGCGAGACGGTAGTCAGACTGGGGCAGGTAAACCGCGAGAAAGGGTGATCGTCGTGTCCCGCGATCCTAAGTGAAGCACCCGCATCCAAACCAACCTTGATACCGTTCTCAAATGCCGCAGACAGCAAACCGATTGCGAGCCTGTCGTTTGAGCACAATATCGTATTTGTGGGCAATTTCTGGCGCGTCAGAATCCGCCCGCCTTCGCGAAAGCCGATTTCCTCAAAATTCCAACCCTGCCCATCAACTTGGATCAAATGCGGCTCATGCCCCAATCTCTCCATCGCGGCTATATAGGCCGAGCGTCGTTTGTAGGCATTTGGATTTATCGGCGTCTTCAACTCGAAAAACAGCGGCGGCTCTCCGGAACGGCATAAATAGTCGACAATCAAGCTGATACTTTGATTGTTGTCGGAGCCAAAGAACGCCTCGCCGACCTTTTCGAGGTTGGCGTCGAATAGTACCGTAGGAACTTCATTGGCGAACGCCGCGACCTGTTCAACAAGCGATGCTCGGCCGAGAGGCGCCAACAACACACCCGCTGGCTTAATGGAGCGAAGGCTCTCAAGGTTGGAAATCTCTTGTTCCGGTCCGCCATGGGAGCTGAGCAATAATGGATTGAAACCCGCTTTGACGATAAGCCCCTCAATCGTTCGTGCAATTCCAGCAAAAAACGGGTCAGTTAAATTGGGGACCACGAGCCCGATATTCTTGGTCTGACGTCGGTTCTGATTGACGGCATAAACGTTTGGCCGATAGTCATGTTTCTTTAACGCAGTTTCAATTTTCTCACGCGTGGATTTACGAACACTTTCCGGATCGTTGAAATACTTTGAAAGGGTCGGACGGGAAATTCCGCTAACTGTAGCGAAATCCTCCATATTTTTGATTTTTGGATCGCTCATTCGCGAAAACTTCCGTTGGAGCTATGGTATTTCTGGTTTGAATTTGCTCGAAAAAACAGAACATGTAAAGATTTAAGTTATCGCGCGTAAACTATTTATTTTTTGCTGCTACCGCCGAAACAAGATCTGCTAAAGCGACGGGTGATAGCCATCAACACTCTCTGGTTTGCATAAAATGACAGTGCGAGCAGACCTCTTCACTCGATCGCATTGCAAAACACCTTCTAGCTCTCTTCTCCGCGATCGCCGTTTCTTACCAGGCAGGGCCAGTTGATGAGGCGATAGGGCGTTCGTCGAAAAAATAATGCCGTCCGAAGTCGATCTTCTCGCGCTGCGTGATGGTGATAAAATAATAGTCTCAATTGCTCTGCAATGCCTTGGTCTGAGCGGCAAAAAAGCTAAGTGTTAAGTTCGTCAGTAGATGGGCGCCTGGCCCGTTTCCTGCACTTTGCAAAGCCCGTGCCCATCGCATTGCCGACCTTCAAGCGGTTCTGGTAGTCAGAATCGTCGGGGTTCATTTCGTCTCAAATGCCGCTACCCGCCCTTTCATGGCATTTGAGAAAAATGCAGTATCAACTTTACTGCGCATGCGAAGTTCCTTGTCCATAGTCCTCGATGCGGGCTTGCGGGACAAGAGGTCTAGACCACAAGTGAACCAATGTCAGAGATGCGTAGATATCTGAAAACGACCGGCCTTATCGTATCCAGGATTGAGTTTCTGCAGCCATTGCCTTGAGCCATAGAATATCAAAGCCTGCGATAATGCGGTAACCTTTTGCAAGAAGCGCATCAGCCTGAGGTTTAGCAAGACCCACGTTACCCAGTGGGATGCCTGCCGAGTTCGCAGCGTCTTCGACTTTTGCGACGGCAGCGAGAAAATCAGGGTGGTCGAATTGACCAGAAACACCTAAATCTGTCGACAGGTCAAACTGCGCTGGAATGATTGCATCGATCCCTGGCACTGCGCAAATTGCTTCAATGTTTTCAACTGCATCCCGCGTCTCGACCAGCAGACAGCATACCAGATGACCATCGACCGACTCGCGGTATTCCATCAATGAGGTACCCCAGCGGGAATGTGCGAGGAAGGGTCCGAAACCCCGCGTGCCATTTGGTGGATAACGCAGAGACGCAACAGCCTGCTCAGCATCCTTAGCAGTACGTATCAACGGAAATACGATACCTTCAGCGCCAAGATCCAAAACGCGTTTTACCTGCGCTGATTCGTTTTCTGTGACGCGGACAAGCGGAGCACAAGATGTACCTGCTGTTGCAGCAATCATTGCATGGGCTGTCGCGTAATCAATTGCGCCATGTTCCATATCAATTATGACCGCGTCGCTGCGGGCGGCTGCCATGGCTTGCGTCACTGCTGCAGAGGGAATGGTGCAGACATGTGCTGTCAGTCGTATGGTTGGGTTAGATAGCTTCTCTTTGAATGTCATTGATTGGGGTTGCATGAGGGCCTCAAGGGAATGGGAATTTGAAAAATGGTCAAACTGTCACCTTTGCGGATCAAACAAAACTTGGCCAGCGCATTCTTAATCCCGCATTCAAATCTGACGTACACGCATTTCGAACATATGGTGCATTGAGTGCAAAGCCTGTTTGACGCTCTACGTCGCTTGATCTTGCACCAAATGCAGGCCTCCGCTGCTCTGTTCTGCCTCACGGGCTGACCGGATCCATCCCAACACGGTCTTCCCCGAAAAGACGGATCAAGCTCTGTGCTCTCCGTCAATAAGACCAAGGGTTGTACTGTTCAGGTTACGGCTTTCACCGATCCGCAAGGTCACCGCATTCCCGGCGCAAAATCCTTGAGCCTCTGCCGCGCGTTTGAAACGAGTGGGTGCGTCGAAAGGGTTTTCCGGCGTCAGCGCGATCGCGCCCCAATGCATGCCGATCGTTGATCTGGCGCCGAGCCTGCGCACGACATCTATGGCTTCTTCCGGCGTAACATGGACCGATTTCATAAGGCTGCGCGGCGTGTAAGCGCCAATCGCAACCAGCGCGAGATCAAATGGCCCGGCACGACGGCCAATCTCTTCAAAGATCTCTCCGTTGGCGGTATCGCCCGAAAACCAGACCTTTCCCTCGGCTGTGGTGATCCCGAAGCTGGCCCAGAGTGTTTTCCTGTGATCACCTATCCCGCGACCTGAGTGATGAATGGCTGGCAGAGTTTCGATCCTGAGGTCCCCGGAAGTCCATACGTCCCACCAGTCCTGCTCCTGAACCTTTCTGTATCCACGTTTGGTAAAAAACGCGCCCAACCCAAGTGGCACAATAACCTGTGTATGCTCCTTGTGGGGGTAGGCCTCGATTGTCGGAGCATCTAGGTGGTCATAATGGTTGTGGCTAACCAGCAGGACATCCGCCTTGGGCAGACCTGCCCCTGTCATAGGAGCCCTTACATAGCGTTTAGGCCCAAACCCCAACGGTCCTGCCGTTTCGCCCAAAAAGGGATCCGTTAGGATAACGCGCCCGCCGAGGCGGAGGATAAAAGCTGAATGACCAAGCCAAGTGAGGCTCGGGTTGCCAACCGCGGCGAGCTGTTGATCAAATTCGGCTTGTGTCAGGACATGATCCTTTGGAACCGCCTGTTTGGAGGACGAAAAGAGTTCGCCGATGATGAATCTGAACATCTCTCCAAAGGTGGCATCCCGCACGGGACTGCCGGGCGGATTGCGAAAGGTGCCGTTCCTGGCGTGGTGGTGCGGTCTATCAGGTTTCACGGCACTCATGTTCCTCGAAAGCGATTGGTTCACTGTTCCGGCCGCGGACAAGGCCATTCCTAAGTGAAGAAACTCGAAACGAAGCCGCATCGCAACACAGTTTTCAAAGGGCTGCTGGATGAATGGGTAAAGTTTCAATGCGAAATTCTCTGACATGGCACGAATGGTAGTGTTCAGCCCAGAGCTGCCGCAGACCCGTTGGCCCGAATTTGAAATACCTGACCTTCGGTGCGCAACGTGCAAGCTGGAAAGGTGCACGACCCAGGTCCAATTCGGTGCATTCGCTTGAACGGCGGCTTACGCCTTTTTGCGTGTAAATTCGGAAGGTGTGCTGGGGTTTGAGCGTAATTCCCCTCGGCAATCTCTCTCATTGACAGATGGCAGTGTATCAAGATAGCATACAGGTATGGACAAGTCTAAACATGATAAAACAGGACTGGCGCTGATTGGCGCTTCAAAATCGAAGCGCATTGCCCATGCCCTTGAAAGTGAAATTCGCACGGGTGTGCTTAGCCGTGGCGATGCGCTAGCGAGCGAAAATGCCCTGGTTAAGCGGTTTGCGGTCAGTCGCAGCACCGTTCGAAAAAGTCTCGAAATGTTGTCCAGTAAAGGATTGATCACGACCAAAAGTGGGATTGGATCGTTTGTGACATTCGATGGCGTGACGATTGATGATCAGGCAGGTTGGACGCTGGCGCTTTCGTCTTCCACAGTTCAGTTATCCACCCGTGTTTTACGTCTGGAACGCGGGCCGATGGACATTCCGTGCGCTGAAATTCCACTTGGAACGGACTGTCTGATTGTTGATCGCCTCCGGTATTTGGACAATATAGGCACGGGTGTTTCGCTTGAGCGGAGCAGGGTGCCTTGGCGCGATACTCTGAATGAGGTTCTGCAGGTTGGCCTTGTCGACGGATCGCTCAATACTACCTTGCAAAATCGTGGTTTGACGATTGCAAACGGTGCAGAATGGGCCGGTGTCGAGCCGTCTCTGTCCGCCGACGACGCTGCCGTGATGGGCCGTAAAGCTGGCGATGCTATGTTACGGCTACGGCGGCTAACACGCGAAGAAGACCGCACAATCATCGAATACGTGGAGAGCATTCTGGATCCCGACTTGTTCGGGTTGCACATGGAGTTCTGATGAAATGAATGCGCAAAGCCAAGATTTTGACCGCGCTTGTGGTGCGCTGATCGGAATGGCGATCGGTGACGCGCTTGGAATGCCGTCGCAAACGCTGAATCGCGCCGATATCATCCGTCATTATGGGCAAATCACGGATTTCGTCGCGCCAGTTGACGATCATCCAGTGTCGCATGGTCTTTCCGCGGCAGAAGTCACCGATGATACCGAACAAACTCTGCTTTTGGCGGCTCGGTTAATCGACGGAAACGGAGTGCTTGACGAAAGGCTTTGGGCCAAAGATTTGATAGCATGGGAAGCCGATGTAAGAGCACGTGGGCTTCGCGATCTACTCGGGCCGTCTACCAAGACGGCACTCGAAGCGATGTTGAACGGCACATCGCCCGCTGAGGCAGGACGACACGGTACAACCAATGGCGCGGCGATGCGGATCGCGCCGGTTGGCGTCGCCACGCCGTCTTTGCCGCTGAACGCGTTGATCGATCAGGTTGAGTTGGCTTGCCGGCTAACACACAATACTGGCGAAGCGATTGCAGCCGCAGCAGCGGTCGCATCGGTTATCAACTCTGGTATCGAGGGCTCGAGTTTCGATGCCACACTCCCGCAAGCGATCAAAGCAGCTGAACTGGGGCAGGAGCGGGGCTATGCTGAGGGAGACCGTCAGATAGCCCGGAAGATCTCTGACGCTATTGCTTTCGCGCGCAGCGGTGTGTCAGCAGAGGAATTTGCGGACAAAATCGGCACGTCTGTCGCCTCCCACGAAGCCATTCCGGCGGCGTTTGGTGTTGTTATTATGGCCGGAGGCGATCCGTGGAAAGCCACGCTGATTGCGGCAAATATCGGAGATGATACCGATACGATTGGTGCGATGTCTGGCGCTATGGCAGGTGCTTGTATTGGTGTTTCGGGTTTTCCTACCGACAAAATCGTCAAGGTTCGCCAGGCAAACACGTTGCCCATTGAACAATACGCTACAGATCTTTTGACGCTCCGTGAGCGCAGTGCATCTCAGGGTCAACCTAAAGGTGAGGCCATCTCATGACTGCGCGCTTCTTGCAAATGTCAGGGATCGTCGCCGATTTACTCTACGAAGTCGATCAAGTTCCGGTTGCCGGTAAAGAGGCTATTGTAAGCAGTTTCAAAATTGCACCCGGGGGTGGGTTCAACGCGATGGTTGCCGCAAAGCGGGCAGGGCTGCGTGTCTGTTATGGTGGCTCCATCGGGTCTGGTCCTTTTGCAAACCTTGTTCGGGAAGGTCTTAGCGCCGAGGAAATACCTTTCCTGCGTACCCAGGACATGTACCGTGATCAGGGATGCTGTACGGTGCTTATCGATCAAAACGGGGAGCGCACCTTTATCGCCAGCGACGGGGCCGAAGGCCATGTCACGCCCGAGGCGCTTGCTCAGATCAACTTTGTTGATTTTGAGTGGACCCTGCTTTCAGGCTACGCTTTGCATTACCGCAATTCCCGCGGCGCTTTGACGGATTGGTTGCATAAAACCCCTTCGATCTCGGGGTTGGTGTTTGACCCGGCGCCGATTGTTGCGTCGTTGGCGCCGAATGATTTGCAGGTAGTGTTGTCGCGGGCTGAATGGGTTAGCGCGAACCTTCACGAAGCAGCCATTCTAACCGCACACTCTGATCCGGTAACAGCCGCAAAAGCTCTCGCGAAAGACCGGCCCGGCGGTGCCATTGTACGCAATGGCGCAGCGGGTTGTGTTGTCGCAACGGCCGAAATCTGTGTCGAGATACCTGCATTTCCAGTGCAGGTGATTGATACCAATGGGGCTGGCGACACCCATGTAGGCAGCTTTATCGCAAATTTTTCCCAGACCGGAGATCCAGAACTCGCAGCACGATTTGCCAATACGGCGGCTGCGATTTCGACAACCATCAAAGGACCAGCCACTGCGCCAACAGCAGAGCAAACCAACCGAGTCCTCAGCCAATAACGAAGCAGGCCAAAGAGCAAGCAAGACAAAATAAGTTCAACACGGAGAAGACGATGATGAAACCTTTCTTTCTTTCTTTCCACCGCTGCCGCGGTCGCCATAGTCGGGTCTGCTGCAAGCGCTGATGAAATTCGCGTCCTGAACTGGCAAGGCTACGGCACTGATCTTGATTGGTCTGTTGCCTCTTTTGCCGAAAGCAGTGGGCATACGGTGATCCATGAGTACTTTAATTCCGAACAAGAGATGCTCACGAAACTACGCACCAATCCGGGTGCCTATGATGTTGTGTTGATCAACGCTGCCTTCACACCACAAGCCCAAAGCGAAGGCCTGATTGGCCCAATTGACGTATCAATGGTTGGCAATCTTGCAGATGTACCTGCCAACATGGCAGAAAACGTTGATTTGAATGCCGGAGGTTCTTTGCATGGGGTGCCATGGACTTGGGGCCTGACTTCCTTTGCTGTGAACACCAATGAATTCAAAGAGCTGCCGACCTCAATTGAGGTGTTCTGGGATAGCGATTACGCGGGCAAAGTTTCTATTCGCGACGACGCGTTGGAAGCAGTGCAATTCGCTGCAATTGCGACCGGTCAGGATATCAACGACATTAAAGATCTTGATGCCGTAAAAGCCAAACTTACAGCCTTGATGCCGCAGATCAAAACCTACTGGGGCTCAGAAAATGATTGGAACCAGTTCATGGCGGCTGGAGATCTGGAAGTCGCAACATTCTGGTCTGGGTCTGCCAGCCGCTCAATGGCCGCTGGTTTGCCTGTCCAGTTCATCGTGCCGCAGGAAGGGGCTATTGGTTGGCTGGACGGCCTGTCTATCCCAACGTCCTCAACCAAGAAGGACGCGGCGCATGCGTTCATCAACTGGATGATTGATCCCGAATTTTACGTGAAGTGGGCTGCGGATGGCGCCCCTGCGTCGGCCAATTCCAAGGCCGCCGCTGCGTTAGCTGATGACGCGTTCAACAAGCGCGTCCTGGGGGACGCAGAGGTTGTTGCACGGGTTCAGTTCCAGCGCCCGGTGTCTACCGAAAACCGCGAAGCTTATCTTGCTCTTTGGCAAGAGTTGAAGGCCGCACAATAGTCACCAAACGGGGAGAGTTCTGATGTCCATGACGCTGGCTAATCAACAACGCATCAAAATTTTCAGCCTGCTTTCCCCAGCATACCTGTGGCTGACAGTGGCAATCTTCCTGCCTCTGTCAGCCATGTTCTATTTTAGCTTTTTGTCCGATGTCCCTTTCGGTCAAAAAGAATGGTTTTATTCCACTGAAAACTACGAGGCGTTTTTTCAAACAACAACCTATGCCAAGCTTTTGTGGAAATCGATCAAGTTGGGATTGATGGTAACGGGCTGCGCCGTGTTGGTCGGATTTCCATGTGCCTATGTGCTTGCTAAGAGCATTCAGGGACGTTCGCGAGAAGCTCTGTTTCTGTTGGTTATCCTGCCATTTTGGTCAAACTCTCTGGTACGCATTTTTTCATGGGCGATCGTTCTGCGCGGCAACGGCGTGCTTGAGATTGCGCTAAACACCATTCTTCCGTTTGAGGTGGATGTGAACCTGATGTTCTCCACCCCCGCCATCGTCATCGGGCTGGTTCATTCATATCTGCCCTATGTCATTCTGACCTCTTATCTGGCGCTGCAAGCCATTGATGACAACCTGATCGATGCTGCGCGCTCTATGGGCGCAAACAAGTTGACGATTTTGTGGCGCATTATCCTGCCGCTGTCTTTGCCAGGGCTTTTGGCAGGTGCCGTGCTGATCTTTGTGCCGGTTGTCGGGTCATTCATGGAACCCCGCATTCTGGGGGGGCGGGTTGGAACCTATTTTGGCACGGTGATTGAAGATCAGTTTGTTGCCGTCTTCAACTGGCCCCTCGGAGCCGCTCTATCCTTTATTCTGCTCGCCGTGGTCCTGATAATCCTGGCCGTGGCCAGTCCCATATTAAAGAGGGCGCAAACATGAGTGGCGTCTTGCTCACGCGGCTGGGTAAACTCTGGCTTCTTAGCATCCTGTTCTTTCTCTATGCGCCAATTCTGGTCATGGCCTTCATGTCCTTCAACGCCTCGCAATATTATCAATTGCCGTTTGAGTTTTCGTTGAAGTGGTACGAAAAACTGGCACTAAACACCGAGATTTTGGACGCGGCGACCCGCTCAATCGCCATCGCAATCGTGACGACTGTTGTGGCCACGGTTTTGGGAACAGCAGCCTCTGTTGCGTTGTTTCGCTTTGAATTTCGCGGCAAGCGTTTCCTACAGGTGATGCTCTTCCCTCCGATCGCAATCCCATGGCTTATCACCGGGACCGCTATGCTGATCTTCTTCTTTGGCATTGGACTGGGTCGCGGAACACCATCCGTGATTATCGGACATGTGGCTTTGGCCATTCCCTATGTTATCGTGGTGGTCAGTGCGCGCCTCGCTACCTTTGACGCCACTTTGGAAGAGGCGGCACGCTCTTTGGGTGCAAATGCATGGACCGTTACGCGGCGCGTTACCTTCCCTTGGATCGTTCCCGGTATCATTGCGGGCGCTCTTTTTGCCTTTGCCGTCAGCTTTGACCAGTTTGTCATATCATACTTTCTGTCCGAGCCCGGAGACAGCACGCTGCCGGTTCTGATCTACACATCGATCCGCAAGGGCTTTACGCCTGAAATCAACGCAATATCGACCATCATCATTTCCGTATCCATGGTTGTGATGTTGATCGCGGCACGCTTTTCGAACTTCGGAGGAGAACGCTGATGGCTGAAGTGTCTGTCAAGAACGTCACCAAAAAATTCGGAAACTTTACGGCATTGGATGATGTGTCCATGGAGTTCCCAGATGGTGGCTTCTTTGCCCTGCTTGGACCGTCGGGAAGTGGCAAAACCACTTTGCTACGAACAATAGCAGGCTTTCTGTTCGCAGATAGCGGATCAATCCACATCGGGAACAAATCTGTGGACCTTATCCCGGTCGAAAAACGTGAAATCGGCATGATGTTTCAGAATTATGCTCTGTTCCCAAATATGACTATTGCCGACAACGTCGGGTTTGGCCTGCGGGTTCGCAAAGTAAGTTCTGACGAAGAGCGGCGGCGCATTGGCGAAGCGCTTGAGTTGGTGCAACTTAGCACTCTTGGGGATCGCAAACCACATCAGTTGTCCGGTGGTCAACGCCAACGCGTGGCTTTGGCGCGGGCTATTGTCACCAACCCACGCGTCCTGCTTTTGGACGAACCGCTCTCTGCGCTCGACAAATCACTGCGGGTGGATATGCAGGTTGAGTTAAAGCGCATTCAGCACGAGATTGGCATCACGACGATCTTTGTGACCCACGATCAAGAAGAAGCCCTGACCCTGTCTGACAAGATTGGTATTCTGCGCGAAGGCCGAATGATTCAGTCCGGGCCACCGCGCTCTGTTTATAACAACCCGGTTGATCGGTTTACCGCTGAGTTTCTGGGGGATGCCAACATCGTTGCTGAAAATGATGGGAATGGGCGGTTGAACGTGTCCGGCAACCCAAGCATTAAGATCCCAAAGGGCGCGGAAACAGCCAGTGCTTTGGCCGTGCGTCCCGAAAGTCTGAGCATTTCTGCAACCGAGCCCGAACAAGAGGGCCTTTCAAAAGTTCATGGTAGGTTGGTTCAGCGGATGTTTGCGGGAGCCATGTCAACTTGCATCGTACAGTGTGGTAGCCACACCTACAAAATGGTCGCGCGCGATCAGGATGTTCCAAATCTGTCAGAGGGAGAGAACATCTGGCTTAGCTGGAAGTCCGCGCAAACGATTGTCATCCCTTGAAGGTGCCTTCCAATCGGCGTTAGTCGACATGGCATTCGAATACGAAAAACCGATCGTGATGTTCGAAAGTATGCGAAAAAGCGGGCGTTTCGGTCTAATGCAGTATTCAGCAAAGTGGGCTCAAGGTCGCCGTTCGCCGCTTTACCCACGAATGTCAGCTGTCGGGAAGTAACTCGGAAATTGCAAACCCAGCTATCTGCGCTTCGCTGCCTTACAGCATCCGCAATAATTCCTGCGAGCTTTGAATGGCCGCATTCAGTGATCTTGGGAAGAACAGATCACATGCAGAGAGTGTCCTCAAACAGCCGGACGTTTCAGTAGGCAAGGACCGCTTTGGGCTGGGTGCGGCCTTCGCAGCAGGATCCAACGAACGTTGATGTGCCAGGCAAAACGGACCTCAGCATCAAACAATACACTAGCTGTTTTTGGTGCGACACCTATCTCACTCGCAATGGCTTTTAGAACAAAGACAACTGATTGGTATCTTTACTCTCTGCCTTTTTTCTTTTTTTTGAGGGCTTCCGGCTTCCCAACTTCAAGAAAACTGCCTTGGCCACGAGATGGAAATCCGGGTTCTTGCGGATAGCCGCAATCTTTTGTTTGGCCGTTCTTGCAGCAAGCGTATGTTCAACAATTGGCGCTGGGTAGTCTTGCCCAAGTTCGAAATCACTCTGGTCAATCAAGTTCTTTTCCCAAGTCCAAGGCTCATGAATAAACTCATCTGGAACATTCTTAAGTTCTGGCACCCATTTTCGAATGAACGCGCCAGCTGGATCATGCTCAATAGATTGCTTGATAGGATTATACACACGCATCGTATTGATACCCGTCACCCCCGATTGCATTTGGAGCTGGCTGTAGTGAATTCCCGGCTCATAGTCGGTGAACAACCGTGCTAAGTGATGACCAGTGACGCGCCAGTCCAACCACAGTTGATAGCTGGCGAAGCTCACCAACATGGCCCGCATCCGGAAGGTAATCCAGCCTTCTGCTATTAAGCAGCGCATGCACGCATCAATGAATGGGTAGCCCGTACTCCCTGTCGCCCACGCTTGATAACGAGCCTCATCATGGTTACTCTCTCGTAAGCCTTCGAATGCCGGATGCATACAATGAGTTTCTATTTCGGGCTGGTCCTCAATCTTCTGAACAAAGTGGCAGCGCCATGCAAGTCGCGACCCAAATGCGCTTAGATTACGCCCAAAGTTTTTCTTTTCTATCGGAGAAAGTTGGGCACGGCGTTTAGCAACAGAATGTACGACCTCGCGAACAGATAGCGAACCCCATGCAAGATGAGCGGATAGTCTTGAGCAATGAACGTCGGACAAACCGGGAGCAGAGATGTGGTAGATATATTTCTGACAGCGATGGTTCAAAAAGCTTCGTAGATCCGTGACCGCTTCTGTCCGCCCACCCCTTTGAACCTTGCCGATTGGGGTGATCCCAAACATGGGGTGATCTTTATCTGGCAGAATGTTAGAAACGCATCCTCGTGTTGGAATAAGCCTGCCCGGCGTCGCACTGATGTTTTCAGCGATGCGCGCGTTTCTGATCTTTGACCAATCATCACGACGGCGCAATCTCCGAACAACGCCGTTTGTGGGAAATTCGTAAGCAGAAATATTGAGCCTCAGGCATAGGTCTTCTATTTTCAGGTCTCGGTCGTAAGTCCAAGCATTGCCTGTTTCTTCATGCATATAAATGTCGCCAACACCGTATTGCTCGTGAAGTTGAGCGATAACGTCACGTGCATCACCAACCCTAACAATAAGCGGCTGTCCCAAGCCAGTTAAAGCAATGTTCAGATCTACAAGACAATCATGGATGAAATTCCAATGACGCCGTGAGGCAAAAGGCTGCTGCCAATACTCTGGTTCGACTATGTAAAGTGGAATGGTCGGGGAATTCGACTGTGATGCGGTCATCAAAGGAGCGTGGTCATGGATCCGAAGATCACGTTTGAACCAAACAATACTGGGTGCGTGTGGCATCGATGTGTGGCCTTCTAAATTGCAGCGACCTATTTATAGGCTTCCCTGCGCTCCCCAAAATCGCGCACACGTTTACGCCAAGCCTTATAGCTGCTGCTTTTCAACTCATCGCGCATCAGCGTTTTTACTTGTTTGTCGCTGATCCCGTATTCAGCCTTAATATCCGCAAAACTAACGTGATCTGACAACGCCATCTCTATGATTTCGCTGATATGTTCTGGTGGCAGTTTTATCTCTTTTCTCATCTTTGATGAAATAGTTGGGTGCCCTTCGAAGACAAGCAGAGTTGGGGCCTTTGCTGTTGCATTCGTAAGTCCAAAGTCGCTCAGAATGGCTGAGACTTTCTGTTTCAGCTTAAAAATCTTGCTGGCGTGTGGCCATGTCAACGTATCATTTGAACGCTGATTTTGATGCAATTGAAAACCGGCACGGCCGCGCGCATCACGGGTGGCCGCAAGCTGCGTCGTGACGGGATCGATTGGACCCCATAGTGTCATTGCGTGGTTCGCGGCACGAACCGCCGACTCGAAGAGGGCTGTGCTCTGGTCGCTTGCAGAGATAACGAGGCCACCTGCACTCCTTCGCTCTCTTGTATCCTCAAGTGCCCCTTTTGAATGCGTGTGTTTGGTCGCTCACGCTCGGCTCAGAAACTGGAAGCAGGCCTATTATTCGGGCTAGTTTGCCCGAGGCGAAACTCTCCGACTGGCAATCTTCTAAGGTCATTAACAACCGATCGCGTCCTGCAACACAGACTGTGGTCATGACAGTGGGACGAACAGGTGATCACTCGCATAGAGTCCGCTTGCAATTTCGCTCCTTAGTATAGTCTTTGTCGCAGCCACCTTCACTAGATCTTGCTTAATGCCGTCTAAAGTAGATTGAAAACTCGAGGGCACCTTCGGGAAACGCGACTTTCAGGTGAATTTCTTCATAATCTCACACCTTCTTGGGTAGTGAGCCGCACTAGACATCTCCCATTGAGAAAGTAAAGTTGATGGCGTCGGATTGGTCCAGGACCCATATTAGTCTAGAACGAACCGGGCATCCGAGTATCCGGTGAGGCAGATCAGAAGGTTGGCGGTGGCCTTTTTGTGCAAATTCAGGTGCTGTAAAGCCGCAAGCAGGCATTGAACCCAAAGTCACCGATGCTGCACCGACTACGAGTGTCGGCATTAAGAACCACCAGGTTTTCTCGAACTCTGGCATGCCTCAAGTCCTGCCGTTTTAAACCGCTTGCTGGATCGCCCGGGGCTTTGCCTGCGCAAGGTCCCGCGGTGCATCAGGAGCTATCACGATTGAGCGTTTGAACTTCGGCAGAGGGGGAAAGTGCTGTGTTTGTGTGAGCACCGTCATGCCGATTTCGACATTGCTTTTATATAAAATTCCAACCGCAAATTCGGCGCGAATTGCCGCTTTTTTTCGCTCATGATCCCAGTGCATTCAAAGGCAACGTTGTACGGACGTTCAATTTCATCAAGTTTTGTCTTCGGCAATTCGCCCATCCAACACCCATGATTTATGATGGCCAGCGGGACTGAGGCGTGCGCATCGAGTTGTAGCGTTTTGCCGGCAACCCAAACGGCCTGCTGTTCGCGTAAGACGTCTCCGGGGACGGTGCTGATCGCAGAGCAGACTGTAAGGTCCAACTCACCTTTACATATTGTATCTGGGAAGGCTGCCGTGCGACCCTGACGTCGCCGCGACATCTACGCCCCAATTTGATCGGCTGAATTCTGTCAGTGCGCGTTCCAACACGCCTTCATCAAAATCGTCAGGAATACCAACTTTAATCCGTCCGTTAAGCGGAGACGCAAAAAGCGACTGCACTTTTGCCAATTCTGAAAGGCTGCGTTGCGCTTGCTTGGTGTTGATGATGACCGGATTGTTCGCCATCCTGCGCCCACCGCTTTCAAAATCATCAACAGAGTGGGTGCATCTGGTCATCGTTGGGTTTCTGCTACAAGCCATGTATTTTGACATGTGCTACATGTCATTTAACGCGGGGTTGTCAGTTGGAATACTGGCACTGATCCTAGCCATACAGCCGCTTCTTACCGGCTTGATCGCGCCGCGTTGGGCAGGGGAAAGTGTGAACTGACGGCAATGGGCTGGATTGGCTCTTGGACTAACGGGAGCAGTTTTTGTAATCACCGCGAAGTCAGAGATTGCTACGCCGCCCCCGGCGGGCTTTGTTTTGCGGCACTCGCCTTGATCGGGATCAGCGGTGGAACCTTGTGGGAGAAGCGTTTTGGCGTCTCGCACCATCCTGTCACGTCAAATCTAGTTGGGTTTTCGGCGGGCTAATTTGGAGGTTACGCCTTTCATGCTTGCCTTTGAAAGCAAGCTGGTCACTTGAAGCTGGCAGCTCATTGCTTCGCTTGTTTATCTCATAATTTCCAGTTCGTTCAGCGCCACCGGCTTGTTGCTTGCCATGATCCGAGCCGGGGAATTGTAGAAAGTATCTGCCCTCTTTTTCCGCGTGCCACCGGGCGCAGCTGCTGTTGCTTAGGTGGTGCTCGGAGGAGTCATGCCACCGATCGTTTGGGTTGGGATGCTGGTTGCTGTGTTTGGCGTCTTCTTGGATAGAGCAAAGCCAAGAGACCAGCTTGAGAGACAGTAAGAACGGCACAAATGGCCTAAGCTGACACTGAACCGCTTTTGGTGAATACCGGTTTCGGCCGCGATCCAAACCTTCGCCAAAATCATAGGTGAGTAGCCGCAGCGAAAGTCCGCTATACGGGCTGCAATCGCTGCATTTGTAAACGGCTTTCAAGGTCGGCTAACGGCCGATCGCGTGACTTAGCAAAGTTCGACATCTGGGCGAAGCTGCTGTCCGCTGCGGATGGCTAATCCCAGTCATAATCGGACATGACCTAAAAAAGGGCTGCCTAGGAACTATCAGGGTCTTTAAGCTTTTTTGGGGATTATCATGGCGATGGTTTGTTAGCCGGTTCCCTATGGGCGGGTAACTGCAACAAGGATTATCACTATCAAGTAACCAACGTGGTTATCGAATTCAAATGTGGGAATTATCATATCTCTTGTCAGGAATCACATAGGCATAAGGGGGATTGGACAGTTTCTCTGAAAGCTTGATCTAACTTTCTTGATTTATAGGCACATTCTTCTGATTGTGGATCAGGAGGTTCCCCGTTCGAGCCGGGGTGTTGGTACCATTGAGTCAATGACTTCGCAAAAATCGCATTGTGTTGAAGCAAGCTCGGATCAGTGTTGGATCAAAAGTTCTGATTTAGCTCTTGGCTTGGCGCAACTCCGCAACCTTGTTTTCGCTTGGCCTCCTGTCCTTCATGTATTTGGATGTGGTTGAAATGTTGCCGTGTTGCGCAAAATCTTGCAATTTTCGGGTATATGCTCCGAGGTTCTTGGCTTCGGTAACGCCACCCACTCTTAGATCCATCAACCCGATGTTTTCGGGAACCTTTGCGCCTTTACACATGCGAGCCCAAGCCGGTGACCATCTATCGTTGGTGTAGGGCAGCCCACGGTGGGCTATCACTATCGACCCAACCGGGTTTTTTGGGTGAATTGAAATCAGCCGGTCTCAGAAGTCAGGGAGCAAGGTTACTTCGAATTTATTTAGTTACGCTAAGTGTTTGACGGTTTTGCTTATAACCTTTTGGAAATGAGCTGGCGCGTGATCGTACAGTCCCATGTCAACGATCTTGCCAACGCCAGGCATTTCAAACTATGCCGCCCCCGAGTTCACCCGTTGCAAGCCATTGGCCCCGTGCATCTACAGCGCGAAGCGAGAATTCGAACTGGTTGCGGATGCCGATTACAAAGTCGGCAAGCTATTTTTTTCGGTTTCCCTAGCAATGGCCATCACTGTTCGAGCTGCTGGGTCAGCTTCCGGCATTTCTGAGCGCGGGATTCTTGAGGCTCACCATCTTTAGAACTAGAAGGTCCGATCCGTACTGAGCATGTAGTTTCTCATGCGTTTAAGATTTCTGGGTGCATTTCCAGTGGGAAATCTCCGGTTTGAGCCTTTGCCCGACCAATTCAGGCAAGGAACATATAGCGGTTCGCTAATGTCCCAAAGGAAAAGTTTAAAAGACATCTGTGTTAACCTCTGTTTTGGGTTCTAAGTTAGAGATTTGAAGTGAATTTGGAGTTGTGGTTTTCCAAGGCAATTCCTCCCGAGAGCAGCCGCTAGGGGCAAACGTGCCCAATGTTACCCTGTTTATCCAACCCATCACACCCGATGACGGCCCGATTGAGCTGCCTGGGGTGCCTTGCCGGATAGAGGGGGCGATCTTGTCGCAAAATTCTGAATTTAAGAAGGCCGGGACTAGATGGGCAAGGTGATCAAGAACAGCGACCGGGGGGTGACAATCTGCAAAGGGTTGGCGTGGATCATCCTTTCCGTTCTGGTGGTGGCTGGGATCTGGGTTGGCACCCAAACCGCCACGATGTCGAGTGACATTCGCGAGCTGGAAAGTGACTTGAATAAGGCCGTAATCCAAGTGGCAGCAGAGGTGGACAAACGCGACCGGCTGGCGGCACGGAAGGCCAAGAGCGCGACGCGGAGTGCATCACACACGCACCTGTCGCGGGGCATGCGGGATTTGTAATCGCAGCTCGGAGAAAACAACCGACCGCATCCTCAACTCCTGCAATGCGTGCAGATGACACCGACCCGCTAACCGCAACACCGCAAACCAAAGTCACTACACAACCCCGCCTGCGGGGCGTTTTGCATTGGAGAAACATCACGCGAGCGAACTATCCCCGGATCAAAGCGTGGGTAGGGCTGCCTGAGGGGGGCTATGTGAACCATCCCGGGACCTCGGCGGGACAACCGACCGGGGCATCACACAGCGCACCTTTGATGCGTGGAACCTCAAACAGGGCAAACCTAAACGCCCGGTGCGCAGGATCACCAAGCACGTGGCAGAACAGATTAACGAGTTTCAATATCTCGATGGTGCGCGCGCGGCGGATCTGCCTGCGAGGCTGGATTATGCAATGGCGGATTATGCGGAGAATTCCGGGACGGGACGGGCGGCAAAGGATTTGCAGCGCACCTTAGGCGTTCAAGTGGATGGTGTGATGGGGGTTCAGACCTTAGCCGCAGTGACACAGGCTGACACGGCTGATCTGATCCAGCGCCTGTGTCAACGCCGCATGCGGTTCCTGGGCGGCCTGAAACATTGGGACACCTTCAAGGGAGGTTGGACCCGGTGTGTAATGGGCGATCAACCCGGCGTCCATATCCGCTAAATCTGTCTGATTGATCGCGCCGTGTGGCTTGCGCGAGATGCTGCGGCCATTCCAGCCCCCGTCGCAGCGACACCACGCAAAGCTCCGGAACCCATCCCCTCAAATTCTCAATCCACGGATTAAGTAACAAACGGTCCAAACTTCCACGAAAGGAAAGCCTTTGAACGATGTGAAAAGCTTTCTGGCTTCAAAAACGGTCTGGGGCGCGGTGATCGCCACCGCACCTACAGTGTTCGGCCTGATGGGGTTGAATGTAGCCCTAATCTATGTCCCCGAATCCACGCAGCAGGTCAATGCGATCCTCACTGCGCTTTTGGGGGCTGTTGGCTGTCTACGGTCGCACCACAGCCACCAAGGCTATTGGGCAAAAAATTCGCGAAACCTGTACCTCAGCCATTTGGCGCGACGTATGATGGATCTTCCTTTAACTATTCGGGACAGTGTCGCGTGGCGGACTTGCGCAGATTGCAGTCTTTGTAGGCTTTGGCTACAGCGTCGAAGCGGCCCTTTCGGCTTAACTGCAAAGAAGGGCGCCAGGGGTTCCTTCTTGCGAATACTGCGGGCGTCCCGAAAGCACAGTTGAGGCGCATGATGTCAGACCGCCTGCGTGAAGGTATCGCCAAGGCAAAAGTTGAAGGGTGGTAAAAAGCCAGGAAACCTACTGCCCGATTGAAGGTCCAACAGATCCCTGCGTTGGTGAGCCAAGGAATGACCAAGAATGAAGTTTCTCAATGTCTGGGGATCTCTGAAAGCCAGTCTATCTAGTGCTGTTTAATTTGGTGGCCGTATATCGTGCCATGTTGCCTTCTATGCGCTGGGTATTGTGGAAGACAAACGCTGACAAAGGGGCGTTGATCCTACATCAACTCTGTTGAAACAACTCATTCAGTTGTCTTCACGGTCAATCTCAAATCTGCCCGTTCAGTCATTCACTCGGAAGCAAAGCTTTCTGTACCACTTCATCCCAACCGAGATGGAACGTATCGCCATTCCGGATCACTGGGCGAGCCATCAATTTAGGTTTGGCTGCAAGTTGATCCTCTGCTTCCGAGTGCTTCAACCAATCGCTTAGCCCTCGCCAATCGTTCGAGGTTCGGTCAACCAAACGATCCCCAAATTGAGCAATCAACTCGGCAAGTTCTGCTTCGCTCAACGGGTCAGCACGTACATCTCGAAACTCAACATTCATACCCACTGCCTCTAACGCCTTCCGAGCTTTTTGGGTAACAGCGCACGTATTCAAACCGTAGATCATCATGAAGCAGTCTCCTTATGGGCAGATCAATCGACTTCCGGCATTAAGTCAAGCTGTATGGCTGCTCAGCGGTCGCTGCCGCCATTAGGCGCATTGTGCCCAATGGCAGCTATGCTGGGCTCAATGCACAAAATGCAACTTTGAGAAGTGCTTTCGCCAGTTTGCAACTTCTTCTGCAATCGCGTCGCCTTTGAGCCCACGTTGGATCAAATCGGCCAACTGATCTGTGTCCGCTACCGTCATACCCCATCTAACAAGCTCCGGCGTCCCTATCCGTAACCCATTTAAGTCGCCCTCTACCGGAGGAATGGGAAGGCCAATTCCGCAAGCCAGAAAGCCGGCCTTGCGCAATTGCTTCGCTGCGGCTTGTCCACCGCCGTACCCTTTTGCCTCGACAGCAAACTGATGCGAGTTTGTAAATCCGTCTTTCCCAGAGAAAATCGGAACGCCAACGGCATCCAATGCCTTGGCAAGGGTTTGGGCCATGTCAATCATCTCGGCTGCATAGGCTTGGCCAAAGTCTCGCCAATCTAGCATGGTCACGGCCAAAGCTGCCGCTTTTGCGGCATCAAAATTCGCGGTCATACCGGGAAAAGCGATGGTGTCGAGAGACTTTGCCATTTCAGCGTCATTCGAGACAATCAAACCACCTGCCGCCCCTCCGAGGCTTTTGTAGGTGCTCATCGTCATGAAGTGCGCGCCTTCGGCCAGTGGGTTGGACCAGGCACGGCCTGCTATAATTCCACACTGATGGGCCGCGTCAAACATGACCTTGGCGCCAACTTCGTCTGCAATAGTTCGGATTTCGGCAACAGGATGCTCAAACAGGTTAAGGCTACAACCGACGGTGATCAGCTTGGGCCGTTCAATGCGTACCATGTCTCGCAACTGATTCAGATCAATCGTGTAGTGGTCGGCATCCACCGGGGCGTTCAAAATGCGAAGGCCGTACAGCCCGGCACAGCCCGCCAGATGGTGCGTGACGTGCCCGCCGATGCTCGCAGGTGGTACGATGATCGTGTCACCCGGTTTACATGTTGCCATGAAGCCATAAAGGTTGGCAATCGCCCCGGACGGCACGCGAATTTCTGCAAACTGTGCGTCAAACACCTCGGCACAAAGCTCGGCGGCGATGACCTCAATCTCTTCGATTGCTTCCAGACCCATCTCATACTTGTCGCCGGGGTATCCGAGAGACGGACGTGATCCTATGCCGGAAGAGAGAAACGCCTCAGCCTGCGGGTTCATCACATTGGTAGCAGGGTTGAGGTTGAAACATTCTTCTTCATGGATCTGACGGTTCTCCTCAGAGAGACGCTCAAGCCGAGCCATGATGGCATCAGAGGTTTGAGACGCAGCATTTTGCGCAATCTTTTGAACAAGGGTTTCGCTGTCGGTGGGCACCCAGTCCCGATGTGCAAGTGTCATGGCCAGTTCTCCTTTGTTTCGCTTAGTGTCAGTGACCATGGGTGACAACGCAAACCAGAATAGCTATTTCTGACCGTAGAAAAACTAAGGCTAGATATGACCGTCGCACCAAAACGACCTAAAGGCCCTCCCTTGAGCGCTATGCGCGCTTTTGAAGCTGCCGCGCGACATGTGAGCTTTGTTTCCGCCGCCGAGGAGTTAAATGTGACCCCTGGAGCAATCTCGCAGCATGTTAAGTCTTTGGAGGCTTGGTCAGAAATGCCATTGTTCCGAAGAAACGCTCAGGGCGTCGTGTTGACGCAAGCCGGACAAGCGCTTGTGGCAGACTTCACTGCTGCATTTGACGGCGTGGCCAATGCCACACGCGCCTTGCGGAACCTCAATCCCAATCCAGATTTTCAGATCGCGGCCCTCCCGTCGATTGCTCAACTCTGGTTGCCGAAACGCCTTGCCAAAATCAGGGCGCAACTCCCTATGATCAATTTCTCCGTAACCGCGTTAGAAACGGCACCAAGTTTGTCACGCGAGTTGTTTGATCTAGCGATCTTCTTTGGTGAGCCAGATGGGACGGCCAATCAAATCTCTATCTGCAGCGACGACATTGTCCCTGTCTGCTCCCCAGTCCTATTGGATCGTTTTGCAAATGAAGGTTTCGATAGTCTCACGCTTCTTCATGATCAGACATGGGTGGACGATTGGAAAACTTGGTGCGAGGCCGTCGAAATGCCAGTTAAAAATGTACAAAACGGTCCAAAGTTCTCGCTCTACAGCCTCGCTGTTGAGGAAGCGAAGGCTGGTGCTGGTGCGTTGATGGGGCACCTGTGTCTCATTGACGATTTAGTCGCTTGCGGTGAACTCGTGATCCCGAAAAACACATCCTGCAGTACGGGAAAATCCCTTATTTTGCAGTTGCCTAAGGTGGCGCAGCGGAGGCACGAAACGCATCAGGTGGCGCAGATGCTGATTTAAACTTTGCAAGACCATAGCTGACATTCGTGCGATTTGCAGAATCGGTCGAATTGGGGATAGGGCGGGCTTATTGCGGTGCAGCGCGAGTGTCGCCGCCTGGGAGCACTACACTGGTTCGCGCTAAGACCGCAGGCAGCCCAAATCAGGGATCCTAGGTACAATCGCTCTCTTGGAATTATCTGCTTGTGATCTTTTTAGGCCTTTCCGCCAATACCGCTGCACTAATTGTTTCGGCCTAGGGCAGTAGGGCAGCTGGAGAAGGGGCGATATCGGTGCTTTGGGGTTGTGTAGGTTGCTGATGACTTGGGGGCGGGTTTTGCTTTGAGCGCTGAGTTTAAGGGTTACAGTAAACAGTGACATGTAGAGTTCCAAAAGAGATGAAACAGTAGATGTGGAAAGTTGCGCTTGGTAGAGACCGCCAATTAGAGGTGATACATTTGTGGTCCGTTTTATCAGAAGCAGCAGAGGAATGGCGCGATCCACGAAAGTTCTAGTTTGAACTTATAATCCTTCGAATTAGCCACCATTAGAAAATGAAAAAAACCTGCCAAGACAAAATCTAGGCAGGCTTTCTGTGTCTCTAGCAGGTGTGAGTAAGCTTTACTCGCGGTTGCCGAACAGCTGCAGCAACATCATGAACATGTTGATGAAATCCAGATAGAGGCTGAGGGCGCCCATGATCGCCGCTTTACCCAACCATTCTTGGTCGCCTGAGTGGGCCATTTCCAAGTAGGTGTTTTTGATTTTCTGGGTGTCATATGCGGTCAGACCAGCAAAGATCAGAACACCAATCGCTGAGATCGCAAACGTGACGGCGGAAGACGCCAGAAAGATATTGACGATCGACGCGACGATCAGGCCGATCAGACCCATGATCAAGAATGTGCCCATTGCGGACAGGTCTTTTTTGGTGGTGTAACCCACCAGCGAAAGGCCAGCAAAGGCGATTGAAGTGATCAAGAAGACCTGAATGATCGACTGACCGGTAAAGACCAGAAAGATGGAGCTGATCGACAGACCCATAACTGCGGCGAATGTGTAGAACAAAAGCTGTGCAGCAGAAGCTGAAAGACGGTTGATCGCAGCTCCAAAGCCAAAGATGAACAGCAGTGGGGCGAACATAATCACGTATTTAAGAGCAGAGCCATAGATGGCATAGCCAAACGACGTCAGGTACAGACCTTCGCGCATTTGAGCAGAGGCACCTGCAGGATCGGTCGTTACAGCAAGGCCAGAAATGGCCCAAGCCGCAGCGAACGTGATAAGCATGCCGACGGACATAGTGCCGTAGACTTTGTTCATGTGGGCGCGTAGGCCCGCGTCAATCTCAGCCGTGCGGGTGCCGGCCGCCGTCCGGATTGTGTCGAATTGTGCCATTCAAGGTCTCCATCCAAAACTCTGTGGTCGCTAAGCGGAGTCAGCAACCTTCCATTTGAATATCGGAGAGGTTGGGGGAAAATTCAAGTAATTCCGAAGTGATTGATAGCATAAATACATGACAAAGCGGCGGTTTGTCTGTTGCAAACCGCCGCTGTCTGGTCGGGATAAGGCTGGGGTGGGCGTTGCCCGGTGGTGTTAGCAGCGCCAGGTTTCAGGGGCATCCCAAAGCGGGCGCTTGGCTTCTGCCTGTGCCTCGGATTTGGAAATGCCAATGTCTTTGAGCGCATCAGCATCGAGTGCCCGCAGGGTTTGACGCTGACGCCATGTACCGTGAGCACTGGTCAGCACGCGCAGCAGTGAAAAACGGCTGGGGGCGCAAGGGCGGTTCGCTGTCATAAGGGTCATAGGATGTGTCCTTTCCGTGTTTCTTGATGGTTGCAGGGTCTTTAATCAATTTCCTTGATGTATATGGCATCCTGTGGTTCATTATGAAAACGAATGTTTATGATTTGACTCATCAAGGATCGTGATAATGCGAAATCTCGACATCACAACACTGCGGTCATTTGTGGCGGTGGCGGACAGTGGCGGCGTCACGCGGGCGGCTGGCTTTTTGAATTTGACCCAATCGGCAGTCTCCATGCAGCTTAAGCGGCTCGAAGAGCTGTTGGGATTGGAATTGCTGGATCGCACCGGGCGTGGCATTGCGCTAACCGCATCAGGGGATCAGTTGTTGGCCTATGCCCGGCGCATGGTGGCGCTGAATGATGAGGTGATTGGACGGCTGACAGATCAGGCGTTTGAAGGCGAGGTGGTCCTGGGCGTGCCCCACGATATCGTCTATCCCGCCATACCGCGCGTGCTAAAGCAGTTCAATGCGGCCTACCCACGGGTCAAAGTGCAACTGCTGTCCTCGCATTCTAAGTTGCTGAAAGAACAGTTCGAAAAGGGCGAGTGCGATATTATTCTGACAACCGAGGCCAAATCATACCCTGGCTGCGAGACGATTTCAGAGCTGCCCTTGCGGTGGATCGGGGCGCCTGATGGTTCAGCCTGGCGGCAACGCCCGTTGCGTTTGGCTTTGGGGCGGCGGTGTCTGTTCCGCTCGAACGTGATCGAGGCGCTGGATAACGCCGGAATTCCATGGGATTTGGCGGTTGAAACGGAAAATGACCGCACGATCGAGGCGACTGTGAGTGCGGATCTAGCCATTCACGCAATGTTGGAGGGAACGGAACCTCCACATTTGGTGCAGATAGACGCGGGTGGGGTGTTGCCAGAATTGGCCGTCCACAAGATCAATCTGTATGCGCATGAAAACGGCAAGGGGCAGGTGACCGAGGCGCTGGTGAATATGGTGCGAGACAGTTTCCGTCTGTTGCGCGGGACACATCTGAAAGCGGTCAGCTGAAGGAGCTGGCATTGGAGGACCTCAAAACCGTTTGCATGTCGGTCCATAGAGACCTCACCTTTGGTCCGTGGTCATTTGCCTGTAAGGGCCTTTCACGCCATGACCGCTGTAGTGAATGGCGTGAGGGAATTTCGTGCCTTTCGGAGTTTGTTAGGGCGTAATGACCACCTTGCCCGTGGATTTGCGATCCTTGAGCAATTGCATGCCCTCAGCCACGCGATCCAATGGCAAGACATGCGAGATGTGGGGTTTGAACTTCCCCTCAAGATACCAGCCGATCAGGGTTTCAAAGCTGTTGCGAACCACTTCGGGGCGAAAGTTTAGGTATCCGCCGATGTAAAAGCCAATCACGGTCAGGTTTTTGACCAGTAGGTGGTTGGCGGGGATTTGGGGCACGTCACCGCCTGCGAACCCAATCGGGAGCAGTCGGCCTTCGGGATTGGTGGCGCGAAACGAGGCTTTGAATACATCGCCCCCAATGGCGTCATACACTACATCGGCCCCGCCCAGTTCCTTGACCCGCGCACGCAGATCTTCGGAATCCTCAATCAGATGATCAGCTCCGGCGGCTTTAGCCACGGCAAGCTTGTCTTGTCCGCGCGCGTGGGCAATGACGCGCGCGCCCAACAGCTTGCCTATTGCAACTGCGCTGAGGCCAACGCCACCTGCAGCGCCGGTCACCAAAAGGGTTTCACCGGGCTGTAAACGAGCGCGGTGATCAAGGGCCATGTGACTGGTCCCATAAGCGATCTGAAAGGCTGCGGCGTCTTCAAAACTCATGGCGTCGGGAAGGGGGACGCTGCGGTTCGCATCAAACACGCCTTGTTCAGCCAATCCACCCTGACCGGAATAGACAGCGATTCTATCTCCGATTGAGACTTGATGCACGTTAGAGCCGATTGCGTTTACCACGCCGGCAACTTCCATCCCTAGTGTAAAAGGCACCTCAGGGGTGTCCTGATAGGTTCCTTTTTGCATGAGGAGGTCTGCAAAGTTCAATCCGCAGGCCTTGATGTCGATACGTATTTGATCTGGTCCCGGTTCTGGGGTCGGTAATTCCACCAGGGCGGCAGCCTGATTTGATCCGGAAATGTGATAAGCTCGCATCTGATTTCCCCTTTGTTTCCCGCGCATAAGCAGTCAAATGTGATGTAAAGTCAAATTTCCTGAACTTAGGCTCATGCTGGGATCGTTTCGGATCGAAGGGTGTCCGTGAAAATCTGAATACTTCAAAGGGTCAAAGGTTTGTGAAGTGCAACCACAAATATGTGTAGACCCAACCGGAAACAACCGGGTTGAATTTAGGTGCGGTTTTCGTAATATATATAAAGTGGTGCGGTTCGGGTCGTGCTTTGGGAGTTTAGGGGAAATTTAATGTGGTTCCTGCAAGTTGTGCAGAGCCGTGCCCAACGTGTTGAATCCCGGACGGTTGTCAGTGAAACAGAGGAGAAAACCCATGACTCATCCGGTTGATGTCCATGTGGGCAAACGTGTGCGACACCGTCGTTGGTTGATTGGCATGACCCAACAGCAACTTGCTGAACAGGTCGGTATCAAGTTCCAGCAGATTCAGAAATATGAGACGGGTGCCAACCGCATTAGTGCATCACGGTTATGGGATATTGCCGACGCGCTAGACGTATCGGTCAGTTTCTTCTTTGAGGGTTTGGACGACACTGCCAAATCAGGATCCGGTAAGCCCGGTGTCCCTGCAGATCTGATGGGCGATAAAGAAGCGCTGGATTTGGTGCGGTCGTATTACGCGATCCCAGAAAATCAGCGCCGCCGGTTGTTTGAATTGGCCCGTGTTCTGAGTGATGTGGCCTGATCAAGCCACAAGTACTTGAAATTTAGGTGTGCGAATGGCAATCGATTGATATGACATTTGCAAAGCTCACAGACCTCGAAGTTTTAGACAAAATGGCCGACGCTGCGCGTGCGGCCATTTTGCCGTTTTTCCGCCAAGCCGGATTAACTGCAGAAAACAAACTGGAAGCCGGTTTTGACCCTGTTACCGTGGCGGATCGGGCGGGCGAACTGGCGATGCGTGCTATTTTGGCAGACCACCGACCTGAGGACGGGATTTGGGGTGAAGAATTCGGACAGACGCCGGGCCAATCGGGGCGCACTTGGGTGCTGGATCCCATTGATGGAACACGCGGGTTTATCAGCGGGACGCCAACTTGGGGTGTTTTGATCGCGTTGTCAGATGATACGGGGCCGATTTTAGGGGCGATTGACCAACCCTATATTGGTGAGCGGTTCGTTGGGTCGCCCGAAGTGGCCCGTATGACCGGCCCTATGGGAATTCAGAACCTGACGACACGATCAGCAGCGCCGCTGAGCCAAGCGATTGTTTTTACAACTTTCCCCGAAGTAGGCACCGCGGACGAAGGCGCTGCGTTTCATGCAGTTGCCCGACATGCCAAGCTAACACGCTATGGTATGGATTGTTATGCTTATGCATTGCTGGCATCCGGGCAAGTTGATCTTGTGATCGAGGCCGGATTGAACGCCTATGATATACAAGGGCCCATTGCCGTTGTACAAGCCGCAGGGGGGATTGTCACGGATTGGCAGGGCAGTCCGGCCCATATGGGTGGCCGCGCTATCGCTGCTGCCAACCCCGAGATCCATGCCGAGGCCTTAGAAATCCTAAAGTCTTATTGAGAGACTTGAGGGGCAAGCCTTAAGGGTGTAAACACTTCAAAAGTGTTGGTTCTTTCTCCCGTTTTCCACTGACACGCGATCACTTCGTTATGAGACGGGCATAAAGCGGAGTGACCGGCATGTCCGAAATCCTGATAAAGAATGCGCATACGATCCTAACAATGGATGAGACCCGCCGCGAATTGGCAGGGGCAGACCTGTTGATCCGTGGTGGTGTGATCGTTGCCGTAGGGCACGACCTGACAACAGCGGGGCAGGTGGTTGATGCAGCGGGTTGTGTTGTTACGCCCGGTTTGGTGAACACGCACCATCATCTGTACCAGTCTCTGACGCGCGCTGTGCCTGGCGGGCAGGATGCATTGCTGTTTGGTTGGTTGCAGACACTCTATCCGATCTGGTCGCGCTTTGGTCCTGAAGAGATGTATATCTCGGCCCAGATCGGTTTGTCGGAATTGGCTTTGTCAGGATGCACACTCAGCTCGGATCACCTGTATCTCTATCCCAACGGATCTCGATTGGACGACACTATCGCGGCGGCCTCAGAGTTGGGGTTGCGGTTTCACCCGACGCGGGGCGCGATGAGCATTGGCGAAAGCGATGGTGGCTTGCCTCCTGACAGTTTGGTTGAACAGGAAACGGCGATTTTGGAGGATTCGATCCGCGTTATTGATGCGTTCCATGATCCGTCTGAGGGATCCATGTGCCGGGTGGGCCTTGCACCGTGTTCGCCGTTTTCGGTCAGTCGCGAGTTAATGCGAGACGCGGCGATTTTGGCGCGGGACAAAGGTGTGATGTTGCACACTCATCTTGCTGAAAACGAAGAAGATATCGCGTATTCTCTCGCTAATTTTGGCTGTCGTCCGGGGCAATATGCCGAAGATCTGGGATGGACCGGTTCGGATGTCTGGCACGCCCATTGTGTTAAGTTGGACGGGCAAGAGATTGACCTGTTTGCACGCAGTAAGACCGGTGTGGCCCATTGCCCCTGTTCGAATTGCCGGCTCGGCAGCGGTATTGCACCCGTTCGTGCAATGCGGGACGCGGGGGTGCCAGTTGGGCTGGGTGTGGATGGGTCCGCCAGTAATGACAGCGGCAATCTGATCTCCGAGGCGCGGCAATCAATGCTTTTGCAACGTGTCGCCAACGGGGCCGATGCAATGTCCGCGCGCGAGGCGTTAGAGATCGCAACACGGGGCGGCGCGGACGTGTTGAACCGCCCAGATTGCGGGCGGCTAGAAGTGGGCAAGCGCGCAGATGTTGCGATGTGGGATGTTACAGGTATCGACAGCGCGGGCAGTTGGGATCCAGCAGCGTTACTGCTAGCCGGGCCAACGCGGGTGAAGCATCTGTTTGTTGAGGGGCGTCAGGTGGTCAATGCGGGGCAGATTGCGACGATTGATCTGCCGCGTGTGATTGAACGCCAGACCCAATTGGCGCAAGCGTTGCAATCTTAACGTTACAAAAAGGATCAGCGGCGTTTGCCGTTGATCCAAACCTCGGTTATTGCGCGGTCATCGCCCATCATGATGGTCGGGAAGATCGCCTCCCATAGATCTGATGCGCGATCTGAACGCTGGGAGATTGCAGGGGTGGAAGCAAGGTCAAGCACCACCAGATCCGCCTCTTTCCCCGGTGCGATATTGCCGATCACATCATCCATGTGCAGCGCGCGGGCCGACCCAACGGTTGCCAACCACAGCAATTGCGCCGCGTGCATGGGTGTGCCGCGCAATTGGCCGATTTCGTAAGCAGCAGCCATGGTGCGCAACATCGAAAAGCTGGAGCCGCCGCCCGTGTCCGTGGCCAACCCGATCCGGTGCCCGTCGGCCATCAACCCGGCCATGTCGAACAGGCCCGAGCCAATGAAGGTGTTTGAGGTTGGACAATGCACCAGCGCAGCGTCATGTTCGCGCAGGCGGTCGCGCTCGCGTTGTTCCAGATGGATGGCGTGCCCATAGAGACCGCGCCTGCCTAATAGCCCGTAGGTTTCGTAGGTGTCCAGATAATCCCTTGCATTGGGAAACAGGGACTTAACCCATGCAATTTCATCAGTTTGTTCGCTTAGGTGGGTTTGCATCAAGCACTCGGGATGTTCGGCCCAGAGCGCGCCCATAGCCTCGAGCTGTTCGATAGTTGAAGTGGGCGAGAAACGGGGCGTGATTGCGTAGGACAATCGATCAACCCCGTGCCATTTATCCAGCAAAGTCTTGGAGTGATCATAGGAGGATTGAGCCGTGTCGCGCAGCCCTTCGGGTGCATTGCGGTCCATACAGGTTTTGCCTGTCACCACCCGTTGGCTCCGGGACTGCGCCGCGGTGAAAAAGGCATCAACGCTGGTGGGATGAATGGTGGCAAAGCTGCACATGGTGGTGGTGCCGTGGGCCGCGGTCAGGTCGAGATAGCGGTTGGCGATCTCTTCCGCATAGGCGCTATCTGCAAACCGCATCTCTTCGGGAAAGGTATAGGTGTTGAGCCAGTCGATCAGGCGTTTACCCCAACTGGCGATCATGGCGGTTTGTGGGAAATGCACATGAGCATCAACAAAGCCTGCCAGAATGACGCGATTGCCGTGATCGATTACATCAGCCTGAGGATAGGCAGCGCTCAGGTCATCAAAGGATCCGACGGCGGCAATGATGTGGTCTGAGATCACCAGAGCTTCGTCCTGCTGTGTTGCCGCCACTGGATCGCCGTCAAAAGGCGAGTTGGAAAAGGACAAAATCCGTCCCTTGAGGAGTGTTTGCATCGCCATTTTCAGCCCTTTGGTGCCCGTCAATCAGAAGGTCATAGAATAACGATGCAGTTGGTTTGGGTAAATTGCGCTATTGTCATTGTTTTCCGGTAGCAGCTTCTACTATTTTGCGGCCAATCCAACCCCGGAGGCAGGCGCATGACCACAGGTATTCACAACGTTGATCCCGACGACGTGCGCGATGACGATGCCTATGAGCTGGATCGCAAGCAAGTTGCCGCGATCCTTTATGCCGTTGACGTAGACGACCGCGCCAAGCTGACCGAGCTGTTGGATCATTTGCATGCGGCAGATATCGCCGACCTTTTGGAGCAGATCAACTCGTTTGACCGAGCTCGGTTGTTGCGGCTCTATGATCGTGAGTTTGACGGGGATATCCTGTCGGAACTGGACGAGAGCATCCGTGAAGAGGTGATCGAGGTTCTGAACCCAGCGGTTCTGGCCGAGGCGGTGCGCGACCTCGACAGTGATGATGTTGTCGATTTGGTCGAGGATCTGGAGGAACCGCAGCAAGAAGCGATTCTTGAGGTTCTAGAAGACGCTGACCGGGTTGCGGTTGAGCAGGCGCTGAGTTATCCGGACAATTCTGCCGGGCGCTTGATGCAGCGCGAAGTTGTAATGGCGCCCGAACACTGGAATGTCGGTCAGGTCATTGATTTCATGAGGGAATCAGACGATCTTCCGGAGCAGTTTTACCATGTGGTTTTGGTCGATCCTCGGCTGCATCCATCCGCAAACGTCACCCTGGGCAAAATCATGGGCGCGCCACGGGATGCGATGTTGGCTGATTTGGCCGAAGAGACGTTTCAGATCATTCCTGTTGAGCAGGATGAAGAAGACGTGGCTTATGCATTCAACCAGTATCACCTCATTTCTGCACCTGTGGTGGATGATGAAGGGCGTTTGGTCGGGGCCATCACGATTGATGACGCGATGGCCGTTCTGGATGACGAACACGAGGAAGATATTTTGCGCTTGGCGGGGGTTGGCGAAAGTAACCTGTCGGATTCGGTGGTTGAGACGGCGAAGCAACGTCTGCCGTGGTTGGCTGTAAATTTGGCGACTGCCATTCTGGCATCTTTGGTTATTTCGATTTTTGACAAGACGATTTCGAATTTCGTGGCGCTTGCGGTTTTGATGCCCATTGTTGCGTCTATGGGTGGCAATGCGGGGACTCAAAGCTTGACTGTTGCCGTGCGCGCACTGGCGACACGCGATCTGACTGGGTCAAACCTGTGGCGGGTTATCCGGCGTGAGGTGATGGTGGGTGTCGCCAATGGGTTTATCTTTGCCATCGTGATGGGCGTGATCGGATGGGTGTGGTTTGGTTTGCCATTATTGGGACTGGTGATCGCCGCCGCAATGGTGGTCAATTTGGTCGTTGCCGCGCTCGCAGGGACGGGCATTCCTGTGATTTTGGAGAAAGTGGGCGTAGATCCAGCGTTGGCCTCTGGTACATTTGTGACGACAGTGACGGATGTGGTTGGATTTTTTGCTTTCCTTGGCCTTGCGGCCGCAGTGTTGATCTAGGAGCACCACATGACCGATCTGACGGACATCAAAGCGCAGGCGCGCAAGGACGGGTTTGTGAGACGCAAGGCTGCGTTTGATACGCGACTGCCGGGCATGGCGGGACGGTTGTCTGAAATCCTTGCAGGGTATCGGGGCGTTCCTTTGTCGGGTTACATGCCGATCCGAACAGAGATTGATCCGATTGCGGCGATGGCTGAGGCGTCCGCTTATGGGGCTGTTGGTGTTCCGGTCATTCAAGCCGCAGGACAGCCGTTGAAGTTTTCAACATGGAGCCCAGAAGGCGTACTGAAAGATGGACCTTTTGGGGCCAAAGTCCCTGAGGTTGATGATTTCTTTGAACCTGAAATTCTGATCGTGCCGATGGTGGCCTTTGATCGGACGGGTGGACGGCTTGGTTATGGCGGCGGTTTTTATGATCGCACGTTGGAAGGGTTACGGGCGAAACGAGCCACATTGGCGATTGGATTTGCCTTTGACGCACAAGAGGCGGATGGCTTGCCCCTAGAACCGACAGACCAGCCGTTGGATATGTTGGTGACCGAAAGCCGTGTGTTGACCTTCTGATCTGACCCTGTGCGCATTTTTTGTGCGTGGATCATGTTAAAGGCTTTGCGCAGCAACACTTGGACGCGGTTATTGCCGCATTAGGCGATTAAGACTTGTGACATGGTGGTCCCCCGCATAGGACCATCGGCATGAGGATCTTGTTTCTAGGCGATGTTATGGGGCGTGCGGGACGCACGGCCATAAGCGAGCACCTGCCGCGTCTGCGCAAAGACTGGCGGTTGGATTTTGTTGTAGTGAATGGCGAAAATGCCAGCAACGGCATGGGGTTATCGGGCGAGCATGCCAAAACTCTGCTGGATGCCGGGGCCGATTGCCTGACGCTGGGCGACCATGCGTTTGATCAGAAAGACATGCTGCAGTTCATTGAAAAAGAACAGCGCATCATCCGGCCGGTGAATTTTGCAAAGAACGCACCGGGTAAAGGGTACCGGTTGTTCAAGGCCCCCTGTGGGCGCAAGGTTCTGGTGCTTCAGGTACTCGGGCAGGTGTTCATGAAACGGGCCTTTGATGATCCGTTTTCGGCAATCGAACCAATCCTGAAATCCCATCCACGTGGTGGGCTGGCGCAGGCAATCATCGTTGATGTACATTGCGAGGCGACTTCGGAAAAGATGGCGATGGGGCATTATTGCGATGGCCGTGCCAGCCTTGTGGTTGGCACGCACACGCACGTTCCTACTGCGGATGCGATGGTATTGCCCGGTGGCACTGGCTATCTGAGCGATGCTGGCATGTGCGGGGATTACAACTCGGTCATTGGGATGGAGAAGAGCGAACCGATGCGGCGCTTTATCACTGGTATGCCCAAATCCCGGTTTACGCCTGCGACGGGTGAAGCGACCCTTTCTGGCGTATTTGTGGATACTGATGACCGGACGGGTGAAGCCAAAAAAATCAGCATGGTGCGAATTGGCGGGCGATTGCAACAGTCTGCGCCCTGATCTGGCTTGTTCACCCGGGGCAGATCAGCAAAGCTATAGGTCCTGATACTTACGATAGGGCACGACAGACCTAAATGCAGCTATTTGAGATTTCTGAAACAGCCAGCGCGATTGTCGCGCTGTTGATCGTGGGTGGCATGTTTGTGCTGTTCCTGCGTGAGACCTTTCCGACCGAAGTGGTTGCGATAGCGGGTGTATCGGTGATGTTGATAACAGGCGTGCTGCCGTACGAGTTGGCCTTGCCGGTGCTTTCCAACCCCGCGCCGTGGACGATTGCGGCGATGTTTATCATCATGGGGGCCTTGGTGCGAACTGGGGCCTTGGATGCGTTCACGTCAGTGGCTCAGAAGCAGGCGCAGGTGAATCCGCGCATCGCGATCGGTTTACTGATGGCCTTTGTGGTCATTGCCTCGGCCTTTGTGTCGAATACCCCGGTTGTGGTAGTGATGATCCCGGTGTTTGTGCAGATTGCACGCACCTTGGGGATTTCAGCATCTAAATTATTGATACCACTCAGTTATGCTGCGATCATGGGCGGCACGATGACCTTGATCGGAACCTCAACAAATCTGTTGGTTGATGGGGTCGTAAGGGCGCAGGGGTTGGCGGCGTTTTCGATTTTCGAAGTTACGCCATTGGGGATTGTGATCGTCATTTACGGTATGGTGTACTTGCGCTTTATCGCGCCGCGCCTGTTGCCGGATCGCGATAGCATGGCCAGCTTGTTGGGGGATGGATCGCGAAAGAAGTTCTTTACCGAAGTCATCATTCCCAGCGACAGCAACCTGATTGGTGACATGGCGATCAATGTGGCGCTGTTTAAACGGACAGGCGTGCGCTTGGTAGATGTAGTTAGAGGCGATTTGTCTTTGCGCCGTGATTTGAAATCGGTTGAACTGAAGGCGGGAGATCGGGTGGTCTTGCGCACCAAGATGACCGAGTTGATGGGCTTGCAGACCAACAAAGAAGTGCAGACCATCGATCAGGTGTCCGAGGTTGAGACCGCAACTGTCGAAGTTCTGATCACCCCTGGATGTAAGATGGTCGGGCGATCATTGGGCGCGCTGCGCTTGCGCCGTCGCTATGGCGTGTATGTATTGGCGGTGCACCGCCGGAATCAGAATATCGGCCTGCAGCTAGATGATCTTGTGGTTCGCGTCGGGGATACTTTGCTGTTGGAAGGGGCCCCCGGCGATATCCAACGTTTGGCGGCTGACACGGAATTGGTCGATATTTCGCAACCTTCAGCGCGTGCCTACCGACGCAGCCATGCTCCGATTGCGATTGCCGCTTTGGTGGCCATTGTGGTGCTGGCGGCACTTGGGGTGGCGCCGATCCTGTTGTTGTCCATTCTTGCGGTTGCCTTGGTGTTGATCACGCGCTGCATCGACGCGGATGAGGCGTTTTCATTTATCGATGGCCGTTTGCTTGCGCTGATTTTTGCGATGCTGGCCATTGGCGCGGCTTTGCAAAGCTCGGGCGCGGTGCGGCTGATTGTGGATGCGCTTGCACCATCGCTGGGGATGGTGCCGCCGTTTTTAGTGGTTTGGGCGATTTATTTGCTGACCTCGGTGTTGACCGAATTGGTGTCTAACAATGCGGTGGCTGTGGTGGTGACACCGATCGCGATCGGATTGGCGGATGCGATGGGGATCGATGCACGCCCCTTAGTGGTGGCTGTGATGGTTGCGGCGTCGGCCTCTTTTGCGACCCCAATTGGGTATCAAACTAACATGTTGGTCTATGGTCCCGGCGGATACCGGTTCACGGACTTCATGCGGGTGGGGATTCCTTTGAATCTGACGGTTGGGTTACTAGCCTCGGCCTTAATCCCTGTGATCTGGCCTCTTTAGGGGGCATTGTAGGGCGTGAAACAGAGTGTTCTGAGCGACCTGTTGCTGATCAAAGTTTCCTTGACTTGAAAATGCTAAATGGGTTCCGATCTATTTGGAAATGAAGCATGTTTAGTTAGGTGGATTGGTCGGATGGTACGAGGAATTTTAGCGGCTCTGGTGATGAGCACAGGTTTGAGCGGAGCCGCCATGGCGGGAACGGTTTCGGGCACGATCAGCAATGTTAAACCGGCTGAGATGCCAGAGCATTCCGTGCTGGATGTGCGGTTGGTTGATGTTTCACGCCAAGACGTGGCCGCCGAGGTTCTATCCAGTAAACGCTACAAAGTGGATGCATTGCCCGCCGAATTCGCGTTGGAGTATGACGATGCGCTGATTGATGATCGTATGAGCTATGCGATCCAAGCGCAGATCCTGAACAAGGGCACATTGTTGTTTACCAATACATCAGTTGTTCCGGTTCTGACGCGCGGCACATCGGACACTGTAGATGTTGAGGTGTTTCCGATTTTGAATGATTTATCAGCCGGAAAATGGCAAGCTTATGAGATGCAGGGCGACGCTTTGGATGGGCCGCGTTTGCCCGAAATTGAGTTTGTGGGTGAAGGGCGATTTGGAGCCACCGGAGGCTGCAATCGATTCATGGGGGCCGTAGAGGTCGAACCCGAATTGACGGGGGGAAAAGTCAGTTTTCCCAGCGAAATGGCGGGTACTTTGATGGCGTGTCCACCGGACCTGGATACGCAAGAACGTGCGTTGCTTAAGACTCTGGCGGGCATTGTCGCCTTTGATCGCTCTGGCGAGGAGCTGTCGTTTACGGATGAGGCAGGCGAGATCGTGTTGCGGATGCGATTGATGCGCTAAGGCGGATCAGGCGATCGCGCGGGATCGCCCCGCGTTGCGCCCGGAAAAGATACAACCGCCCAAGAACGTCCCTTCGAGGGCGTTGTATCCGTGGTATCCGCCCCCGCCAAATCCGGCTACTTCGCCAGCGGCGAACAGCCCCGGCACCACTTGCCCATCTGCGCCGACCATCTGGCTGTCCAGATTGGTCTGGAGCCCGCCGAGCGTTTTGCGGGTCAGGACGTGCAGTTTGACAGCGATCAGGGGCCCGTTGGCGGGATCTAGGAATTTGTGTGGCTTGGCGGTGCGGATCAGGCGATCCCCGCGATAGTTGCGCGCCGCATGGATGGCCATGACTTGGGCATCTTTGGAAAACGGATTATCGATTTGAGCATCACGGGCTTCGAGTTGGGCGCGTAGGTGGTCTTCGTCGATCAGGTCATCGCCCATCTGATTCATGCAGCGCACCAAATCCCCGAGCGTATTGGCGACCGCGAAATCCTCGCCTTTTTCTTTGAAAGCTTCGATAGGGGCGGTGGCTTTGGCACCGGTTAGGATGCGCTTGCGGATGACTTCAGCCCACTTGCCAGAGGTGAAATCAGGATTCTGTTCGGAGCCGGACAAGGCAAATTCTTTCTTGATCACCTTTTGGGTCAGAACAAACCAGCTGTACTCATATCCTGTTTTCAGGATCTCCCGCAGGGTGGTCAATGTGTCAAAGCCGGGCAGGCAAGGCGGTTGCAAGCGGTTGCCAGTGGCGTCGAACCACATCGATGAGGGGCCAGGCAGGATGCGGATACCGTGTGAGGGCCAAATCGGATCCCAGTTTCTGACGCCTTCAGTATAGTGCCACATGCGGTCGTTGTTGATCACATGTCCGCCTGCTTTTTGACTGATCGGGATCATGCGGCCGTCTACGTGGAAAGGGACACCTGCGATCATGTCTTTGGGCGGTGTGCCCAAACGGTCGCGCGGCCAGTTTTTGCGCACCATTTCAAAGTTGCCGCCAATCCCGCCAGAAGTGACAATGACCGAAGGAGCATATACTTCGAATTCGCCGATCTCGTCGCGGTTGGTCTTCACTCCACGATCTGCTGTATCAGGTGCCAGTATTTCTCCGGAAACGCCCGTTGCGCTGCCGTTTTGCATAATGATATGGCTGGCTTGGTGGCGAAAGCGCATGTCGATCAAACCATTGGCGGCATGTTCGCGTACCCGGCGCACGAAATGTTCCAGTACGCCCGGTCCGGTACCCCAGGTGATATGGAACCGTGGGACGGAATTGCCGTGCCCATCCGCGTATGATCCACCCCGTTCTGCCCAACCCACGACAGGAAACCAGCGCAGCCCCATCTGGTGCAGCCAAGGGCGCATTTCTCCGGCGGCGAATTCAACATAGGATTCAGCCCATTTGCGCGGCCACAGATCCTCAGGCCGGTCGAACTGGGCGCTGCCCATCCAATCACGCATCGCAAGGTCTGGACTGTCTTTTATGCCCATACGGCGCTGTTCGGGGGTATTGACCATGAACAACCCGCCAAGGGACCAAAAGGCCTGACCGCCCAGAAAGGTTTCGGATTCCTGATCCAGCAGGATCACGCGTTTGCCCCGATCGCCCAATTCGGCGGCGGCGGCCAGACCTGCAAGGCCTGAGCCGATAATGATGGCATCTGCGGTATTTGCGGGCATGGGGGAACCTTTCAGCGGCTACGGAACCAAAGGAGGAAGGGGGCGGCAACAATGTACATAGTAATGCCGTAGACGGCGGCGGGTAGAGCAAGTGGACTAAAGCCGGTTGTGGTCCCAGTGATCAGAGCCGCCAGAGTAATGCCGAGGGTTGAGTTCTGAATACCGGTTTCAATGGAAATTGTTTTGCTTTCCTGCCACGTCAGCCCTGCCATACGGGCAAGCATGAGCCCAAGCAGCAACAGGGACAGGTTGAGGGTGATCAATCCGGCACCCATGATGCCCAAGTTGTCCACGAACAATTGCCAGTTTCCGGCCAATGCGACGCCGACGATCAACACAAACAGCAAAGTCGCAAGTTTGGACAGGGGCCCCTCGATCATCATGGCAAGGCCACGAAAGTAGTGGCGAAAGGTAAGGCCAAGTGCCACGGGCAGCGTGGTGATCAAAAACATGGCGATGGCGATATCGGTGACCGAAACAATTGGTGCGCTGTCGCCCATGAAATAGGCCACCGAGCTAGCTGCGAGAAAGGGTACCGTCACGATAGATAACAGGCTGATTACGGCGGTCAGTGTGACCGAAAGAGCCACATCACCTTGGGCCAGTTTGGACAGGATGTTGCTGGTGACACCACCGGGGCAAAAACTGAGCAACATGACTCCAACCGCGATTTCAGGGGGCAACGCAAACAGTGTGACAATACAAAAGGCCACTACCGGTAGCAGCACAACCTGACTGAGTGCGCCGATGACAAAGGGAAACCCACGGGTAAACACGCGCCGGAAATCCGCGGCCTCTAACCCGACACCCAGCGATAACATGATGATCGCAAGCGCAAGCGGCAATCCAACACTGATAAGTAGATCCAAAACAACCCTCCCAAAGTCGTTTTGTTCAGCTTAGCCGCAGGGTTATGGATCAGGCAATGGGGGTTTTCATGCCCTTAGCCATAGCGTTGCACAAACCGACGCAGGATTTCACCAGGCTGGGTCACGTCGCTGGCGTGGCACGCAGCGATCAAGGTGTCTGCGTCTGCGGGTGGGAAATAGCCGTGGTCCTTGTAGATATTGATACGTTGTTCAAAATCATCGGCGTTGGCCTCGGGGTGGAACTGCGTGGCATAGACGTTTTCGCCCCAGCGGATCATTTGGAATGGGCAGGGATCAGAGGCGATCAGGTGCACGCAACCGGGTGGCAGGCTTTGCACGGCTTCTTTGTGACCAACAAAGGCTTCGAACCGGGGGGCAAGGCCTCGGGTAAGGGGATCGGTTGCGGCCTCAGCTGTCAGCGTGCAGGTCGAAGGGCCAACGGGTTCACCGTATTGGGTCTTGCTCATGTCGCCGTTCAGATGTGCCGTTAGAACGCCAAGACCATAACAGCACCCCATGTAAGGGTGATCGTGCTGGGTAATCTGTGGCATCAGGCCAAGAATGGCGGCTTCGATCCGGGCCTCGGTCTCTGGTTTTGTGGTCGGGTCGTCGCTGACGCATCCGGGGCCTCCACCAACGATGACGCCGGCATAATCTGTGACGTTCAGACCCTTGGGCAGATCTTCGCAATCCAAACGAATGCGATGGGTGCGGTCTGCTGTCAGGCCGCATTTATCGAGGATCGAGGCATACTCGGCATCTGCCGCATCGGTTTCGGGGCGCAACTGCAAGATCAGAAAGGGTTTCATAGGCGCGGCTTTACCGTGCACGAGTACGATTTGGCAACGGTGCAGAGGGTCACAGGCGCCTACATAGGCCAAAAGACCAGAATGGCGGGGATGGAAACGGCAATGATCAGGATTTCCAGCGGCAAGCCCATGCGCCAGTAATCGCCAAATTGATAGCCGCCGGGGCCTAGGATCAGCGTGTTGTTCTTGTGCCCAATGGGGGTAAGGAACGCGGCAGAGGCGGCAACGGCCACAGCCATTAAGAATGGATCGGCGGACACCCCGAGCGTATTTGCCATCTGAATGCCAACGGGGGCGGCGACAATGGTGGTGGCGGTGTTGTTCAACACATCCGACAGGGTCATGGTCACGATCATCAGAACGGTCAAAATCGCCCAAGCGGGCAGGCCGTTGGTGAGGGAAATCAAGCTGCCCGCGATAAGCTCGGTCCCACCCGAGGTTTCAAGCGCGGACCCCAGCGGGATCATAGACCCCAGCAAAACCACCACGGGCCATTCGATGTGATCATAGATCTCACTAACGGGCATGATTTTGGTCAGTACATAGGCCACCACCACCAGCCCTAAAGCGATGGGCAAATAGATCAGGCCGAGACTGGCCGCCATGACCGCCCCGGCAAAGAGACCTATGGCCAACCAAACCTTTTCGTTCGCGGTTACAGAAAGCCCGCGTTCCGCAAGCGGCAAACACCCCAACCAGTCAGTGACATCGGGTCCGCGATCACGCGGACACATCAGCAGTAGGATATCGCCAGCTTCGACCTCGGTCTTACGGACCTGTTTTGTTATGCGTTTGCCTTGGCGTGAAATGCCCATCAGCACAGTGTTCTGACGCCAGGCGAGGCCAATCGCCTGCGCGGTCTTTCCCAAAATGCGTGAGGTTTCGGTGACCACCACCTCGATCACTTCTAATCCATCGCCTGCGGCCGTCAGCACCTCTTGGCGGCGAGTGTCTGAGAAATCGAGATTCAAGGCGGTGCGGAATTCATCCAGAGCTTCGGGGGCCGCCTCAAGCACAAGGGCGTCGCCTGTGCGCAGGATCGTGTTGGCCGCGCGGCCATATCGGCGCTTTCCATCGCGGATCAGGCCCAGAATGGCGACATCGGATTTGTCCGCGGTTTCATCCAGCTCTGCTAGGCGCTTGCCTATGTGGGGGGACTCTTTGGGAATGGTGAGTTCGGCGATATACTGAGCGAGCGCCTCGGAATGATCATCGGTGGTGCCGCGGTCCGGGATTAGTCGCCACCCGATGAGGGCAACAAAAATCAAACCTGCAAGGGCGGCGATCCCGCCAACCGGGGCGAAATCAAACATCGAAAACGGCTCACCTAGTGACTCGGCCCTGATCGAGGCGATGATGATATTGGGCGGCGTGCCAATCAGCGTGGCCATGCCGCCAAGGATGGTGGCAAAGCTCAGCGGCATCAGGGATAGGCCCGGAGCACGCCCAGCCTTGCGGGCGGTTTGGATATCAACGGGCATCAGCAAAGCCAATGCGGCGACGTTGTTCATGAATGCAGACAAAACCGCGCCAATGCCCCCCATCAGCGCAATGTGGCTGCCCAACCCGCGAGACGCATCCACCAATGTGCGGGTGATCAAAAACACCGCGCCGGATCGGACAAGACCGGCAGAGACTACTAATACCAGTGCGACAACGATGGTGGCAGGGTGGCCAAAGCCTGAAAAAGCGTCGTTGACGGGGACGACCCCCAGAACAACCCCGACCATTAGCGCGGAAAAAGCCACGAGATCATAGCGAAAGCGGCCCCAGAGTAAGAGACCGAATACGGCCCCAAACAGCGAAAACAGGATGATTTGATCAGGTGTCATTTAGGCACCCTAGCGGGTTCCTTAGCAGGGTGCGACGGGGAATTGACACAAGTCAGGATCAGTATGTTGTGACGCGGGGTCGTGAAAACTCATTCTTGTCAGTGTGACAGGAATCATCTTACCCCTCATTATTGTCATTCAGACAAGAAACTAGAAATGGAGAGCCCAATGGCACGACCCAAGAAAGAGCAGGAGCGCAAGGCCCAGATTCTGGATGCGCTGGAACGTATTGTACTGCGCGATGGGTTGGCCAAGTTAACACTCGCCAAGGTTGCTGAGGAATCGGGGCTACAACGGTCCTTGCTGCGCTACTTTGCGGGAAACCGGGCTGATTTAATCCTGCTGCTGTTTGATCGGCTGATTGAACGAGGCGAGGACAAGCTAAATGCGTTGCAGAAAGCAGAGCAGCATACACTCACGGTCGATCAGGTGGTTGACCTGGTACTGGACGGTTTGCTGGCTGACGAATCCTTAAGCCGAATGGTTGACGAGCTTTGGCCATATGCGGGGGAAGACGTGCGCATTCAGGAGCGTCTGACGGGGCTTTACCAACGACTGTGTGACGAGCTGACCCAACGCATGACGGCGGCTAGGATCGGGGCGAATGACGCCGATAGGTTTCAACGGGCCTATGGCATCGTTTCGCTGGGGTTTGGAGCAGCTTCGTTCTTAGAGATCGGATTTGTCCCGCGTGACCCAGAAACAATACGAAACGCCGCGCGTCATTTGCTGCGGCCTTAATCAAAAGAATGAGAGAAGAGGGAGTTTCTCATGAAATGGATCAAACGCGGGGCGTTGGCTTTGGCGGTAATGGGCGTGATCGGCGTGGGTGCATTTTGGAGTAAGATCCAAGATGTGCGGGCTTTGATGGCCTATGCCGCCGTTTTCGAAGCTGACACCATCGACGAAAACTTTCGCACGCTTTATCAAACCTACCCGTCGATAACGATTGAAAGGGCCGGCCCCATAGCAGACTTTGAGGTCGAGACAGAGGCAGATGTTTTCCCGACGACCTATGATTTTGACGGAAAAGCTCTGCCCACGGATGCCTTGTTTCAGGAGTTCCACTGGACTGGCATGATCGTGCTGCGGGATGGAAAATTGATCCATGAGACCTATGCCCGTGGCAACAGTGCAGAAACCAACCACATTGAGATGTCAGTGACTAAATCTTTGACTTCAATCCTGATCGGCGTGGCCCGAGATGAGGGGTATTTGCCGGATCTGAATGCTCCGGTCACATCGTTTGTGCCTGAGCTCAAGGGGACAGGGTATGACGGGGTGACGATTCAGCAGGTGCTCGATATGACCTCGGGTATTCGGTATGTCGAAGACTATGATGACCTGAATTCCGATATCGTGCTGACCGTGGTGGCGACCCTGCGTGGATCATTGGACGAATTTTCGACTACGATGGTGCGGCAACGGGAGCCGGGCACGTTCAATCAATATGCCAGCATAGAAACGCAGGTTTTGGCTTGGATCTTGCGCCGGGCAACTGGCCAATCCTATGAAGCGTATTTTCAGGAAAAGCTGTGGTCCAAGATCGGGGCCGAAGGGAATGCGGAAATGCTGGTGGATCAAACCGGCGTTCCAGTGGCCTTTGGCGGGGCGAACCTGCGTTTGCGGGATCTGGCCCGTGTTGGCCAAATGCTGGCAAATGGGGGAACGTCCATGACAGGGGCAGAGGTTGTGTCATCCGAGTGGCTGCTCCGGTCTACCACTACGGATACGCCGCAATCAAAACCGGGGGATCATGATAAATCTGACTACGCGCTGGGCTATAAGAACCAGTGGTGGATTCCGACCAACCGAGACGGGGGTGAATTCACCGCCATCGGCATCTACGGTCAGTTTTTGTACGTCAATCCGGCGCGTGGCGTGGTGATTGCGATGAATTCGGCCTATCCCGACTATAACGAAAAGCCAGAAACTGAACTGCAAATGGTGGCCGCATTACAGGCAATTGCCAAAAACGTCAGCCCAGATCGTTAATCAAGGTCAAACGGAGGGTGTCGGAACCTTGAACCCGACACCCTGCTTGTTTTATAGAGGCCCGCAAAACCGTATTCTTCAGGAGCATCACATGGCCGGCCACTCCAAATGGGCAAACATCCAGCACCGCAAGGGCCGTCAAGACGCCGTGCGGTCCAAGCTGTTCTCGAAACTGTCCAAAGAAATTACCGTTGCCGCCAAAATGGGCGACCCCGATCCCGATAAGAACCCGCGTTTGCGTATGGCGGTGAAAGAAGCCAAATCGCAGTCTGTTCCCAAGGACGTGATTGATCGCGCAATCAAGAAATCGCAGGCGGGCGAAGGTGATGATTACGAAGAAATCCGGTATGAGGGCTATGGCCCCAACGGTGTGGCCGTGATCGTCGAAGCTATGACCGACAACCGCAACCGGACCGCATCCACCGTGCGCTCGACATTCTCAAAGAATGGCGGCAATCTGGGCGAAACTGGGTCCGTTGGTTTCATGTTTGATCGCAAAGGTGAGGTTGTTTACCCGGCGACGGTTGGCGATGCCGAAACCGTGTTCGAAGCGGCGATTGAGGCCGGCGCCGAAGACGTCGAAAGTTCGGATGATGGGCACGTGATCTACTGTGCCGATTCTGATCTGAACGATGTCTCCAACGCATTAGAAGCAGCTTTGGGGGAATCAGAGTCGACCAAACTGATTTGGAAACCGACGACATCCACCGATATGGATCTTGTTGGCATGCAGAAACTGATGAAGCTAATCGATGCTTTGGAAGATGACGACGATATTCAGCGCGTCACTGCGAATTTCGAAGCCTCTGACGAAGTCATGGAACAGCTTTAAGCTCTTTCGAGCGGCAAGCCCGTACCAAGAATGATCACAAGAGCACCCGGCGCAGAGATGTTCCGGGTGTTTTTTTGCGTTTTTCATTTTGGTTTCCGATATCAGATTCTATTTTGGGGTCCTTGAAGGCAATTTCTCCCCTTTGTTTTGTCGGAATTCTTGATAATCGACAGGATAAAAAACATTCGTTATTTTTGTGATTCTAATCTGAGAGGCGCCGCGTGGATCCTGCCGAACGAACAAAGATGTTGGCTACCCTGAAAACGGGGTTTGATGACCTGTCGCCGCGGCTGTCGATTGTGGCGAAATACATCGTTGATAACCCATCGGATTTTGGGCTGGATTCCATTCGAGAGACAGCTAGGAAAACAGGGGTCAGCACCTATACCTTGGTTCGAATGGCCAAGCACCTTGGGTTGCATGGGTTCGAAGAGCTGCGCGCTCCGTTTCGGACTGCCTTGGTTTCGGGCGCTGAACTGTCTGACACGATGGACTGGATGGAAACGGTTGAGCAGTTTCCAGAGACGGGTGCACCACAGGCTAAAGCACGTCGCAATACGTTGGCGGTTGTGCAGCGATCCCTGCATCAACTGGATCCAGCAACGGTGAAATCGGTCGTTGATGCCATGTTTGAAGCCCGAAATGTCTATTTAACAGGTGTCAGGGCCAGCTATGGGTTGGCTTATTATTTCCACTATGTTGGGCGGATGGCGCTTCCAACGTTGCAGCTGATCCCGCGGCATATGAACAGCGCAGTGGATGAGTTGAACGATGCCAGCGATCAGGATCTGTTGATCGCGATCGGGGTTTCGCCGTATTCCAAAGAGACGATTCAAGCTTGTAGGTTTGCGCAGAGCAAAGGCGTGAAGCTGATCATGATCTCTGACTCCGACCGGATTTCACCCGAATTGACCCCTTTTGAAGTGGTTACAGCGTCGACGATTACGACCCATTTCTTTGCCTGCTATTCTGGAGTGATGGCTGTTCTTGAAAATATTCTGGCGATGCTTGTTGAACGGGGTGGGCAAGCGGCAGAAAACCGGATCGAATCCTATAAGGCTCTGCGTGAAGATGTTGAAGCATATTGGACGCACGTGAAATAACATTAGTTTTTGGATGACAATCCTTGTCGGCTTCTTCACCCTTTGGTCAGCCTGAAAGGATGAGCCAGTATTAGGGAATCCTAGGTTCGATACTTTCAAGTCAATTCAAGATGGGAGAAAAAAATGAAACCTATGAAGTTCTTGCTGGGCCTCGCGACTGGCGCAACACTGACAATCGGTTCTGCCGCTGTTGCTGCTGACAAGCAATTCATCACAATCGGCACCGGCGGTGTGACGGGCGTTTATTATCCAACAGGTGGTGCAATCTGCCGTTTGGTAAACAAAGACCGCAAAACACACGGCATTCGCTGCTCCGTGGAATCTACCGGTGGTTCGGTTTACAACACACGCACCATTCGCGAAGGCGAGCTGGATTTTGGTGTTGTTCAGTCTGACGTTCAGTCCGCTGCAATTGCTGGCACTGGCAAATTTGCAGATGATGGCGCCTACGAAGACCTGCGTGCGGTATTCTCGGTTCACCCTGAGCCGCTGCATGTCATGGTCCGTGCTGATGCTGGCATCAATTCGGTCGCTGATTTCAAAGGCAAGCGCGTGAACATCGCGAACCCCGGTTCCGGTACACGTGTTCTGGCGGAAACGCTGATGGCGGCTGCAGGTGTAACACCTGCTGATTTTGCGCTGGCTGCTGAGCTGAAGTCGTCAGAACAGTCCGCTGCTCTGTGCGATGGCAAAATCGACGCAACCATCTGGGCCGCTGGCCTGCCAAATGGTTCTTCGATGGAAGCGACATCTACTTGCGAAGTCAAAATCCTGGACCTGACCACCTCGGGCACCGACACCGTACTGGCTGAGAACGCGGCATATGCTGCGGCAACCATCCCCGGTGGCATGTACCCAAACAACGATGCAGACATCGCATCCTGGGGGCCAAAAGCAACGTTCGTAACCTCGGCTCAGACCTCGGATGAGGTTGTTTATGCGCTGGTTTCTGGTGTGTTTGAAAACTTTGACGCGTTCAAAAAGCTGCACCCTGCGTTTGCCCGCCTGACACCTGAGCAGATGGTAACCGATGGGCTGTCTGCGCCTCTGCACCCCGGTGCTGAGAAGTACTACAAGGAAAAAGGCTGGAAGTAATATTCTGACCTGATACCGAAATTGACGCCCCCCTGATCGCTCAGGGGGGCGCTTGCGTCTAAAAAGAACCGAAAAAATTCGGATGAGGGATGGCCATGAGCTCAAAAGAAAATGCAGCTGTCGATGATACAGATCTAGAGGACATTCTGGCGGATGCCGACACAGGGGGGCGCAATCCACACGATGCGTTCTCGCGTAAGGCCCTGTGGTATATCCCGCTCACGTGGTCGCTGTTCCAGCTGTGGATCGCGTCACCACTGCCTTTTCTTTTGCGCTTTGGCGTGTTGAATGACACGCAAACCCGCGCCATTCACCTTGGTTTTGCTGTGTTTCTGGCCTTTGTCGCCTTTCCAGCATTCGCCAAGAGCCCCCGTGACCGTATTCCTTTGCTGACATGGGCCACTGCAGCTGTTGGGGCCGCTGCGGCGTCATATCTGTGGTACGCCTATGTGGGCGTTGCCAACCGAACTGGGGCACCGAACACAGTGGATTTGGTGGTTGCGGGCATCGGGATTGTAACATTGATGGAGGCCGCACGCCGGTCGCTAGGTTTCCCGTTGATGGGTGTCGCAATGTTCTTTCTGGCCTATGTCTTTTTTGGATCAAGTGAGATCCTGCCAGATGTTGTACGCTGGAAAGGGGCTTCGTTTCAAAAGGCCATGAGCCATATGTGGCTGACGACTGAGGGCGTTTTTGGTGTCGCCTTGGGGGTCTCGTCCGGGTTTGTGTTCCTGTTCGTGTTGTTCGGTGCGTTGTTGAACCAAGCCGGGGCAGGTAATTATTTTCTAAAACTGGCCTTTGCCACTTTGGGCCACCTGCGTGGGGGGCCAGCCAAAGCTGCGGTGATCGCCTCGGCGGCGACGGGTTTGATCTCGGGTTCTTCGATTGCGAACGTTGTAACGACGGGAACCTTTACCATTCCGTTGATGAAAAAAGTTGGGTTTAGCCCGGCCAAGGCGGGGGCGATCGAAGTGTCGTCTTCGATCAACGGGGTTTTGACGCCACCGGTTATGGGGGCGGTTGCGTTTCTGATGACGGAATATGTCGGCATTTCTTATGTTGAGGTTGTGAAAACCGCGATCATCCCTGCGGCGATCTCTTACATGGCGCTTGTCTATATTGTTCATCTCGAAGCTCTCAAAATGGGTATGACCGGGACATCGCGTATGAACCCGATCAAGTTCATGCTGGGCGCTATTTTCATCATCGCAAGTTGCATTGTTATCGCAGGGGGAACCTTGTTTCTGACCGGATACCTTGTTGATATTGTTCAAGGGATGCTGGGCGGCGCAGCGACACCTGTATTGGTCGCGGGTTTGATGGCGGTTTACGTCTTGGCCGTGCGGTTTGCGGCCAGCGGGCCCGACCTTGAGATGAGCAGTGATTCGATGGAGCATCTGCCTCCCACCAAAGAGATCTTTAAAACAGGCGTGCATTATCTCTTACCTATCCTATTGCTGATGTATCTGTTGATGGTTGAGCGGAAATCGCCCGCCTTGTCGGCGTTTTGGTCCACGGCGTTCATGTTGCTGATCCTATTGACGCAGAATGCGCTTAAGGATTTTTTCCGCAAGAAACAGAGTGTAATGGTAGGGCTGTCGGATGGTCTGAAAGAGATCGGCGAAGGTTTGGTGATTGGCGCGCGCAACATGATTGGCCTCGCGGCTGCCATGGGTGTGGCTGGGATCATCGTTGGCGCGGTGACACTGACCGGTGTCGGGCAGGTAATGGCCGAGTTTGTTGAGTTCCTTTCTGGGGGCAACCTGCTTGCGATGTTGTTCTTTGTGGCGGTGATCTCAATCGTTCTGGGCATGGGGCTGCCAACAACAGCGAACTATATCGTGGTGTCATCACTGATGGCGGGCGTTGTGGTTGAGCTGGGTGCCCAATCAGGTCTGATCGTGCCGTTGGTAGCCGTGCATATGTTCTGTTTCTATTTCGGGATCATGGCGGATGTGACGCCTCCGGTGGGGCTCGCGTCCTTTGCGGCGGCGGCGATCAGTAAGGGCGATCCGCTTAAAACCGGGTTCCAGGCATTCTTTTACTCGATCCGGACTGCTTTGCTGCCGTTCCTGTTCATCTTCAACACCGATCTGTTGTTGATTGACGTGGGGCCGATACAGGCGGTGTTTGTCTTTATCGTGGCGTTGATAGCGATGTTGTTGTTTGCGGCGGGGACGATGGGGTATTTCATGACCCGGTCGCGGCTTTGGGAAAGCGTCGCCTTGGTTCTGGTGGCCTTTACGCTGTTCCGGCCAGGGTTCTTCCTGAACCAAATCGCGCCTGAGTTTGAGGCGATGCCTGCGACGTCGATCTACCAGATGGCAGAGCAGAGCGCAGATGATACCAGCCTGCGTGTGCGCCTGATGGGCGAGGACCTGAATGGCAAGGCCGTGGATGCAAAATATCTGTTGCCGCTTGGCCCAATGGGTGAAGACGGCGCCGGGCGTTTGCTGAACGGAGCTGGCATTGAGCTGCGTGAGGAAGACGGGAAGTTCTTTATCGATAACCTTGAATTTGGTGGTGCAGCAGAACAGCTCGGGATCGACTTTGATTGGGAAATCGTTGAACTGGATATCAAGGCGGAACGGATCCGCAAAGAAGTGTTCTATATCCCTGCATTCCTGTTGCTGGGCTTTGTGTACTTGATCCAGATGCGCCGCAAACGGCGCACTGAGGAAAGCGTGGCCTGACCGCGGTGTCTCAGTAGAAAAGAGTGCCTGTACGCTTCCTTGGCGCATTCCGAACTTTTGGACATGGCTCCGCTATTTTTAGCGGGGCCATTCTTTTTCAGGCAATCTCAATTCGCGGTGGTTCTCTATTCGTGTGAGCAGAAGTTTGAGTTTCCCCAAGACATGTAGACGATTGGCTTAAGGCACAGTTAAGCCAGCGTGGGCCTCAAGATGTGCAACAGACGAATTTCATTCAGAAAACACTGAGTGATTGAAGTAATATTCTTGGCAACCGCTTACTGATCCATTCTGACCAAAGGTCACCGTTCACCAGCAAGTAGCGGCAATCGTTTCTGCGCAGAAATAGTTTGGAGGCTAGTACGAGACGACGTTGGAAACTCTATGGCTCCGTACGTGTATAGAACTTTTCCAGCTGATGTGACGCAGGCGGATCAGGGGGCAGATGTTTCTGACACGCGTTGCTGAAAGGCTGGTTGTGTTCTTGAACTGCTACAGCAGGATCGACTGTGACACCAAAGTTTATGTCTATGAGAAACATTCCCTGTGTCGATATCGGTTGTGAAGGAGCAATGCTGAGGGGCTGGGGGCGATGTGAGCAGCTTTCCCGCCTGAGCGTTTCACCGTGACATTTGCGTTTATTTGGATTGCGCGGAAAGCGTGGCCTAGGGAGCTGATTGAGCAGATACTGGCGCCGTAGGCCACAGGCGGGTGGCACAGGCCAAACCCACAAAACCAGCTAGTGTGAGTATCCCAAGGGTTGTTGCCCCATCCATGCGCGACATCAGCCAACCGGACAGTGGGTAGCCGATCAACCAGCAGGCATGCGAGAGGGTAAACTGGGCTGCGAAGAGGGCTGGGCGATCCTCTGCTGCAGGTGCGGAACGGCGCAAAAGGCGGCCTGATGGGGTCAGAATGGCCGAGAATCCCGTTCCCAACACAAACCATGCCGTGATGATGCTTGCTAAGCTAAAGCCGATCACCGATGCCCAGACAGTCAGGCCCAGTCCGGCGAGGCACATGACCCAGGCCCCTGCGAGCATAGCAGCGCGATCTGAATGGATTTGCAGAATACGCGGCATCATCAGAGCCGTCGTCACGGATCCGGCCCCGAAACCGCACAGAGTTACTGCGACGGCTGTGTCACCGTATCCAAGTGTGGCACGGATTAGAACCACGGTGTTGACCAGCACCATGGAGCCGATCATGGACAGTGTGAAGCACAACGCCAAAAGTCCGCGTAACCGTGGTGTTGTCAGATAGATCCGCAGCCCGCGCGTAGTCCGATCCCAAACGCCTCGCCGTTTGGAGGGCTTTGGCGAGTGCAACGATACGGTGCGGACCAGAATAGCCGAGGCTAAAAACCCCAGAACGGTCCCTAAGAACAATGTATCAAACGGCACGAGCGTTAGTAGGGCTGCCGCGAGAATAGGGCTGAGCAAACTTTCCAAATCATAGGCCAGACGCGAAAGCGACAACGCGTTTGTATAGTCTGTCTCATCCGGCAGAATATCGGGAATGGTTGCCTGAAAAGTAGGGGTAAACGCCGCCGAGGACGCCTGTAGCACAAATATTAACGCATAGATTTGCCAGATCGCCTCCACAAACAATAAGCAGAACGCAGCGCCTGCGCGGATCAGATCTAGAACAACCAGCATGGAGCGTCGATTGAGTTTTTCTGTAAACGCAGCAGCGATAGGCGCCAGCGTGACGTAGGCGAGCATTTTGATGGTGAGCGCGGTGCCCAGCACTAACCCTGCTTGATCCCCTGCAAGATCGTAGGCCAACAATCCGAGGGCGACAGTTGCCAAGCCAGTGCCCATGAGGGCCAGCACCTGAGCGAGGAAGAGGTGCAGATAGGTGCGATGCTTAAGAACACGTAACATGGGCTACAGGTATCGTGTGATTTCTTTGAACCCGGTGGTGTCACCCGGTTCTGCACTGTCGAGGCAGTGATCGATATGATCGTGGATCAAGGCCCGTTTGGCGTTGGTGATTGCTTTTTCAACCGCGTGCATTTGTTGTGCTATTTCAGTGCAGGGTCGGCCATGTTCTATCATGTCGATGACACTGGCTAAATGCCCATTGGCCCGTTTGAGACGGGCAACGATTTTCGGATGTGAAGTGTGTTCTGTCATGAAAAAATGTTATCCCCCCTGGGGGGATATTTCAAGTCTAACGCAAGATCCTCTGGAAGGCAGCCAAGGCTAATGCAAAAAAAACGCCCCGCACAAGGCAGGGCGTTCTTCAGTATTTGGGTATTGCGTTTGGCCGCTACTCAGCAGGAGTAGAAGGGTCCGCCGGTGGTTGGGAATCGCCTTTGAAGAATCCTTTGACCCATTCGCGCAGTTCCTGCATGAGCGCATAGAGAACAGGCACTAGCATCACACCAATCACAGTTGCCGCAAGCATCCCGCCAAAGACTGCAATGCCGATCGCCTTTTGGCTGGCAGCGCCCGCGCCGTTTGCCGTCAGCAATGGAACCACCCCTAACAAGAAGGACAAAGCTGTCATCATGACGGCCCGGAAACGCTGGGTCGCAGCTTCGGCAGCAGCTTCGCGGATGCTGAGACCTTGAGCCCGTTGGTCCATTGCAAATTCAACTATGAGAATTGCGTTTTTAGAGGCGAGACCAATCAACATGATCATCCCGATCTGGGTGTAGAGATTGATATCACTGCCAACGATGGCCACCGCCGCCACCGCACCAAACAGGGCGACGATGACCGACATCAGAATGGACACAGGCATAGTCCAGCTTTCGTACTGAGCCACCAAGAACAGATACCCAAACAACACAGCTAGTCCCATGATGACCTGAACCAAACCTGCCGAGCTAAGCTGTTGTTGCGCGGTCCCGGTCCATTCAAATGCATATCCGGGCGGCAGGGCGGTTGCGGATTCTTCCGTCATGACCCGAATGGCATCCCCCGATGACAGACCCGCCGCAGGCACCGCTGTCACGGTCGCTGATCGGAACAGGTTATGTCGTTTGAGCAGTACCGGCCCCAAAACGTTTTCTACATCCACTAAGGTTCCGAGCTGAACCATTTCGCCTTTGGTTGAGCGGACATAAAGGTTGGAGATGTCCTCGACCTTGTCACGATAGCTGCCTTCAGCTTGAATCATGACGCGGTAGACACGACCATAGAGGTTAAAGTCGTTGACATAAAACGATCCTAGATGCGCTTGCATCGTTTGGAACACCTCGGCCACGGAGACTTGCAGCGTTTTGGCTTTTTCCCGATCGAGATCCACGAAAAGCTGCGGAACGTTAGCCCGGAATGTAGTGTAGGATTGGGCGATTTCTTCACGTTGGTTGGCGGCATAGACAAATGAACCAACGGCTGCCGACAGATCCTGTGCTGTGCCACCGCCGGTTTGCTGGACTTCCATTTCGACACCCGCAGACATGCCCAAACCTGTAATGGGAGGCGGGTTGAAGGCCACGATCGAGGCCGCTGCTTCGCCATAGGCCACGCCAAGGATCTGTTTCAAAATGCCATCTGCGCTGAGTGCTTCCTCGCTTCGCTCAGACCAGTTGTCCAACACGACGATAACCATGGCCGCGTTAGGGGCCGCACCGTTCAGCAATGAATACCCGTTGACCAAAACTGTGTTATCGACACCCGGAATTGCCCGGATTTGATCGTTCACACGGGCGGTGACCTTTTCGGTTCGGTTCAAAGCAGCCGCGTCTGGGAGTTGAACGTCAACAAAGAGGTATCCGTTGTCTTCCAACGGAATAAAGCCTTTGGATGTGTTCGAAAAAAGGGTTCCAGTAGCAACAACAAAGATTCCAACTAGAACCAACCCAATCACCGGGAGGCGCAGCATTCTGGTTACAAACGCCATATAGCCAGACCGGACCCCGGAAATACCGTTTTCAAACTTCGCCAGAATCCCTTTGGGGGGACCAGAACGGGCCTTTAGAACAATCGCACAGAGGGCCGGTGACAGTGTTAGGGCGTTGATCGAAGAAATCACAACAGCAGTTGAAATCGTGACTGCAAATTGGGAATACAGGCGTCCGGTAATCCCTGGCATAAAGGTAACAGGTACAAACACGGCCAACAGAACGAGCGTTGTCGCAATTACAGGACCGGTGATCTGGCCCATCGCTTTGCGCGTTGCTTCAGCTGGGGCGAGGCCCTCGTCAGCAATCAGGCGTTCGACGTTTTCAACCACCACGATAGCGTCATCCACAACAATTCCAATGGCCAGAACAAGCGCGAACAGGGAAATGGTGTTGAGCGACATGTCAAAGGCCAACAAGAATGCAAAGGTCCCGATCAAAGAGACAGGGATGGCAACTGCTGGAATGACGGTCGCTCGCCAAGATCCCAAAAAGACGAAAACCACTGAAATCACCAGTGCAAAAGTAAGCATCAGAGTTGAAACAACGTCATTCAAAGACTGTTCAACAAAATCGGTAGTGTTGAACGGAATTTCATAGTCAAGATCACTGGGAAAGGCACGCGACAGGCGTTCCAGTTCTGCAGTAACAGCCTCGGACACGGCAAGCGCATTTGCGCCAGGAGCTTGGTAGATGCCCATGACTGTCGCGGGGTTACCTTGGTAATATCCAGATGCGGTATAAAACTGTGCCCCCAGTTCGACCCGGGCAATGTCTTTGACTTTGACGATGGCACCTGCATCCCCGGTTCGGATGACGATATTTTCAAACTCTTCGGTCGTATCCAATCGGCCCTTGCTTTTGATCGTATATTGGAACGTTTGATCGCCTGGCACCGGAGGAGAGCCAATTTGTCCGGCCGAGACTTCGAGGTTTTGTTCACGGATAGCGTTGATCAGGTCGCCGGGGGTAATCCCTAAGCCAGCCATCTTGTCTGGATCCATCCACATACGCATCGCATATTGTAGATCGGTCAGTACATCTGCTTTACCAACGCCTGCTACCCGGGCCAAAGCATCTTTGATGTTGATTGAGGCATAGTTTGACAGGAACACATCGTCATAGGTTTCGTTGGGCGAAGTAAGCGTCACAACCATCAACATGTTGGTGGACGCTTTTTGTGTCACAACGCCAGACGATGTAACTTCGGACGGGAGCGAAGCCATCGCCTGTGCCACTCGGTTCTGAACGTTAACTGACGCAATATCAGGGTCGGTGCCAACTTCGAATGTGACCTGAAGGGAATAACCGCCGTTGTCCGAAGACGTGGAGGTCATATAGATCATGTCATCGACGCCGTTTACCTGTGCTTCGATCGGAGCTGCAACCGCGTTTTCGACGGTTTCAGCGCTCGCACCAGTGTAATTGGCTGTGACGTTGACCACAGGGGGGGTGATGTCAGGGAATTGGGCGACGGGCAGGGCAAAATACCCAATCGTTCCCATGATCGTCAAAACCAAGGAAATGACGATTGCCATTTTTGGCCGGTTAATGAAAATAGCTGAAAACATTGATTATTCCCCGCCGGTCGCGACGATGGCATCCACGGCGACACCGGGACGAACTCGTTGCAGACCTTCGACAATGACGCTTTCGCCTTCTTGCAGCCCATCCAGAACGATGATGGCGCTGTCCACTGGATCTCCAGTTTGGATGTAGCGTTGTTCGACCATCTGTTTATCATTCACAAGCAAAACGAATTCACCGCGTTGATCCCGTTGCAGAGCAGCCTGCGGGATGAGGACACGGTTGGTCGGTTGCAGGGCCTGAATACGTACATGAAGGAAGGAACCATCAATGATCAGCTGTTCCGTATTGTCGAATTGAGCCCGCAGAGAGATTGCACCGGTCAGTGGATCGATGCGGTTGTCGACAAAGACGATTTGCCCGACTTCTTTCAGGGGGGTGCCATTGGGCAGTTGCAGGTATACGTCGGGGCTTTTGCCGCTTTCTGCCAGCGAACCGCTGGTCTGACCCAGTTCCTGCAACACATCCACCAATTGTTTCTCGTTCAGCGAAAATGTCACGTAAATGGGGGTATCACGCACCAAAGTCACCAGAGCAGGGTTGTTAGGGCCGACCACGTCACCTTCGCTGGTGTTGACGCGCCCGATGCGCCCATCAAATGGGGCGTGGATCTCGGTATAGCTGAGATCGAGTTCGGCTTGTTGAATGGCGGCGTGGGCTGCTTTGACTTGCGCTTCGGCAACCAGTTCGTTGGCGCGCGCGATATCACGTTCTGATACCGGTGTAGCATCCCGTTTTAGAAGTTCCTCTTTCCGGGTTAATTCGACCCGGGCGAGTTCAAGATTGGCTTCTGCCTTATCAAGATCCGCTTTGCGGGCATCCAGCGTCGCTTGATACAAGTCAGGTTCGATACGAAACAATAATTGCCCATCGGTGACGGATGCGCCGTCGTCCACGGCGCTTTCCTCTAGAAACCCGCTGACACGAGCGACGATGTCGACATTATCAATGGCTTCGCCTCGGCCAATAAAGACCGCTTCATCGGTGATTTCTTTGGAATAGGCTGCAGCAACGGAAACTTTTGGAGCAGGTTGGTCTGAACCGTCCTGAGCAAGTGCTGGCGTGGCAAAGGCGACGCATAGCAATGCAAATCCAGTGGCGCGTAGCCGTGTTAGAGCATTCCTGTGCCCTACGGAAAAGTCAGAAAGAAAGATTGGCATGCAAATCGCCTCATTGGTTTTACAAGTTATTTGACAACATTCGGATCTCACGAATGCTGCTGCAGCCGAGTCGAGCTGTATTTCCAATAGGATGGCCGCATTTTTGAGTTTTCTCAAGCGGTGACCCTAAGGTCATGGGCTGTGAACCGCTGCTATTAGGGAGCAAAGGAGACCCGGATTCGGCGATTAGCCCTAAATCTCGATTCCTTGGGTGTTAGTTTTGTTCGTAAATGAGCAACGATTGCGGGTTGTTGTTGGTTATTTGGGGGTTATCCGAAACAGTATTCGCGAAAAGTTTCAATTGCCATCGCTTCTGATCATGGAAGAGTTGGCTTTTTTCGAGTTTTGGCGCAAAATAGCGTCAAATTTGAAGGGGGACTGAAATGGGAAAAGTACTTTTCTGTGCTTTGATACCTGTGTTGCTGGCTGCGTGTGCAAATCCAATGCGAAGCTTACCTGACAGTGTGAAATCACAAAAATCCGCCTGTGCAGGTGGAAATTACACTGTCTGTTCAGATATTGGGCATGAGGTTCGTGAGGCCGAAGGTGGACCAGTGACACCATCCGAGCCGTTTGTATTGAATCAGCCGATCGTAGACTGATCCAAAACGATGAAAGGGCACCGATATTTCTGGTGCCCTTATTATTTGCTCAATAGCGGGTTCCTGAAAACCGCGCTTGCCACTCTTCGCTTTGTTCATCTGTGATTTTGGCGAAGAGAACGTCGGGCACTTTAAAGTCATGACCAGCAGGCAGCGCGTTTAGGGCTACCTGTACATCTTCGGGCCAGCTGGTGTCCAAAGTGTTCATCGCGCTCAGCATGCTTGCGGAAGCCGTGGGAATGAACGGCGCGCTGAGTACCGCATAGAGGCGGATCAGGTTCAGCCCCAAGCGTACTTGGGCTGCAGCTTTTGCTGGATCGGTTTTGAATGTCGACCAGGGCGCTGCGCTTTGCAGGTATTCATTGCCGGCGACCCAGATCGCGCGCAGTTCTTGCGCTGATTTGCGAACTTCCATGGCGTCCATGTGCGCCTCGTAGGCCCGGATCCGGATGGTTAGATCGGCAATAAGGACTTGTTCCTGCTCACCATATTCGCCTTCGCCCGGAACAGATTCACCAAACTTAGAGCGGCAGAACTTGGTTATCCGGCTGACAAAGTTGCCAAGAACATCTGCAAGATCCTTGTTCACGGATTGTTGGAAGTTGTCCCAAGTAAACTCGCTGTCCGAGCTTTCGGGTGCATGGCTTAGCAACCACCAGCGCCAGTAATCCGCAGGTAGAATATCAAGTGCCTGATCCATAAACACACCGCGACCCTGTGAGGTCGAGAACTGGCCACCGTCATAGTTCAGGTAGTTGAAGCTTTTGATGTAATCCACCAGTTTCCAGGGTTCGTTAGAGCCCATGATGGTCGACGGAAAACTAAGCGTGTGAAACGGCACGTTGTCTTTGCCCATGAACTGGACGTATTTCACATCATCCGCACCCTTGTCTGTACGCCACCAGCGCTCCCAATCGGCGTCGGTTTTGCCATTGGCCTCGGCCCATTCGCCTGCGCAAGCGATATATTCGATGGGGGCGTCGAACCAAACATAGAAAACCTTGCCTTCCATGCCAGGCCAATCCTGATCGCCTTTTTTGACTGGAATACCCCAGTCCAGATCGCGGGTGATGCCGCGGTCCTGCAACCCGTCGCCGTCATGCAACCACTTCTTCGCGATCGAGGTTGTCAGCACCGGCCAGTCAGCCTTGCCATCGATCCAAGTGTCCAACGTGTCTTTCATCTTTGACTGGCACAGGTACAGATGTTTGGTGTCGCGCACCTCAAGGTCGGTGGAGCCGGACACAGCAGACCGGGGATCAATCAGGTCAGTCGGATCCAACTGTTTGGTGCAATTTTCACACTGGTCGCCGCGGGCTTTGTCATAGCCACAGTTGGGGCAGGTGCCCTCAATGTAGCGATCGGGTAGGAACCTGCCATCTGCGTTGGAGTATACCTGTTTCTCATTTACTTCGCGGATCAATCCAGCCTCGGCCAGTTTCCCGGCGAAATGCTGGGTCAATTTGTGGTTCTGCGGACTGGACGAGCGGCCAAATTGGTCAAAACTCAGGCCAAAACGATTGGCGATGTCCGTCTGAATACCGTGCATTTCAGCACAAAACTCATCCACGGGTTTACCAGCCTTGGTCGCAGCCAATTCTGCGGGGGTGCCATGTTCATCGGTGGCACAGAGGAACATTACCTCGTTCCCGCGTCCCCGATTGTATCGGGCATAAAGATCGGCAGGCAATTGAGAGCCCACCAGATTGCCGAGGTGTTTGATCCCGTTGATGTAGGGGATCGCCGAGGTGATGAGAATCCGTGCCATATCCGTACCGTACCCGCGTATCTGTCTTTTTGCTCGTCTATCGCATGTGACGGGCCAGCAAAAGAGCCATCACGCGGAAATAAGCGCGCCGGGTCAGCGTCCTTCGCGGGATCGTTTTAACAGGCGACCAATCGTGAACGAGGTGCGTGGCGCATAGACATAGTTGGTGCGATCCTCGGGCGAGGGACGCGCTTGCATCCGCGTAAGGCCAAATATGATCAGCATCAGGTGGCCAACAGCAACATATGCAAACAACGCGGAGGGGCCGTAGAGATCTATCAAATTGGATGCGACATAGGGGCTGGCGATAGCGCCCAGTGCGTAAAAGAACATGAGCGCGGCAGACAGTTCCACCCGTTGTTCAGAGGTCGCAAAGTCGTTGGCGTGTGCGGCCGAAACTGAGAAAATTGGAAAAGATGTAAAGCCAAAGAAGCCAGCAGCTAACATAACGCCAATGGTACCAGCATGACCTGCAACCATCGTAAGGCCGCAACTTGCAATCGCTGCAACTGAGAGCCAGATCAACACCCAGCGGCGGTCATATTTGTCAGCCAACCACCCCATCGGATATTGCGCAGCAGCACCACCAAAGACAAAAGCCGCTAGGAAAAAGGCAATTTGGTCGATTTGCAGTCCAACTTCTTGCCCATAAATAGGTCCAACCATCCGGAAAGACGCGGAGCTGAGGGCGGCGACGATCACCCCTACGACAGCCAAAGGGGAACAACGCCAGGCCAATTTCGGTCGTAGACGCGGGGCTGATGGTGTTTCAGGCTGGCTTGCCCGCGTCAATGTTAGTGGTAATAGGGCCGCACAGCACAAAATCGCGAGCAAATTATACGACACGTAGTTTGCTGGGGGCAGAACGGCTATAATCAACTGGGCTGCCAGTGACGCGCCCATATCAACAATTCGGTAGGTGCCCATGGCGCGGCCACGGTTTTCATTGGTGACCTTGGCATTCAACCAGGCTTCGATCACAGTGTAACACCCTGCAACGCATAGGCCGGACGCGATCCGCATCGCAGCCCACGCATATGGGTTTTCTGTCAGAGTGTGTCCGATCAAACCCATAGCACCCAAAGCGGTGCACACCGCAAAAGCGCGTGAGTGGCCAACAGTCCCCATCAAACGAGGAGCCCACCAGCACCCAATAAAGAAGCCGAAAAAGTGAGCGGATCCAAGCAAACCGATCTGCTCGTTGCTGAAATCAAGAGTAATACCAGAGAGGGCATCCAACGGTCCCACCCCTCCAGTCGAGAGTTGGAGCAGGATGACAGACAGGAACAGGGCGGCAAACGAAATGATCAGGCGCATAATTGTCTCAAAATGAGCCTCTTGAAAAAAGAGGCAAGCCGTTTATCGACGCGTGGTGTCGATTTTGACCCGTTTCTGTGTTTTATTTACCCTGCTGGATTTTCGCGCGTATATCCAGAGTAATGGTATCTTTGACTAGTTCTTTGTAGCCACTGGCCCCAAAGGAATTGCGGCTGATTTGCCCCCGAAGTCGAATGTCGAGGGTGCTCAGATCTGCGGATGCACTGCCTCTGCGACGATAGAGGTCTGCATCCAACGTGATAGGGAGGGTCACACCGCGTACAGTCAAATCACCCGCTATTCGCGCGCCATCGGAAATGCGGCCACTTTTTCCCAATTGGACACGGGTCGAAACAAAGCGGATTGTCGGAAACTGCTTTGCATCCAAAACCTCAGCGCCCAACATAGCATTGCGGGCAAAAACGAAATTTGTTTTGGCGCGAGTGACATCTACGGACACATCAACCGTGCTGCGCGTTAGATCTGCTGGGTCAATCCTAATCTGGGCACTACGGACAGGCATCGTGCCTTTTTGATTTGTGCCAGAGAGGTTGAAGTAAAAGCCGACGGATGATTTGCGCGCATCCAATTTGTAAGGTTGCATGGCAGCGAGCAGTGGATGCGCCAAGGGTAAGCTAAGGACAGATAAAAGAACCGAGCGGCGGGATAAGTTGAGCATCTAAGTCTCCTTGCCCAACAGAGTATCCATGTTTGTTCAAAAGGGGAGGCAAGTTCGCCCTGTTCACCGGGTTGTCAATCCGCGTTACCTATTTGGACCTTTCTACCACGGGGCCGTTCTGTTTCGCCCATTCTCCAAAGCCCCCTTCGAGGTGCATCACCGGGGTCAGCCCCATTTCTTGGGCAAGCTTGGCACTCAGTGCCGAACGCCATGCACTGGCGCAGTAGAAGACATAGGTTTTATCCTGATTAAAGACCTCTTTATGATAGGGGCTGTCGGGGTCGATCCAGAATTCAAGCATGCCACGTGGGCAGGAAAACGCGCCGGGGATCATGCCGCTGCGTTGCAATTCCCGAATGTCACGCAAATCAATGAATTGGTATGTAGGGTCTTCGAACAGGTCTTTGGCCTGTGCCACGGGCAGGGTGTCGACCACGGCGTTGGCTTCCTCCAGCAACGCCTTGATTCCTTTGGTGATGGTTTGCGGCATGTCTTTCTCCTCTAAAGTCTCCGCAAAGCTGCCGGAAATGTGACGCAGTCTCAAGGGGGACTTGCCCTTGGGCACAGGCCCGCTAGGGTTTGCGGCAACGCGAGCGAAAGGATTTCTCATGAAGATGAACCCATTGGGCCGAACAGGCCTAGAGGTGTCTGAACTGTGTTTGGGTACAATGACCTTCGGCACCCAGACAGACGAAGCAGGGGCGCATGCGCAAATTGATCTGTCTTTGTCGGCGGGGATCAATTTTGTTGATGCCGCTGAAATGTACCCGGTGAACCCGATTTCGGCGGAAACGGTTGGCCGAACCGAGGCCATCATAGGCAAGTGGAATGCCACCAATGCGGCGCGGCGGGGCGACTATATCCTTGCGACCAAGCATTCCGGAGCCGGGTTTGCCCATGCCCGTGGCGGGGCCCCGATTTCGGCGCAGACGATCCCGGAGGCGATCGAGGGGTCCTTGAAACGGCTTAAGACGGATTACATCGATCTCTATCAGTTTCATTGGCCCAATCGGGGCAGCTATATGTTTCGGCAGAATTGGACCTTTGACCCATCCGGGCAAAATCGTGACGAAACACTCGCCAATATGGAAGAGTGTCTGGGCGCGTTGCAGGAACAAGTCGACAAAGGCAACATTCGGGCATTTGGTCTGTCCAACGAAAGCGCATGGGGCACGGCCCACTGGCTGCGGCTGGCCGAAGCGGGCAAAGGGCCGCGCGTGGCAACGATTCAAAACGAGTATTCGTTGCTCTGCCGGATGTATGATACCGATCTGGCTGAACTGAGCATGAACGAAGATGTTGGTTTAATGGCTTTTTCCCCGTTGGGGACAGGGTTGTTGACTGGTAAGTATCAGGGCGGTGCCGTGCCCGAAGGATCGCGAAAGGCGATCAATCCTGAATTGGGTGGGCGGCATTCTGATCGGGTGTATGACGCGGTTGCAGCCTACCTGGAAATTGCCACGCGACATGGATTGGATCCAATCCACATGGCGCTTGCCTGGTGTCGGACGCGACCCTTTATGGCGAGTGCGATTTTTGGGGCAACAACTTTGCCACAACTGGAGCACGCCCTGAAATCGGTTGATGTGGAGCTGTCGCAAGAGGTTCTGGACGAGATCACCATGGTCCATCGCGCGCATCCGATGCCGTATTGAGCAAATAAGCAGCGCAGGTTTAATCCTGCGCTGCCTTTTTCGACCGACTAGTCTTCCATCGCTTCCAGTTCGTCAATGAAGCCAGAGATCATCGAGAGGCCCTTGTCCCAGAACTTGGGATCAGAGGCGTCTAGGCCAAATGGTGCAAGAAGTTCGGAGTGATGCTTGGACCCGCCAGCTTTCAGCATTTCGAAGTATTTGTCTTCGAAACCCTCGCCGCCCTCGGCGTAAACCGAATAGAGCGCGTTCACGAGCCCGTCGCCAAAGGCATAGGCGTAAACGTAAAACGGTGAATGAACAAAGTGCGGGATGTAGGCCCAGAAGGTTTCGTACCCATCCATGAATTCAAATGCGGGGCCAAGGCTTTCGCCTTGAACGCTCATCCAGATCTGGTTGATGTCGTCCGGGGTCAACTCGCCGTGGCCGCGGGCCTCGTGCAATTTGCATTCGAAATCATAAAACGCGATCTGACGGACAACCGTGTTGATCATGTCTTCGACTTTTCCAGCCAGCAGAACCTTGCGCTGTTCCTTGGTTTCGGCTTTGTCCAGCATTTTCCGGAAGGTCAGCATTTCGCCAAAGACGGATGCAGTTTCGGCCAGCGTCAGCGGGGTCGAGGACAACATCTCGCCCTGACCTGCGGCCAGCACCTGATGCACGCCATGACCTAGTTCATGCGCCAAAGTCATCACGTCGCGCGGTTTGCCTAAGTAATTCAGCATCACATAGGGGTGCACGTCTGTGACGGTGGGGTGTGCAAACGCGCCGGGGGCTTTGCCGGGTTTCACAGCCGCATCAATCCAGCCCTTGGTAAAGAAGGGGGCGGCGATTTCACCCATACGCGGATCAAAAGCGTTATAAGCCTCCATCACCGTATCTTCGGCGGTCGCCCAATCAACAATGCGGGTGTCTTCCAGCGGCAAGGGGGCGTTGCGATCCCAAACTTGCATCACGTCCAGACCCAACCATTTGCGCTTCAGCTCGTAATACCGGTGGCTGAGTTTAGGATAGGCGGCAACAACGGCCGAGCGCAGTGCCTCGACGACTTCGGGTTCGACATCGTTAGACAGGTGGCGACCAGTTTGTGGGGTGGGCATGCCGCGCCAACGATCCACGATCTCTTTTTCTTTGGCTTGCGTGTTATGAACGCGTGCGAAGGTTTTGATATTCATGCTGAAAACACTGGCAAGCTCGCGCGCGGCAGCCTCGCGTTTACTGCGATCGGGGTCGGTCAGTAGATTCAAAGTGCCTTCGATGTTGAGCGGCTCTCCGTCGACTTCAAACCCAAGCCCGGCAATGGTTTCGTCAAACAGACGTTCCCATGCATCGCCTACGACCCCCAAATCATGCAGGAACTTTTCCAACTCATCGCTAAGCTGGTAGGGTTTCATCGCACGAATGCGGTCAAACACGGGTTTGTACCGGGCAAGATCAACATTCGACGCGAAATGTGTCTCCAAAACCGCGTCGTCGATCCGATTTAATTCCAGTGTGAAAAACACCAGCGGGGTGGTGAAGATCGTGATTTTTTCCTGCATGTCGGACATGAATTTTGCCCGCTCGGCGTCCGTAGTCAGTTGATAATAACGCAGACCGGCAAATGACATGATCCGGCCCGCGATGGCGTTGATCCGTTCGTTGCGCAGAACGCAATCGAGCAGTCCGGCAGAGTCCAGTCCCGCCAGATTGCCTTCGAAATCGGCTGCAAAAGAGGCACAGGCCTGTTCCAGCCAATCCAAATCACGTTTGAGCTCAGGTGCGCTCTCGCTGGCGTAGAGATCGCTCAGGTCCCATTCCGGCAAATTACCCAGAGCATCAGCGCCGCCACCTGCATTTGCATCGCGGACAGGAAAGGGAAGTTGGAACATGTGAGCCTCATCAGTGATCTTTGTTGCGCTATATCTAGGCATCTCCACAGGGCACCACAAGCGATGTGCTCTTGGTTTGCCGCTGTTTCTGATCAGAGCTGAATATCAGGCGCTGCGTTGAAAGGTGGTGGAGCCTGCTTTGGGTTCATTGCCCGCAAAAAGAGAGATGAGTTGGTCAAACACAGGGTTCCGCACTTCGGCGGCTTCCATCAATACTTCGTGCTCACCACCGGGAATTTCGACCAATTGACCGCGCGGCCAATTTTGCATGCGTGCGCGTACTGCGTCTCGATCAACGATCTGCTCGTGTGTGCCAAGAAAGGTGAGACAGGGCAGATCTGGCGAAGGGCGGGTGGCCAAATGGGCGCATTCATCCAACGCATTACCTAGCCAATAGGTGGATGGAGCACCTAAAGAAAGCTCTGGGTGGGCTTCCAATTGCGCCTGCATCATTTTGTACATGTCAGGGTCGCGTGTCAGCACGTTGCCTTCGAATTCTTGCGAGAGCACATAGCTTTCGAGCGACGTCGTTGGCGGGTTTTTGTGCCCAAGCCCAAATTTTGGACCCCAATAAGTGGTGAGACGGCTAAGTTGCTTCATCACTGGATTAAAGTAGATACCCCACATCGGCCCGGTAAAGGCACAACTTTGGACAGATAGCCCTTCAATGACAGAGCGCAGCGCAATAGCACCGCCCATTGAATGGCCCACAACGTGCCATGGTTTGGGGAGATCGATGTCGCGCGCGACCCGCAACGCGGCTGAAACATCTTTTTGAAAATCGGTGAAATGTGCCACATGTCCAACGCGGGGATCATCGAGCAACCGGTCGGCTAAACCTTGTCCACGCCAATCAATGGCGAGAACCGCATAGCCGCGATCAACGAATTCCTTGGCCGTGGAGCCATATTTTTCAATATATTCAGTGCGTCCGGGGAACAGTAGTACGGCCCCCTTGGCGTCAGATTCGGGGGCCCAGGCCGCCACGCGAATACGGATGTTGTCCGATGTAGTTACCCAATGGGCCGTTCCACCGGCGGGACCGCCGGCCACGTCTTCGAAAAGGGGGGCCGGCGAAATCGTCATCAGGCCAGCACCGACGCCAGTTTCATCGCGATACCCATATCTCCGTCCACGGCCAGCTTGCCTGTCATAAAGGCGCTGGTAGGGTTGAGCTCGCCGGAAATGATGCTTTGGAATGTTTCTGCATCGGCGCTCAGGGTGACATCGGTTTCGTCGTCGCTGACGCGCGCGCCGTCGGCATCCAGAACAATGGCACCCAGATCCGCGATTGCGAATTTGGCAGAACCGTCAAATCCGCCGCCGGACAGTTTGTCATTCATTTCGGCCGCAGCCTGTTCAAGAATATCGCTCATGGTTTCCCTCATGTTTCTCTGGGTACAGGCATTGGACAATGCTTTGCACCACGCTACACTGACTCTTGTTATGAGCATTGCAAACCCTAATCTCAAAGGTATCGTCGCGGCAATTGCAGCGATAGTCATGTTTTCCGGAACTGGACATGCCCAAGAGGCTGATTCGACAGATGAAAACGCGTTGTTATCAGCGCTGTCTCAGGCCGGGCCGGACGAGGCACGGCATTTGGATCGGCAACTACAGGCGCTGTGGGCAAAATCAGGGTCCGTGTCGGCAGATTTGCTTTTGGAACGCGGGCGGGATGCACTGGAGGCAGGCAATATGCCTGCTGCGATTGAGCACCTCACGGCCTTGACAGATCACGCACCTGGCTTTGCCGAAGGGTGGCACGCCCGGGCTTCCGCTTTTTATGCATCGGACCTTTTCGGGGTGGCCCTGACGGATCTTGAGCGATCGCTTGCTTTGAATGCTCACAATTACAATGCCATTTTTGGGTTGGGACAGATATTTGAAGCACTGGATCGGCCTGAACGTGCCTATGAAATCTATCAGCGAGCTCTGTCTATACATCCCCATCATGAGCAAGTAACCACTGCGGTAAAACGACTGAAGTCCGGCGTCCGGGGACAGTCACTCTAAAGTCCTAAAGTAAGGGGCAGAGGCAAAGATGAGCACACCTTCCCGAATCGTGGCCGTGTTAGGCCCGACCAATACAGGCAAAACGCATTACGCGATTGATCGGATGTTGGGTCATCGGACCGGCATCATCGGCCTGCCATTGCGACTGCTTGCCCGCGAGGTCTATGATAAAATCGTTGCGATACGTGGTCCTTCCGTTGTGGCCTTGGTCACGGGGGAAGAGCGGATCGTGCCCCCCAGGACCAAGTATTGGGTGTGCACAGTTGAGGCGATGCCCGAAGGGATGGGCGCAGATTTTGTTGCGGTCGACGAGATTCAGCTTTGCGCTGATCCTGAGCGGGGGCATGTGTTTACGGATCGGTTGTTGCGTTCGCGTGGGTTGCTCGAAACCATATTCATGGGCGCGGAGACTATGCGTGGCCCCATTCAAGCACTGGTTCCTGAAGCACAATTCGTGCGTAGAGAACGAATGTCTGAATTGGTCTATGGCGGTTCGAAAAAGATAAGCAGAATGCCGCCCCGTAGTGCAATTGTAGGGTTTTCGGTTGAGAATGTGTATGCGATTGCTGAGCTATTGCGCCGCCAAAAGGGTGGTGCCGCCGTGGTTATGGGGGCGCTTAGCCCCAGAACTCGGAATGCGCAGGTCGAATTGTATCAAAATGGTGAGGTCGATTATCTGGTGGCTACAGATGCCATTGGGATGGGTCTCAACCTAGATATCGACCACGTTGCTTTTTCTTCGCTAACCAAATTTGATGGGCGTCGAATGCGAGCTTTGGCCCCGAATGAGTTGGCGCAGATTGCGGGTCGCGCGGGGCGCGGGATGTCGCATGGATCGTTTGGAGTGACGGGTGAGGCGCCTCCGCTTGACGAAGGTATGGCGCAGGCAATCATGGAGCATCGGTTTACGCCGTTGAAAAAACTCAACTGGCGGAATGCGGCTTTGCGATTTGGCACGGTGGATGCATTGATCCACGCGCTTGAGGAAAGCCCAGATAACGAAAATCTGCTTAAAGCTAGGCCCGCAGATGACCTGAATACGCTCAAGACCTTATCGCAAATTCCTGAAGTGATGGCGCGTGCCAGCGATGGTGAGTCGGTGCGCCTGTTGTGGGATGTGTGCCGAATCCCTGACTTTCGTGGAATCAGCCATTCGGAGCATGCAAACTTACTTGAGGTGATTTTTAACTACCTTCACCAGAATGGCGCGCTACCTGATGATTGGTTGGCGCGTCAAATTAAGCGAATTGACCGTACTGATGGTGATATTGATGCACTTAGTAAGAGATTAGCCTATATTCGGACGTGGACATATGTCGCGCAACGTCGTGGGTGGGTTAAGGACGAAAACCATTGGCGCGGGGAAACGCGCGCTGTAGAAGACCGAGTGTCAGATGCGCTGCACGAGCGCTTGACCCAGCGATTTGTGGACCGGCGCACATCCGTGCTCTTGCGCCGGCTCAAACAGAAGGAGGCCCTTTTGGCCGAAGTGAATGACAAGGGTGAAGTGACCGTCGAAGGAGAATTCGTTGGTCGTCTCGAAGGGTTCCGGTTCTCGCCGGACAAAAGCGCTCAGGGTGCTGAGGCGAAAGCGTTGAAAAGCGCATCGCTCCAAGCCCTCGCGCCGCAGTTCCATCTGCGCGCAGATCGGTTTTATAACGCACCAGATACCGAGATCGATTATACTGAACAGGGTGGCCTCATGTGGGGCGAACACGCTGTTGGTAAGTTGGTCGCGGGTGCTGAGCCGCTCAAACCGATGGTTGAAGTGTTTGTTGATGAAGCTGCAGGCCCTGATGTTGCGCAAAAAGTGCAACGCCGCCTGCAACACTTCATTGATCGTAAGGTTGCCGCGCTGTTTGAGCCGCTGACCAACCTTCAGCGCGATGAAGAGCTGAGCGGGCTGGCCCGCGGTTTTGCCTTCCGTATGGTCGAAGCGCTTGGCATTTTGCCGCGTGTCGCTGTCGCGCAAGAGGTGAAAGATCTGGATCAGGACGCACGTGGTGCTTTGCGTAAGCATGGTATCCGGTTTGGCCAATTCACGATTTTTATGCCATTGCTGCTGAAACCAGCGCCGACACGTTTGCGTCTGGTGTTGTGGTCTTTGGCGCAGGGGCTTCAGGAATTTCCCGAAGCACCGCCTCCGGGCTTGGTTACGGTTCCAGCCATCAAGGACGCGCCTCAAGGGTATGACACCATGAGCGGGTATCGGGATGCCGGTGATCGGTCGATTCGGATTGATATGCTTGAACGCCTTGCTGACATGCTACGGTCCGAAGATAGCCGTGGTGGATTTGAAGCCAAGGCTGACATGCTGTCGATAACTGGTATGACTCTGGAGCAGTTCGTTGAGCTGATGCAGGGTCTTGGCTACAAAGCCGAAAAAGGTGAGCGGGCAAAAGTCAAAGCTGCTGCGGAAACGGCGACATCTACCGTTGATGCCACGCCCGAAGTTGACATTGCTGCGCAAGCTGAAGCGCCTGCTGAAACAGTGGCCGCTGAAGTCGCAGAGGCAGCCGCCGAACCAGCCCCCGCTGAAGCAGCAAGTGACGCTGCAGAAGCGCCATCTGATGAGGCAGCCGCTGAAATGGAGGTGTTCTACACCTTCACTTGGGGTCGTGTGAACCGTCCGGCAAACCGGGGTCCACGTCGTGATCAGACCGATGGCGCTCGCCCGCAAGGGAAAGGCAAGCCGCGCGGTAAGGGTCAACAAGACGGTGGCCGTGGCAAACCACAGGGCAAAAAAGGTGGGCGCCCGCAACAGGGTGCAAAAACCTTCTCGTCCCGTCCTACGCGTCCAGAGAAAAAGATCGATCCTGATAACCCGTTTGCAGCAGCGCTGATGGGTCTTAAAGACGGTAAGTAATCGTCGATGAGCGAGGCTCAGCCGAAACTCAGACTTGATAAATGGCTTTGGCAGGCCCGGTTCTTTAAGACCCGGAGCCTGGCAGCCAAACAAGTCGGTGCGGGGCATGTGCGTGTAAATGGAAACCGGGCCCTTAAACCTGCTTTCGCGGTGGGGCCCGGAGACGTTTTGACCTTTGCCCAAGGTCATGATGTGCGTGTTGTACGTGTTGTTGCGTTGGGGGAACGACGTGGACCGGCCCCAGAGGCGCAAACGTTATTCGATGATTTGACAGAAAAACGGGAAAAGAAACCCGACAATCCCAAATATGAGGGAAAAGGTCGCCCGTCCAAACGTGAAAGGCGCGCGCTTGATCTTTCTCGCAGGTCTGACCTGTGATCATCCCTTGAAGAAAAGGCCGCGCTGATTTAGCTAGTCGTCCAAAGCGTAAGTGGAAAGCAAACCATGACCTATGTCGTCACTGATAACTGTATTGCCTGCAAATACACCGACTGTGTCGAGGTTTGTCCGGTAGATTGTTTTTACGAAGGTGAAAACACTCTGGTCATTCACCCGGACGAATGTATCGACTGTGGCGTGTGCGAACCGGAATGCCCGGCGGATGCAATTCGCCCGGATACCGAGCCCGGGATGGACAAGTGGGTTGATTTCAATCGGAAGTATTCCGAGCTGTGGCCGGTTATCGTCACCAAGAAAGAGCCAATGCCAGGTCACGAAGAGCGTGACGGTGAAGAGGGCAAGATGGAGAAGTATTTCTCTGAGGCGCCGGGCGAAGGCGGTTAAGCGATTCGTTTTCAACTTCGGCTTTTTGCAGATGAAATGCTGTGGATAAGGTGCTGAAAGCAAAGATATATCCGAAAGTTAACCTTAGGTCGGCTTTCGGACCACCTATTTTTGTGCTAATATACTCCTCTACATGATGTTAACGATCGGGATGTGCTCCAACAGTCTGCTCACTTTGGAGCGTTAGACTTATTGATAATCGTACCGCCTGCCGGGGGAAATGTTCTCCTGCATGTGGAATTTTTGTCGTTTGCACCCGACTCGAAGCAAGGAAAGATCTGAATGTCAAAATCGAAGAAGCTCGACTTTCGTCCCAACGATTATGTGGTTTACCCGGCGCACGGAGTCGGACAAATCATTTCTGTTGAAGAGCAGGAAGTCGCCGGCTATGCGCTTGAGCTGTTCGTGATTTCGTTCGAGAAAGACAAGATGACCCTGCGGGTGCCAACAAACAAGGCAACCGAAATTGGGATGCGCAGCCTCAGCTCGCCAGATGTGATCAATCAGGCGATGAAGACACTAAAGGGCAAGGCCAAGGTGAAGCGCGCAATGTGGTCGCGTCGGGCGCAGGAATACGAACAGAAAATCAACTCGGGCGATTTGATTGCAATTGCCGAAGTGGTTCGTGACTTGCACCGCACCGATGACCAGCGCGAGCAAAGCTATTCCGAGCGTCAGCTTTACGAAGCCGCGTTGGAGCGATTGACCCGCGAAGTTGCTGCCGTATCCGGTGGCGATGAAATCTTGGCGGCGAAACAAGTTGGTGATGTACTGGCTTCACGCGTGGCACCAGCCGCCGCCTGATCATAGGTTGCAATGCTGAATTATGGCCGCTCCTGTTTGGGGCGGCCTTTATCGTTTCATCCTAAATGTACCTGTCAGTTATGCAGGCTTGCATCTTAACCTTTTTCTGCGCTTAGATATTGTTGGCGGAACGGGGTTTGGAATGGCCACATTCAAAAATCTGGTTAGGGGACTGTACCTTGGCAAAGGGTCTGTCTCTGTTCATTTCCGTTATGCGCTGATCCTGTTTGATGCATTGACGATCCTGTTTTTGGTTGGCACGGCTCATCTTGAGCATGGCCCAGGGATGAACTTGATAAGTTTCCTCGTTGGCATCGTCATTTTGTGTGATTTTTCGGCCCGCCTTTGGATTTCGAAACACCGCCTTGAACTGCTGAAACAGATTTATACGATTGCTGATATTATTGTGATTGTATCGTTGTTTCTGGATCCGTTTTTGACCGGAAACCTTGCCTTTTTGCGTATTTTGCGCGGATTGCGCTTGATCCATTCGTATCATTTGCTGCGGGATCTTCGCCGGGATAGCCATTTTTTTCGCACCCATGAGGACGCCGTTATTGCATCGATCAATCTACTGGTCTTTGTGTTTGCAACCACCACTGCGGTTCTAGTTTTCTTCATTGACCCAGAAGTAAGTCAAACTCCCTATATTGACGCGCTGTATTTCACGATGGCGACCCTAACGACCACTGGTTTCGGGGATGTCACCTTAGTAACGCCGGGCGGAAAGCTGTTTTCGGTCTTCATCATGGTGGTGGGGGTGGCGTTGTTTGTCCGTCTGGCTCAGGCGATTTTTATGCCGCAAAAGGTGCGCCATAAATGCCGGGACTGCGGCTTGTTTCGACACGATCCAGATGCGGTTCATTGCAAGCACTGTGGTGGTTTGCTGAAGATTGAGACAGGTGGCGTGAGTTAGGTGACGGCTAATATGGTCATCAGGAATGAAATCTCGGTTATCTGCTGCGTTGCCCCAAGAATATCACCGGTTTGACCGCCAATTTTTGCCTTTGCAATCAGAGCTAGTCCAATGAACAGTAATACGGAAATGGCAGCAGGCATCAGACTGCCTGAGCCAATAAGAACGCCATTTATCCCCAAAGCCAGGAGCAAACCGCCGATACAGGTTTTCTTCGTTGGTGCGCCAACCCCATGACTAAGCCCTGATTTCCGAGCATTGGGTAGAGCTGCCATCATCACCGGCATCAAGGCGCGGGACCATACAGCGGCAGCGATCAAAGCCAGAAACATGCCTGTCGTGATCAAGGCGGTAATCAGCGCCCATCGTAGCAGCTGACTCAGGATCAGCGCCAAAACACCATAGGTGCCGATATGACTGTCCTTCATGATTTCCAGCCGCCGTTCACGGGTAAATCCGCCCCACAATCCATCGGCGGTGTCGGCCAGCCCATCCTCGTGCATTGCGCCGGTGGTGACAATTAAAAGGGTTAGTACGATAGCCGCGCTGACGGGCGGTGGTTGGTTGAGCCCGCTTAAAATCCAGCCCACTAAACAGGCCATCGCACTAATGACAAGGCCCACCAAAGGAAATGCCCAGGATGCGTTGGATTGCCGGGTAAACACGCGACTTGGCAATTCCGGTAGGGGCAAGCGGGTCAAAAGCACCAGCGCAAGTGCAATATCCCAGGCCGAGACGGCAGGACTGTCGTTTTTTGGCACTTCCTGGCCTCTCCGGGTCTTGTGGCATTGGATGCATTGGTTAAACACACAGGACCACTCTGATGCAACGAGGCTTTTCATGCTGCCCGAATTGACCGACCTATCGACTTTCCGCGACCTTCTTGTTGGGGCTCCGGGCCCGGATGGGGCTGCAACCACCGGAGCGCAAGAGCGTAACGGACAATTGACCAAACCCCCCGGCGCGTTGGGGCGGTTGGAAGATCTGGCGATCTGGTACGCTGGTTGGCGTGGGAGCCCTCGACCCACGGTAGAGGCGCCTCAGGTCATTGTGTTTGCTGGCAACCACGGTGTAACGGCGCAAGGCGTCTCGGCTTTTCCTGCCGAAGTGACTGTGCAGATGGTAATGAATTTCCAGCATGGCGGCGCCGCGATCAATCAATTGGCAAAGGCCGCCGGGGCCAAGATGGATGTGCACGCGCTGGAGTTGGACAATCCGACAGCCGATTTCACCCAAGCCCCTGCGTTGAGCGAGGCTGAACTGTTGACGGCTTTGCAAGTTGGGTGGAACGCAGTTGATCCCGAGTCTGATCTATTGGTTGTGGGCGAGATGGGAATTGGCAATACAACGCCCGCTGCCGCAATCGGCTGTGCCTTGTTTGGCGGCGATGCCGAGGAATGGACTGGTCGGGGCACTGGTGTCGATGACGCAGGTCTTGCCAATAAAACCCGTGTTGTCGCAGAAGGTGTGGCATTGCATGGCGATACACAAGATGGGCTAGAGGTATTGCGTTGCCTTGGCGGCCGAGAGATTGCTGCCATGGCTGGTGCGATTGCAGCGGCGCGGGTTCTGCGGATTCCTGTTATCCTGGACGGGTTTATTTGCTGTGCAGCTGCGGCGTGTCTGGCTAAGACGTCTCAGGGCGCGTTGGACCACACCGTTGCCGGGCATCAGAGTGCCGAAGGTGCCCACAGCAGTTTGCTGGGTCACCTCAACAAAGAACCGTTGTTGACGCTCGGGTTGCGTCTGGGCGAAGGGTCCGGCGGTACGTTGGCTATCAACATCGTCAAAAGTGCGATCGCATGCCACTCGGGCATGGCGACCTTTGCCGAAGCAGGTGTCTCAGACGGTTGATGTTTCCTGTGTCTGAGTTGCTAGGGCAGGTGCCCCAGCAGCTCAGGTCTCTTTTGGTGGGTCTGCGTCGGCTAGCGCAAGGAGAGCAGTTTCCAGTTCTTTTTCAAGCTCCTGCGCGCGGGCAATGTATTCCGGGTTCTCCGATGCAGGTACGCCGGGCTTCCATAACTGTGCTAAGTCGCGAATTGTTTTCCGATCATGGGCATAGAATGTTTTTTCCGCACCGGCCGCTTCGTATTCGCTAAGACCGATATTTTCGAGCACATAGCGTCCTGCCCGCAATGAACTGTCAAACGTCTCGCGCACGATGTCATTGGCTCCTGCCTGATAGAGGTCGTAAACATGACTGCGGTGGCAAGCACGTGCGATAATGTGCAAATCGGGGCGGACACGCCGTGCGTAGCTCACCAGTTTGGTGATATTTTCAGGATCATTCATGGCGGCGACTAAAACATGGGCTTTGTCGATGCCAGCCGCCTTGAGCAGCTCAGGTCGCGTCGGGTCCCCAAGAAACCCTTTCACCCCAAAGCGACGCATCAATTGGATGGTTTCCATGTCGTTATCCAAGACAATGGTTTTAAAGCCATAGGCCCGCACCAACCGATTGACGATTTGCCCGAAACGACCGATCCCGGCAATGATAACAGGACCCTGTTCATCAATTTTGTCAGCGACATGCTCCGGGACGGAATCTCTAATGTTGCGGGATAGCATGTCGTAGATGATGAAAAGGAGCGGTGTTATCAGCATGGTTAAGGCGATGATCAACAACAGCTTTTCTGCCAGGTCTTGCGGAATGACGTTTTGTTGGGTGGAAAACGCTAAGAGGATAAAACCAAATTCACCCGCCTGTGCCAACCCCAATGTAAACAGCCAACGATCACGTCCTTTCAGCTGAAAAGCGCGTCCGACAACATAAAGAATGGCCCCCTTAGCAACGATAACCAGCAACGCCAATCCGATCAGGTCTAGGGGTTCTTCGAAAAAGGCGGTGAAATTAATGCCGGCCCCAACCGTGATGAAAAACAACCCCAAAAGGAGGCCCTTGAAGGGCTCCAGATCGCTTTCCAGTTCGTGCCGAAACTCCGAGCTTGCCAGAACAACTCCGGCCAAAAAAGCTCCAAGAGCCGGCGACAGACCAACAAGGGTCATGAGAAAGGAGATGCCAACAACGATGACCAGGGCAAGTGCAGTATACATCTCTCGCAAGTGCGTTGCGTGGACAAAGCGAAATAGGGGGCGGGTTAGATATACCCCGGCCAGAATGACGAATGCGATGGCCGCAAGTGTGACCAATGTAACAGCCCATCCAGGTAGGCCCTCAACAAGGGACAGGGAATGCTCAGCCGCGGATGGACTGTGCTCCAATCCGCGATCAATCGAACCATCAACATTGAAATGCCTAGCTTCCTGCATTGCCAGCAATGGTAGGAAGGCCAGGATTGGGATTACGGCGATGTCCTGTGTCAGCAACACAGAAAATGTGGAACGCCCACCGTTGGTCTTCATCAACCCCTTTTCGGACAAGGTTTGCAGCACAATCGCAGTCGAGGACAGCGACAGCGTTAAGCCAACCGCAAGCGACACATTCCATGGGTGACCCGCAGCCAAGGCGGCAGTCATTAGGGCAAGGGTGGATACCAAAATCTGCAACCCACCCAAACCGATCAGGCGATCGCGCATGTTCCATAGAACCCGAGGCTCTAATTCGAGCCCGATCAAGAACAACATCATGACCACCCCAAATTCGGCCACATGCTGTAACTCTTCGGTCTCTGCCCCGACCAGTCCCAGAACCGGGCCAACAACAATGCCGGCAGCCAGATAGCCCAAAACCGACCCCAGCCCCAATCGCGCAGAGATCGGAACCGCGATCACGGCAGCGGCTAGGTAAATCATTGCTTGGTATAGAAAGTTTTCCAATTTTGGTCCTTTCAAGGGGCAAAGGGGGGCGGAATCAGGTCGGGAGGGGTGCGTCCCGTTTCAACTGATCCATAACAATCTGACTTTGCACACGTGCGACAGCAGGGTGAGGCAAAATGACTTGATGAAGCAAGGCATTGAGCGCGGGAAGATCGGCACAGAAGACATGTAACAGATAATCTGCTTCACCTGTCATCGTCCATGCGCTGGTAATCTCTGGACGTGTGTTGATCATACGGGAAAAACTGGCGGATTGCTCTGGGCCATGCAAGGCAAGGTGAACTTGGACGAACCCTTGGACATGCAGGCCTAACCGCAAGGGATCCAGTCGTGCAGAATACCCGGTAATATAGCCTTCCGATTCAAGCCGTTGACGCCGTCGACCCGCCTGACTGGGTGACAAGTTTAACATCCCACCTAACTGGTGGGCTGTCAGGTGGGCATCATTTTGCAGCGCGGCCAGAAGACGGGTGTCGATAGCGTCCAGCATCTGCGGATTTCCCTCTGTTTTGTCCAACATAGTGCGCAATTCCCGCAGATAAAACGAGGTTTAGAGAGAAAAGACGCGAATCCTGTGAGGCGGTACGGAAAATTTCAAAAAGCAATAACATTGATGAGAAGATCGCCGGAAACGTAAGCGTGACTTCAGGTGGCGGTCAGAGTTTTGTTTTACCAAGACCTCAAATGTTACCCTTTTGGGATTTTGAGTGTCATGTTCCGGCCAGACTTCTGATACCGCAACTCGCTGTCTCCGATTGCGACTACGCGACCTCCATCGACCCGGTCGCCTACCTTGACCTTTTTATAACGTCCACTCGGTAACCGGATGAGCGCACGGCGGTTGGCGGGGGTGCCATATACCCCGATCAGATTAAGACGACGCAGGTTGATCGCGTTTTCAAGCGTTGCTTGTCGCGCGACTGAGGCCGTGGATGGTTTCTTTGGGGTAACAGTTCGGGCGACAAATGTACCTGGTTCTGGTGCATTCGGCGCATCACTGAGACCCGCCACAGAGCCTAGATTTGTATTGCGTTTAACACGAGAGGCCAAACCCTTGGGGCGCCGTTTGGGGAGCGGGGACTGTGCCACTGCAAGGGCTGTTGCCGTAGCTGTTGCTTCGGCTTCCGGGATGGTTTCCGGATCGGGGTTTTCTGCCTCGGCTTCTACTTGGGCCTCTGCGTAGGCTGTAGCCAGTGCTTTGGGTCGCAGTTTTGGCCGTACTTTTGCCAGTTCTGCACGTGACAATCCACCGAGCTGCGTGCGTTCGTTATTTTCAACCAAATTGTCAGGGCGCAGCTTCGGCCGCAACGTTGCAAGATAGTCTTGCTGCGTGTCTGCTTGCTCAGGCTCGGCTTCAAACCGGACCGGTGGAGTTGGTGGAACCACAGGAGGACGCCCTAAGTGGACCAGAATACCATCTGGGGATAGTGTCCCTTCGGGGGTGGGTTTGACCAGTCCCCGCGCATCAAGATCAAACCGTGAACCAGCCGCAACCGGAGACGCAGAGCGGGCAATGGATTTGTCCGTATCAAAAGATTCCAAAGTAGGCAGCGCGATTGCATCCTGAAACAAATCGGTCCGGTCAATTGATGCAACATAGAGATCATCCAGTCCAATCACCCCCGGTGATGGGGGACTTTGGGGGGCTTGGGGCCAGATCCCTGTTGCGGCATACAACGCCTCTCCGACTAACGGTTCCGCCGGGATCGGGGCTACCTCAACCTGCTGTGGCTTGATCCGAAGCGCATCCAAAACAGCAGAGTCAGTATCGGTTAAGCTGGGTGTTTCGGATTGAAACGGCCCATCCACTTCGCGTGGGACAGAGGCAACCAGATCCGGGAGTTCAGGTTTGGGATCAGTGGCTGTGTCAGGCTGTGGGGCGACAGGGGAAGGTGTGTCAGGGCGTTCCGGTTCATACTGCTCCTGCGTCTGGGGGGGTGCATCTGGTGTGCGGGACAGGCCCAGAAACCCAATGTCGGAAAATAAGGCAGCCCAGCTTGCAACAGCGGCAATTAGCAGCACTAGCAGAGTTGTAAGAATTACCCCTAAATACTTTGGCTTGCCTCCAACCTTTTGAGGTTTCCTAGCCCCGAACACTGTCATGCGGTCTGTTTCGTCGCGCAGTGCAGCTGTTTCTGGTTTCTTCTGACTTGCAAAATCAAGTGCGGGATCGACGTCCGCAATCGGTTGCGCAACGACAGGGGGCGTTTCTGGTTGAACAGGTCTACCTGCGGGCGCTGCCGTAACGACTGGGCTACGTTTGCTGGTAAAGGCAGTATCCAAACGATCATCTGCCGTCGCATGTGCTTCTTTGGATAAGGAGGCGTTCGGTTTTTTTGAGGCTTGCTGTGTCTCTTGCAGAGGTCGCACGCTTGGCGTTGGCTGTGAGGTTGCCGGTTGCGGGTTTCTGCGACTGCTGAACCCAACCTTGATGTCTGGTGCTGGTGGCGTAGCCTTAGGTTCGGCGACCGGGGCAGGCGGGTTTGCCTTTTCTATTTCCGAATTTAGGGCGGCAGCGTCAGAAGTACCCGTATCTGGGGGATCTGGTGGCGCCACAGGCGGTGTTGGCTCAGGGAACTCAACCGGACCCAAATCCATGACTGCCACACCATCCGGTTCGACCGCATTGCTACCGGTTAGGCCTATGGTGATTCTCGATGGGCCAAAATATGGCTCTCCGGGGAAGGTATCATCGCGTGGTGCCGCCACATAGCTGACGGGTTCGAACCCATTTTGTATCGCGAAATCTTCTGCTTCACTCAGAGTTTCCAATGCAACGGCCGCGACGTGCGCGATGGGACCATCCATTGCGACATCATATTTCAGCTCGCTCAGACCATAAGGCGTTGCATCTGAAATCGCGTTTTCAATGATGTTCTGCTCTGCCTCACCGCGAAACTCTCCGATATCAACTGACAGATAACGGATCTGATCGTCTGGAATGATAACTTTACATTGGATCGCAGAGTCCAACATTAGAGCACGCGTGCGCAGATCGCTCAGTTCGGCCTGCAAATCGGAGGAATCAACAGGCACTTCACCAACACAGCGCCAACCACCCGCTGTGCGGTGCAACAACGAGATCCCTTCAAACGACAAAGAGAGCGCAAAGGCAGGTTTCATGTCTTGGCAATACCGTTCAAGTCAAAAGCATTAAGGCACTCAGAGTGCCGGCAGGATGACATTAAAGCAGGATTCTGCCGAGGGAAAGAAAAACACCAAACTTCCCCCTTGTTGAGCAAAGGTCCGCGCCCCCACTTTGTGAGTCTAACAACGGGGAGTAAGACCATTGAAGACACTTGTGTTTCTGGTGGCCACATTGATGGTCACCGCAGCCGGTTTGGCCCAGGCTGAAGGTCTGCGGCAAATTTCAGTTTCCGGTTCGGGGACAGTCGAAACGCCGCCAAATATGGCGCTCATTACCTTGGGCGTGACAAGCCAAGACAAAGAAGCCGTTCCAGCCTTGCGCGAAACATCAGACGCAGTGACCCGAATTCTGAACCGGTTGACGGAATTGGGCATTGATGCCCGCGACGTGCAAACACGCGATTTGTCCTTGGCTCCGGTTTGGTCCAACAAATATGGCGCATCAGGAGAGGATGCCAAAATCACCGGATTTGTGTCGTCGAACCGTGTGATTGTCAACGTTCGGGACTTGTCTAAACTGGGGTTGGTTTTGGATCAGGTGATTGCAGATGGAGCAAATGATTTCAATGGTTTGCAGTTCAGTGTGGAAGACCCTAAACCGCTTGAAGATTTGGCACGTGCTAAGGCTGTTGCGGATGCAACTGACAAAGCGCAACAATTGGCTGCGGCGGCAGGTGTCAAGCTAGGCGCTGTTATTTCGATCTCGGAGCATGGCGGTGGTGGGCGCCCGATGATGCGTATGGCTGCGATGTCCGAAGGTGGCAGCGTTCCGATCGCAAGCGGCGAAGTGTCGGTCGAAACCTCGGTCTCGATGGTGTTTGCAATTCAGGACTAACAACGTCTGATGTGCAAAAAGAAAAAAGGGGCCCATGGGCCCCTTTTCTATGCTTTGCTGACGCCTTAGGCGCAAGCTGTGCTCAGTGCTTGATCCAAGTCCGCGATCAGATCGGCGGAGTCTTCGATACCGATTGAGACCCGCACAACGTTCGGGCCAGCGCCGGCTGCTTCTTGTTGTTCGGCGCTTAGCTGACGGTGGGTGGTTGATGCAGAGTGGATGATCAATGATCGCGCATCGCCCAGATTGGCCACGTGGCTGAAAATTTCCAGAGAGTTCACCAATTTCACGCAGGCGTCATAGCCGCCTTTGACTGCAAAGGTGAACAATCCGCCGGCACCCTTGGGGTACACGCGCTTGGCGCGTTCTGCGTAGGGCGACGAAGGCAAGCCCGCGTAAGTCACGTAGTCCACGCGATCATCATTTTCGAGCCAGGCAGCAATCTTTTCGGCGTTTTGAACATGGCGTTCCATCCGCAAAGACAGTGTTTCGATCCCCATTAGCGTATAGTGGGCCGCTTGCGGGTTCATCGTCATGCCAAGATCGCGCAAACCAATTGCTATCCCGTGGAAGGTAAAGGCCAAGCCACCAAAGGTCTCATGGAACTTGAGACCGTGATAAGCGTCTTCGGGGGCGCTTAGCGAAGGAAACTTGTCGTTGGCGGACCAATCAAATTTACCCGAATCCACAACGCAACCGCCCGTGACCGTGCCGTTGCCGGTCAGGTATTTCGTTGTAGAATGCACAACCAGCGTCGCGCCCATTTCGATGGGGCGACACAGGTATGGCGTGGCCGACGTGTTGTCGATGATGAGCGGAATACCGGCCGCATCTGTGATGTCTGCAATGGCGCGGATATCGGTCACATACCCGCCGGGGTTTGCGATGGATTCGCCAAAGACGGCGCGAGTGTCGTCGTCAATCGCATCACGTACCGCATCCAGATCGTCAAAATCTACGAACTTGGCGTTCCAACCGAACCGTTTGATGGTCTGGCTCAGCTGGGTGACAGTCCCGCCATACAAACGGGTCGAAGCCACAACGTTGCACCCTGGCGCCATCAACGGGAACAGCGCCATGATCTGTGCTGCATGCCCAGACGAACAACAAACCGCGCCAACTCCACCTTCGAGCGTCGCTATACGTTCCTGCAAAACGGCCACGGTTGGGTTTGTCAGGCGAGAGTAGATAAAGCCCACTTCCTGAAGGTTGAACAGAGCCGCCGCATGGTCCGCGTCACGGAAAACATAGGCAGTGGTTTGGTAAATTGGGGTTTGCCGCGCGCCAGTTGCCGGATCGGGGCGGGCGCCTGCATGAATTTGCAGTGTATCAAAGCCGTGTGTTGGGCCATCGGACATAGTCATAGTCTCCCTGGGTCAAATTCTTGGCAACAGAGTTAGAGGACTGACCGTCCCAGCACAACAGCTCAGGTTGTCTTGTTAATCCGCTCAATGATCTCGCTAAGGCGTGACCAGCTTTGCAAAGCCATCGGGACGCTGACAGCCCCATCCACAAAGTCCCAGCTGTAGGTGACAATTGCAAACACCGCGCCCGCGGACGCCGCCATTACAAGCGCGGTATAACCAAGATTGAAAATAACGACAGACAGCAGCAGAGCGAAGATCATGCCATACACGGCGGCTTCGGTGTCGGAGAGCTGGACATCAAATCGACGCAAAGATCTAAGGTGCTTGAGGAAAATGGGGGGATCTCGCCGTTCGAGCAAAGATACTTCTTTTTCAGATTGCGCGTTCAAGGCGCGGTTCAGACGAAAGAAACGGCGATGGAACAGGCCGTAGATCACAAGCATAAGACCCCCGGCGGTCAGAGCGGATGCGGCAAGCACCCAGTTGAAATATGCCAAGACACCGACAGCCACGACCAATTGCAAGACAGATGTCATGATTGCAGGCAGTTCGCCTTCCAGAAAATCGACCAGTTCTCGTGCCATGTGCACCCGAGCGCTGAGCGAGGAGATTTTGAGCGTGGAATTTCGGTTCGCCATTTCAGCAGTCAGTGCGACGCGAATGGTTCCATAGGCGCGCGTATCATAGACGCGGCGACCTGTGGCGACGACCAAAAGTGCTGCCAGAACTCCACACAACATGTACAATGGTTCAAAGGTCCGAGTCATTAGACCATCAATGGCAAGACCGATGAACAGTGGAATGAGCGCCATCAAGCCTGTCTCAAGGATGGTCAAAAGCCATGTCAGACCGACTTTCCATCGAAACACTTTTAGCAACGTGACGAGAGACAACTCTTTTTTATCAAACATGACAGATTACCCTTTGACGACCAGCACATATGGAGCCGGGCCGTCAGATACAACTGTCAACGCATCCAAAGACCTTCGGATTTGATCCGGTTGCGAATGGCCTGTTCCTTGCGTGGAAGGTGGTCGCGGTCAAACAAGGCACGCGCTTTGGCACCACGTCCCTGAAAAACGGTTCGCTTAATTGGATCGTATTGCTTGAGCACTTTTTTGACCTTGTTCGGGGCAGAGACCGTTTCCAATACCTCGACCACATGATCGCTTTCGCGTGCATAAAGCAGTGGGAAGTGACGGTAATGGCAGCTCACTTCGCCATCTAGGTACCCTGACGGCAGGGTATCACGGCCTCCGCCAAACGAATGAATGACTAAGGGCAATGCCACTTGATCTAACCAAGGGTCCAAGCTTTGGCAAACCAGCTCAATCGGGAGATCTTGCTTGATTGATTTTGCGTAGGTTAGAAACCGTTGGCCAAAGGCGCGGGGGCAGGCACCATAAAAGTAACCGGCGTTGAAATATAGATACCGCTCCCAATACTCATCGGGATGCCCCAGATCCAGCGAGGTTCGAAAATTGAGGCCAAAGCGGTCATAAAGCGCTTTCCAGATTTCAGTGTACCCGGGTCCATAGAGCGTTGGTTGGGGCCACGTCCCCTCGCGGCGCAATGATGCGCTGGGACGATTGAAATCGAACGGGACACTCATGATGTCGCCTGTGATCAAGGTGTCAGTGTCAAAAAAGACGAACGGTTCGCCTTTGGGCAGGGCCTGTAGGGCTTCGATTTTGTTTCCATAGGGGTAAGACTGGCCGAACACCCGGTTCTGAAACGGCAAAACCTCGGCACCAAGCTCATTCAGCGCTTGCAGGACGTCCTGATTTCGGAGGCTAGGATCGGTGTCCCATTTGGGACCGGGTTGCGGTGACGCAACAAAAAGCCGCCCATTGAAATTAGGCGAACAATGGCGCAGCGACGCCGCAAATAACACGGCCTCAAACTGAAGCCGATTGTTCTGTCCGACGACCACGATATTGAAAGGTTGGCGAGACGCCTGCATTTTTGCCATACTCTCTACTAACCGCTTGATTTTTGAATGCGGGAACTGCCTTGGATGGCACTATAGAACGCACCGGTCGATCTCAAAAGCCCGGATTTGTGCCAAGATTGAATTGAAAGACCGACCCCTTCGGGAGGATTATTATGCTGGAAACTATTTTATTCATGATCGCTATGGCGGTACAGGGGGCGTCGTCCGCGTCAGACGTAGCAAACACCACCGCTGCTTCCTCGGTGGAAAACGTGACGGAAGCTACCTCTGCGGGGGAAAGCGCCGCGCCAGTGTTTCTAGCTCCGACACCGGAACCAGAGACAGCAGCCCCTGTGTTCCTGGCTCCCTCTCGACAGGCGGAACCGCAGATCCCAACAGGAAAATTCACCACAGCGACCGAAGTGAAGCCGATTCTGGGGATGACAAAGGGCAACTGGGTTGCTGTACGCGAATTCAACGGTCAGGATCTGATCTATGTGACACACCTTTGGTCTTGGCGGTGTGGTTTGATTGAGATGCGTGTCGGAATCAATGGCGCTGCGCCTGAAATTTGGCCTCTGCCGATCTGTCACGATGATCAACCCGCACCGAATATGATCCTTGAAAGCGATGGTCTACCTTATCGGTCGTATGCGCTGAATTCTGTTAACACAATCGCGGTGGAACTGGTTTATGATGACCTGAGCGAGGAAGCTGCTCAATTTGATCGCAAAGGGGTGCAAATTCCCTGAGGCTTGAACAAAATGATCACGGCATAGCGTTTGTCGAAGTATTTAGCGCTTGGAAATCGGAGAATTTAACTGGGGGACTTAGAATGAAAGACACTGGTGAAACTCGGATAATTGTGTCCGCTCTTAAATGCTTAGGGGGTACCCTAATTGCTTTGGGAGCGGCGACGCAGGTTGCGCAGGCGCAAGACAATTGGGAATGGCGCGTCGCCCCCTATTTGTGGGCCACCTCTTTGCAAGGGCGTGTCGCGACGGTGCCAGGCGTTCCCCCCGCTGATGTCGATGCCAGTTTCAGTGATATTTTGGATAACCTCGATTTTGCTGGCATGGTGGTGGGCCACGGGCGGAACGGTCGCTGGGGGATAACCGGTGATCTGCAGTACGTGAAATTGACTGCCGAAAGCGGATCCCTGGCACCCACTTTTGGCAAGGCTGTGGTCAAAATCGAAAACACAATTGTGTCGCTGATGGCAGATTATGAACTCGCGCAGGCCCCGAATTATGAGGTCTGGGTGTCAGGCGGCTTGCGGTATTGGCGGGTCAAAAACGATATCTCCCTAACGCCGGGAACCGCACCGGGTCGTACTGCGAATGGGGCAGACAGTTGGGTGGACCCGATCATCGGTGTGCGCGGTAGACGTGAGATTGGAGAGCGTAGTTTTGTAACTGGCTGGGCCTATGTTGGTGGCTTTGGGGCCGGATCTGAAAATATGGCTGATGTGTTTGGCGGGGTCGGGTATCAGTTTACACCAACCACCGCCGGGGTTTTAGGCTACCGTTGGATGACCGTTGACCGGCAAAACGGTAGCTTTCTTTATGACGCGACCCAACAAGGTGTCTTAGCGGGTCTGTCGTTCCAGTTCTGAAGCCCTAGATGAGCGCTGTGCTTAGGGTTGGAAAATAGCTCAGCACCAGCAACACCACTGTCACGGCCAACAAAAAGGGCCAGAGGGCGGCAAAGATTGTGAACGGTTTCACGCCTGACATGGCTGATGCAATGTATAATCCGACGCCCACAGGTGGGGTGAGCAGCCCAAGTACGAGGTTGAGGCTGATGACGACCCCGAATTGGTAGGGGTTGATGTCATAGGTGTTCATCGCAATTGGCAGTAAGATTGGCGTGATTAGGATCAGGGCGGCGATGCCATCGATCAGCATCCCTACAAACAGCAGACAGACATTGACGATCAACAAAAACGTAAAGGGATCAGATGTCACAGTGGCAAGGAAGGCGGCCAGTTTCTGCGGCAATTCCTCGTAAATTACCACCCAGCCAAACACATTGGCGGCAGCAATCATGAAAATAACCAGCGAAGAATTGGTCGCAGTGCGTACAAACAACTGCCCCAGATCAGCAGGTTTGATTTCACGATAAATACCCCATCCCACGGCCAAAGCGATAAGGGACGCCACAGCAGCTGATTCCGTTGGCGTTGCTATCCCAAAGAGAATGCCACCGACAATGGCAATTGGTATCAGAAAAGCAGGCAGAGCATCCCGCAACGCGCGCAGCGCCACTGGGAGCGTCATCCATTCGCCTTTGGGGAAGTCTTTGACGAGCCCAATCAAGGCAATCACGATAAAGAAAGATCCGGCCATGATCAGGCCCGGGATGATCCCGGCAATGAAAAGATCCCCAATCGGGAGTTGGGCCAAGACGCCGTAGATCACAAACAGCATCGACGGCGGAATGACAGGGGCCAGCAATCCCCCAGCCGCAGTGGTTGCAGCGGCAAATCCGGGGTCGTAACCTTCTTTGGTCATGGCGGGCACCATGGCGCGGCTCATAACGGCGATCTGACTGGCCGCCGATCCGATGATGGCTGCCATGAACATATTGGCCAGCAAGTTGATATAGGCCAACCCACCACGAAATCCTCCGACGAAAACACGGGCGGCTTGGACCAAGCGTTGGGTCATTCCGCCTTCGTTCATTAACTCCCCTGTAAGTATGAAAAGTGGAATGGCAAGAAGTCCATAATTTTCCACACCAGCAAAGGCTTGTTGAGCGAAGCTATCGTACAAAACCGTGTTGCCGCTTTCGTGAATGTACCACAATGCAGTCAGGGCCAGCACCAGGGCAATCGGTACGGATGCAAACAGGAGAACAATAAAAATCAGGGGCGTCATTCAGCAGCCTCCACTTGGGCGGCATGGCCGGGATGAAACAAGTTGGCAGTGGTGTGCAGCAAGGCACCAAGGGTAAAGACAGGCATTACCAGCCAGACCCAGACCTTTTTGATGCCCAGCGTATTCGTCGGTTCGGCATAGATGAAATTGAACGTATTGCCTTGAAACGCTTTGATGTCCCATCCGGCCTCCATCAACTGCAGGGGCATGAACCAACGCAGGCAAATCCAGACCATCAGGCAGGCGAACATGAAAATGACGACATCTACGCCGCGTTCCATCCAATAGCGGACTGGGACTGGGACGAATTCATTGACGACGGTAACGGCAATTGTGGACCGGTAGTGAATAGCGGCAGAAGCCGCCAGAAAACACATCCAGACCATGGCATAAATTGCGGCTTCGTCGACCCAATAGATTGCATTGCCCGTTGATCGGGTCACAACATTAAGCAGGATAAGACCTGTGATAAGAGCCGCGAAAGTCGCAGCCAAAAAAACTTCGATACGTGCCCAGAGGTGGGAAGCCCGATAAAGCATGTGCCTGCCTTTGTCTGACACACGACGGGCCGGATTTCGCCCGGCCCGTCGTGCATTGGATGTTTGGGTTATTTTGTTGCGTCAGCCGCAGCGCGCAGATCAGGAAGAGAGGGGGCTTTAGCCGCCCAGATTTCTTCCCATTTGCCCATAACATCGCCGAAATACGCCGCATCAACTGTGTGCACATTGATACCGACAGTGTTCAGCTTTTCAGTCCAAGCGGGGGATTTTTCGATATAGGCGTCCAACGTGGTATCCACGTGCTTTGCCATCAACTCTGAAACCATGGCTTTGTCTTCGGCAGACATCCCTGCGTAAACGCGCGCTGAAATCAGCCCAACCATTGGGAACATCATGTGGTTTGAAATCAGCAAGGTGTCAGCATGTTCATAGTATTTCAGAACATTGATCAGCTCGACATCCATATCAATGGCGTCAACCTGTCCGTTGGCCAATGCGTCATAAACGGCTGGCAAAGGCATCGGTGTGGGGGCCGACCCCAAGAGGTTGTAGAAATCAAGAATCGGGTCAAACGGGGTGATCCGCAGTTTCACACCAGCCAGATCAGCCGCTGAATTGACTTCACCCCGGCTCAGGATTTGACGCATGCCGGCACTACCATAGCCAACGCCAACCACGCCGGCCTCTTGCGGCAAAACTTCTAGCATCCCTTTAGCGGTGTCCGAGCGCAGGATGGCAGCGGCATGGCTCATGTCATTTGCTAGATACGGCGCATAAAACGCCCCCATGTTGGGAACACGGTTGCTGACTTCGGCAACAGTCATGAACGCCATGTCCAGTGCGCCAGTCTGCAGTTGTTGCAGCATTTGTGCTTCGTTACCGAGTTGACGGGCTGGAAAGACCGTCACGCTATGCGCACCACCAGATTTTTCGGCCAGTTCATCGCCGAATGCTTGGGCAGCTTTGGTCCAAACATGCGGTGGTGGCGTGATAAGGCCTAGACGAAAATCTTTGGCCGCAGCGGGTAAGGCAGTGAGCGCCAGTGCTGCACAGGCGGCGCTTTTTACGAGCCCTTTAAAGGTGAATGTCATCTCTCTCTCCCTGATAGAATCATTCGTTTTTTTTGAGTGTAAGGGTGGTTCAGAGTGTGACCCAACCCTCGGGTGGTTCTTTTCCCGGATGAACCTCGTTACAACTGGGGCAGGTGCGTGCTTCGGTCGATGCATAAAACTGTTCATAAACGGGCGGCAGATCGCGGACGATGCTTTCCAGGATCAGTTCGGCGCGGTGGACTTTGGTCCCACATCCAAAGCAGAACCATTCAATTGCATCATGGGCGCCCTCGGGCCGTTTCGGTTCAATCACCAACCCGATCGATCCTTCTTGCGGACGCTGTGGGGAATGGCGCACATGCGGCGGCAGCAAGAAAATCTCGCCTTCGCGAATGGGAACATCGTAGAACTCCCCGCCGTCAAACAGCTTGAGTACCATGTCGCCTTTGAGTTGGTAAAAAAACTCTTCGACGGGGTCGTCGTGATAGTCAGTGCGTTTGTTTGGCCCCCCGACAACGGTGACCATAAGATCAGCATCTTCCCAGACCTGCTGATTACCAACAGGTGGCTTTAGAAGATGTTTGTGCTCATCAATCCATTTTTGAAAGTTAAAGGCGCTCAGGCGTCCCATTGGTCTATTTCCTCCCGTTTTGCCCGGTGGGGCTTTGACTCAGCGTCGGTGCGCGAGAGGGTGAATGACAAGAGAATTGTCTGAATGCTGGTATTGAAAAACGAAATACCCATGGCCTCCGTGGCAAGAGCGGGTTTGGTGCAGAAGGGGGCGATAAGTATTTCATGTATGAAATTTTAAGGTTAAAGCATGTGTGTTTGTCAAGCTTTTTTGGCAAGAATCTGAATGGGTCGTTTGCCTAGACTGATTGGGAATAGCGAAGGACCCAGACGAAAACGAAGACCTCACAATCTGGTCACTTCTTCGGTAAAGTGTTTCATTTGAATGTGACTGCCCCCATCTGACGGAGGCAATTAGACTGGAGACGAACATGCGACTCAATGCTGATTTCACCCAACGTGCCTCTGTTCACTTTGATCAGACAGATTGGGTTCCGTCCCCGGCTGCGGGCGTCGAGCGAAAGATGTTGGATCGAATCGGCGATGAAGTTGCGCGCGCAACCTCGATTGTTCGGTTTGCGCCGGGGAGTGCGTTTTCAGCTCACACCCATGATGGCGGCGAAGAGTATTTGGTGCTGGATGGGGTGTTTCAGGACGAGTTGGGTGATTTTCCCAAGGGTACTTATGTTCGCAATCCGCCAACGTCATCGCATACACCGGCGACGGAACCGGGCGCGATAATCTTGGTTAAACTTCATCAGTTTGATCCGGATGAAAGAACCGTAGTGCGAAAATCAATGGACGGCGCTGGCATTGTACCCTTGCACCAAGATGCGCATGAGGACGTGCGCATTGAAAATTGGGCTCCGGGTGCATCGGTTTCAATCGATGCGCCGGGTGGGATCGAAGTGTTCGTTCTAGACGGAAGCTTTGTTGAGGCCACCGAAGAGTTTGCGACTTGGAGCTGGCTTCGACTGCCGCCTGGGTCACAGCTTTTGACCACTGCGGGCGTTGCTGGTGCGCGGGTCTGGATCAAGTCTGGACATTTATTGGGCATGATTTAACCGCCTTATCCGCACTCGAACACAGAAAAAATGCTTAAAAACCGGGCGCCTCAGCCCGGTTTTTGCGTTTTTGGCCAAGTTTTAAAATTTTACCAATTGATAAAAAATTCAAATGTGGCAATCTGGGACGCATAAAAACATATCTCAGGGAGAGAGAGATGGCACAGGGCCAGACAGCTCCGGACATTCAGGCCGGGCGGCTATCCAGCGATGAAATTGCCGGAAACTTTGACGACCTTCACCCAGCATATGCCCCTCACGAGGCAGCTGTGGCAGCGGATCGTTGTTATTTCTGTTATGATGCGCCGTGTGTAACGGCATGTCCCAGCGACATTGATATTCCGCTGTTCATTCGTCAGATCGCAACAGGAACACCAGAAGCCGCAGCGCGCACGATTTTCGATCAGAACATTCTTGGGGGCATGTGTGCCCGGGTCTGTCCGACCGAAACCTTGTGCGAAGAAGTCTGTGTTCGCGAAACCGCAGAGGGCAAGCCAGTTGAAATTGGGCGTCTGCAGCGGTTTGCGACTGATACACTGATGACCTCTGGGGTGCATCCGTTTGAACGCGCTGCTGCGACGGGCAAAACTGTTGCCGTCGTTGGTGCAGGGCCTGCGGGTCTGTCCTGCGCACATCGCCTGGCGATGCTTGGCAATGATGTAGTGATTTATGAGGCGCGCGCTAAATCGGGCGGCTTGAACGAATTTGGCATCGCCGCTTACAAATCCACCAACAGTTTTGCCGAGCGCGAGGTTGATTGGCTGCTGAAAATCGGCGGCATTCGTATCGAGACCGGCAAAGCACTGGGTGACGCGCTGACGTTGGACGGGCTTAAGGCCGACCATGATGCAGTGTTCTTGTCGATTGGTTTGACCGGTGTGAATGCCCTGCGCGTTGACGGCGAGGACAAAGAGGGTGTGCGGGATGCTGTCGATTTCATCGCCGATCTGCGTCAGGCTGATAATTTGGGCACGCTTCCAGTCGGGCGGAACGTTGTTGTGATCGGTGGCGGGATGACCGCGATTGATGCAGCGGTTCAATCCAAATTGCTTGGCTCTGAAAATGTGACGGTTGCCTATCGGCGTGGACGTGATGCCATGGGTGCAAGTCGGTTCGAACAAGACTTGGCAAGTTCGAAGGGCGTGAAACTGATGTTCAACGTTCAACCCATTGCTGTGCATGGCAATGGTGCGGCTGCCGAGATAGAGTTGGAATATACCTCTGGCACGGCCGGCGAGCTGAGCGGCACAGGAGAAACGATCCGCCTGACGGCAGATCAGGTGTTCAAAGCGATTGGTCAAACTCTAGAGGGCGCGCCTGATACGGTTGCGTTGGATGGCCGTAAAATCGCTGTTTCGGGTGTGGGCCGGACCTCGGTTGACGGCGTCTGGGCTGGGGGTGATTGCGCCGCCGGGGGTGATGATCTGACTGTAACGGCCGTGGCCGAAGGTCGTGACGCCGCAATGGATATTCACGCCAGCCTCAGCGCTTGACGCAGGCTGGAATCTGAATGTTTTGGACAAAATGAAGATGCCGGTTGTGCATCAGGGAGGCCGAACAAATGGCTGATTTAACAACAAACTTCTTGGGTATCCAAAGCCCAAATCCGTTTTGGTTGGCGTCCGCGCCACCTACCGACAAAGAGTACAATGTCCGCCGCGCATTTGAGGCAGGCTGGGGTGGTGTCGTATGGAAAACACTCGGCGCCGAAGGGCCACCCGTAGTGAACGTGAACGGCCCACGCTATGGTGCGATCTTTGGCGCGGACCGGCGGTTGCTGGGGCTCAATAACATTGAGCTGATTACGGATCGCCCGCTTGAAACCAATCTGGAAGAGATCACGCGCGTCAAAAAGGATTACCCGGATCGCGCCATCATCGTGTCCTTGATGGTTCCCTGTGAAGAGGCGGCCTGGAAAGCCATTTTGCCGCGTGTGATGGAAACCGGCGCTGATGGGATCGAGCTGAATTTTGGCTGTCCGCATGGCATGGCCGAACGCGGCATGGGGTCTGCTGTGGGGCAGGTGCCGGAATACATCGAAATGGTAACCCGGTGGTGCAAGGAAAACTATGACAAGCCGGTCATCGTCAAGCTGACACCCAATATCACGGATGTCCGTTTTCCGGCCCGTGCGGCCAAGGCGGGTGGTGCAGACGCAGTCAGCTTGATCAACACGATCAACTCTATCACGTCTGTTAATCTTGATGCGATGGCACCCGAGCCAATGATCGGCGACAAGGGCACCCACGGCGGTTATTGCGGTCCGGCGGTCAAGCCGATTGCGATGAACATGGTGGCGGAAATCTCCCGGTGCCCACAAACAAACGGCCTGCCGATTTCGGCAATTGGCGGCATCACCACATGGCGCGATGCGGCTGAATTCATGGCGTTGGGGGCTGGCAACGTGCAGGTCTGCACCGCCGCGATGACTTACGGTTTCAAGATCGTCGAAGAGATGATTTCAGGCCTGTCGCAGTGGATGGATGAAAAGGGCTATACCTCAACCGATGAATTCATCGGTATGGCAACACCCAATGTGACCGATTGGCAATATCTGAACCTGAATGCAATTTCCAAAGCAGTGATCGATCAGGACGCTTGTATCAAATGCGGCCGCTGTTATGCGGCGTGCGAAGATACCTCGCATCAGGCCATCGATATGTCCGAGGATCGCACATTCACAGTCAACGATGATGAGTGCGTTGCTTGTAACCTGTGCGTGAATGTATGTCCGGTTGACAATTGTATCACCATGGAAGCCATGGAGCCGGGTCTCGTTGATCCTCGCACTGGTAAAACGGTGACCGAGGAATACGCCAACTGGACAACCCACCCCAACAATCCCTCGGCGCAAGCGGCTGAATAGGCTTACGGCAAAACTATTTCCAAAGGGCGGTGCGTAGGCATCGCCCTTTTTTATGGGGTAAGCAGACGTTGGTACAGCGTTTCGACAAAAGCTTCAGCGCCGTCATATGGGTCTTCGTCACCCAAAATCGCCCGCACCTGAACATCAAAATCGGCATAGTGTTGGGTTAACGACCAGACTGAAAACAGCAGATGGTAAGGATGCACTCGGGCGATTTTTCCTGTCTCCATCCATTTTTCCAGTACAATTTTCTTTTCATCAACCAGCGTTTTCAGATCATGGTTCAAGGCATCGTGAATCCGGGGCGCGCCTTGGACGATTTCATTGGCGAACAGACGACTTTCCCGTGGGAAATCCCGGCTCATTTGCAGTTTGCGTCGCACATAAGCCATGATCTCGGTCAGTGGATCGCCCTCGGCATTCAAGTCGCGCAAAGGGTCTAGCCACGTGTCCATCAATTGGGCAAGCAAGGCGTTATGCATCTCGATTTTTGAAGGGAAATAGTAAAGCAAATTGGGTTTTGACAACCCGGCCTCGGCCGCTATTTGGTCGACGGTTGCCCCGCGAAACCCGTTGGCAGAGAAGACATTCAACGCAGCCTCAAGGATGGCAGCGCGGTTTTTTTTCTGAATTCGGGTAGGTGCGCGGTCTTTGGGCATTTTTTTGTGCCTACTTTCTTTTCAAACAAGCAATAAAGTTGGGCATTTTCGTCTTGAGTGGTCGCAATTTCTTGACTGGTGACGAACCCGTGATAGCGTGAGTTTGACCAGTTGGTCAAATCACATACGAAACGCGAGCCAAATCGCGAGCGACGAAGGGGAAAGACATGGCGGCGCCAGCACAGAATCTCAGGATCAACGGGGAACGGTTGTGGGACAGTCTGATGGAGATGGCCAAGATCGGCCCCGGCGTGGCGGGCGGCAACAACCGCCAAACCCTAACCGATGAAGACGGCGAAGGGCGGGCTTTGTTCCAAAGTTGGTGCGAGGCCGCGGGATGCACGATGGGGTTGGATCAGATGGGCAATATGTTTGCGCGTCGAGAGGGATCCGATCCCGAGGCCCTGCCGGTTTATGTTGGTTCACATCTGGATACGCAACCAACGGGCGGAAAATATGATGGTGTGCTTGGCGTTCTGAGCGGCTTGGAAGTGCTGCGGACCCTGAATGACTTGGGCATTCGAACAAAGCATCCGATCGTTGTCACCAATTTCACCAACGAAGAAGGCACGCGATATGCCCCGGCGATGTTGTCGTCAGGTGTTTTTGCCGGCATTCACACGCAAGATTGGGCTTATGATCGGGAAGATGCTGAAGGGAAGAAATTCGGTGATGAGCTAAAACGTATAGGGTGGCGCGGTGAAGAAGAAGTCGGCACGCGCAAGATGCACGCGTTTTTCGAACTGCACATCGAACAAGGTCCGATACTCGAGGCCGAGGGTAAAGACATTGGGGTTGTGACACACGGACAGGGGCTGAGCTGGACTCAAGTCACCATAGAAGGCAAGGATTCCCATACCGGATCAACTCCAATGCCAATGCGTAAAAACGCGGGGCTGGGCATGGCTAAGGTATTGGAAAAGGTGGATGAAATCGCCTGGTCTCATGCGCCACATGCCGTGGGTGCGGCGGGCCACATTGATGTGTTCCCAAATTCGCGCAATGTGATCCCCGGTAAGGTCGTGTTCACGGTTGATTTCCGGTCGCCTGATCTGTCGGTGATCGAGGATATGGAGGCACGGCTGCGTGTCGAAGGACAAAAGATCGCCGATGACATGGGTCTGTCGATCGCCTTTGAAAAGGTTGGTGGTTTTGACCCTGTTGCCTTTGATGAGGGATGTGTCACTGCCGTGCGCGGCGCCGCTGAACGGCTTGGGTTGTCCCACATGGACTTGATATCCGGAGCCGGTCACGATGCCTGCTGGATCAACCGTGTCGCGCCTACAGCGATGATCATGTGTCCCTGCGTTGATGGGCTGAGCCACAATGAGGCAGAAGAGATCAGCCCAGAATGGGCGGCAGCTGGTACAGATGTGTTGTTCCATGCTGTTGTTGAGACGGCGGAAATCGTCGAGTGAACACGGGCGAACTGCGGATCGTTGAACAGATCAAATCGTTGATTGCGCTTGAGGTTTCGGAGTTTGACGAAACCACTGACGAAGGGGCGGCAACGGTGCGGGCTTTTCGTCAGGCGCTGTGTGAACCGGAACAGGTGACGGCCAATTTTAGCGGTGGCGTAACGCAGGACTGCTGGACTGTCACCTATTCAAACGGGGCTTATCGGGTCCTGTTCCTGCCAACGGCAGGGTATTTTTCGCTCTGTGTCGAGTCCGAGATCGGACCATTGGATATCGGAGTGCATGGGAAAGCGATCGGCTGTTTCAGTTCGGTCTGAGGAAAGGGAGAGAGAGAATGACCAAAGTGATCAAGAACGGCACCATTGTGACCGCTGATCTGACCTACAAGGCGGATGTGCGGATCGAGGGCGGCGTGATCACCGAGATCGGGCCAGATCTGCGTGGGGACGAAGAGCTGGACGCGACGGGCTGTTACGTTATGCCGGGTGGGATTGACCCGCATACGCATTTGGAAATGCCGTTCATGGGCACTTACAGCACGGATGATTTCGAAAGCGGAACCCGGGCGGGGTTGGCCGGTGGTACGACAATGGTGGTGGATTTTGCGCTACCCAATCCGGGTGAAAGCCTGCTGGACGCACTGAAGCGCTGGGACAACAAATCGACGCGTGCCAATTGCGATTACTCGTTCCACATGGCGGTGACATGGTGGGGGGAACAGGTCTTTGACGATATGAAGACCGTGATCGAACAGCGTGGGATCAATACGTTCAAGCACTTCATGGCCTATAAAGGCGCATTGATGGTGAATGACGACGAAATGTATTCATCTTTTCAGAGGCTTGCTGAATTGGGTGGCATCGCGATGGTGCATGCCGAGAACGGTGATGTTGTTGCGGAGCTGAGCGCCAAACTGCTGGCCGAGGGCAACAATGGCCCCGAGGCTCATGCCTATTCCCGTCCGCCACAGGTCGAAGGTGAGGCCACTAACCGGGCCATCATGATTGCCGATATGGCGGGTGTGCCGCTGTATGTTGTGCACACATCCTGTGAAGACAGCCATGAAGCCATTCGCCGTGCACGGATGCAGGGCAAGCGGGTGTGGGGTGAACCCCTGATCCAGCACCTGACACTGGATGAAAGCGAATACTTCAATCCCGACTGGGACCATGCTGCGCGGCGCGTGATGAGCCCACCATTCCGCAACAAGCAACACCAGGACAGCCTATGGAACGGTTTGCAGGCCGGGTCGTTGTCTGTTGTTGCAACGGATCACTGCGCGTTCAGCACCGAGCAAAAACGCTATGGCGTGGGGGATTTCACCAAGATCCCCAATGGCACGGGGGGGTTGGAAGACCGGATGCCGATGCTGTGGACGTATGGTGTTAGCACAGGACGGTTAACACCCAATGAATTTGTCGCGGTGACATCGACAAATATCGCCAAAATTCTGAACTGTTACCCGAAAAAAGGTGCGGTTCTGGTTGGGGCTGACGCGGATCTGGTGGTTTGGGATCCTGAAAAATCAAAAACAATTCAGGCGACGACGCAACAATCCGCGATTGATTACAACGTCTTTGAAGGCAAAGAAGTCAAAGGCTTACCGCGCTTTACTCTCACGCGCGGACAAGTGGCTGTGCATGACGGCGAGATCCGTACGCAGGAAGGCCATGGTAAGTTTGTCGAACGTAAGGCAAATACCCCAGTGAACAAGGCGCTGAGCAGCTGGAAAGAGCTGACCTCACCCCGTCCGATTGAACGTTCGGGCATCCCGGCAACAGGCGTATAACCTGTTTTGACGATCCGATTTAGTGCATATCGACTTTTTATGTTCAGCCTCGCTTCGGCGTTGTTGACAGTCTTTCTATCAGCGTGCGTTTTGGCGGGGCTGCTCTTTTGGACGACACCGCATGTGGGGCTGTTCGGGGGGGGGGGCGTGTTTCTCATGCTTGGATTGGGGCTTGGTCTTTTCCTGGTTCCATTTGCTTGGCTGGCCAGTTGGGTCGTCAATCTTGTAATGAACAGGCTGCACTTAGGTACAGCTTTAGGACGGTTTACATTACCAGTCTTTGGAGTCTGCTCTGCACTGGTCGTGCTGGTGCCATTTTGTTCGATATCTCTATCGAATGAGGGTCGCTTGGGGGAAATGTATACTTTGGTGATCGTTGTGTCAGGCTGTATGGTCGGCGGCTTTCTGGCTCCAAAACTACTAGAGGAAATAAAATCGTGACGGTAATAGAAGCCTGTGGGCTTGATCTCACCTTTCAGACAAATGATGGTCCGGTTCATGCGCTTAAGGACGTGAACCTGACCATCGATAAGGGCGATTTTGTCAGCTTTATTGGCCCTTCGGGGTGCGGTAAGACTACCTTTCTGCGCTGTATCGCGGCGTTGGAAACTCCAACCGGCGGCACCTTGTCGGTCAATGGCATGACTGCCGATGAGGCTCGGCGGAACCGGGCGTATGGATACGTGTTTCAGGCGGCGGGCCTTTACCCGTGGCGAACCATTTCCAAGAACATAAAGCTGCCGCTGGAGATCATGGGATACTCCAAATCAGATCAGGAGAAGCGCGTGAAAGACGTGCTGGAACTCGTTGATTTGAAAGGATTCGGCGGAAAATACCCTTGGCAGTTGTCTGGCGGAATGCAGCAACGCGCAAGCATTGCGCGCGCGCTGGCATTTGATGCCGATATTCTGCTGATGGACGAGCCGTTTGGGGCGCTGGATGAGATCGTGCGCGACCATTTGAATGAACAGCTTTTGCATCTGTGGGCGCGGACGAACAAGACGATTGGCTTTGTGACGCACTCGATCCCCGAGGCTGTGTATCTCAGCACCAAGATCGTGGTGATGAGCCCTCGGCCGGGCCGGATTACGGATGTGATCGAAAGCCCACTGCCCAAAGAGCGGCCACTCGATATTCGGGACTCGCCTGAGTTCATCGAGGTGGCGCATAGGGTACGTGAAGGTCTGCGCGCGGGGCATGCAGATGCAGCATAAATCGACTAACACCAAAGGGGTGACATGCGTGCACCTTGCGTGCACCCCCTGTGCACCGCCGCGGCGCAGCATTTCGGAGGGGACACGATGAAATCAGCATTAGCTGTTTTGACCGTGATCGCTGTATTGGTCGCGTTTTGGTATGCCGCTTGTGTTCCGATGAACATCAAGGGCGTTTTGGTTGAGGCCGAACGCGCCGGAGCAGAGATTTCGACCCCGGGTGCAAGGGATCGTCGAGATATGGGCGAGGTGGGGCTGGTTCTGGACAACCGCTTTGCCATCCCGGCGACATGGGCGCAGGATCGTCCGCGTTTGCCCGCGCCACATCAGGTTGGAATTGAGCTGTGGAAAACCACGGTAGGGAAAAAGATAACCTCGAAACGGTCGTTGGTGTATCACGGCTGGGTGACGCTGAGCGCGACCTTGCTGGGGTTTGCAATCGGGACCGGGCTGGGCATTTTACTGGCGGTTGGGATCGTGCATTCCAAAGTCATGGATATGTCTGTGATGCCTTGGGCGATTGTCAGTCAGACCATTCCGATTATCGCCTTGGCGCCGATGATCATCGTCGTGCTGTATTCCGTCGGGGTGCAGGGCATTATCCCCAAGGCGATCATCTCGGCCTATCTGTCGTTTTTTCCGGTTGTTGTTGGCATGGTCAAAGGGCTGCGTAGCCCGGATCATATGCAGTTGGACCTGTTGCGCACCTATAGTGCATCCAATGCACAGGGGTTTTGGAAACTGCGATTGCCTGCATCAATGCCGTATCTGTTCACCTCGCTGAAGATCGGGATCGCCGCATCATTGGTCGGGGCCATTGTTGGTGAGTTGCCAACAGGGGCCGTGGCCGGGTTGGGCGCGCGTTTGCTGGCGGGAAGCTATTATGGGCAGACCGTGCAAATCTGGTCGGCGCTGTTTGCTGCCGCGATTTTGGCCGCGTGTTTGGTTGGCCTGTTGGGGCTGATCGAAAAGGCGGTGCTTAAACGGATGGGGATGGCGTCATGATGTTGGTTGTGATGGCCTTTGGTGTTTGGATCCTAGGTTGGTGGATCAACACACGGCTGGCCGAAGGGCCAAATGCACAGACCCGTGCAGTCAAGTTGCTGATCCCTACGATCTTTGGCGTGACGCTTCTGTTGGTTTGGGAACTTGTGGTGCGCGGCTTAGAAGTGCCTTTGGTGATATTGCCCGCGCCGTCGCTGATTGCGGTGCGCTTTGCCAATTCGATCCCGATCCTTTGGGTGGATTTCGCACAGACCTTTATCAAGGGCGCGCTGAGCGGGTACCTGATCGGGTGCAGTGCGGCGTTTTTGATGGCGATTGCGGTGGACCGGTGGGAATTCCTGCGGTTGGGTCTGCTGCCGGTGGGGAACTTTGTTGCGGCCTTGCCCATTGTGGGCACGGCGCCCATCCTGGTGATGTGGTTCGGCTTTGACTGGCAATCCAAAGCGGCCGTTGTGGTGGTCATGGTGTTCTTTCCGGTTCTGGTGAACACAGTTGCAGGGCTGCGAGAAACCACGGCCATGCAGCGCGATTTGATGGAAACCTATGCTGCGAGCTATTGGCAGGCGTTCTTTAAGCTGCGTTTGCCGGCTGCGATGCCATTTGTCTTCAACGGACTCAAAATCGCGACGACATTGGCGTTGGTTGGTGCAATCGTGGCCGAGTTCTTTGGATCGCCCACTGTGGGCATGGGATTTCGGATTTCCACCAGCGTCGGGCAATTGGCACTGGATATGGTTTGGGCTGAAATTGTGGTCGCTGCCTTGGCGGGATCGCTTTTTTATGGTGTCGTGGCAATGGTTGAGAAGGTCGTGACCTTTTGGCACCCGTCCCAGCGCGGATAAGGAGAGAGATTTTTTAACAAGACCTCGGGTAAACATGAGGCAAACAACGTTCAACAAGGAGTGAAGATATGAAAAAGCTACTGAGTGGTGCCGCATTGGCCGCAAGTTTTGCGGCGACCTCGGCCCTGGCAGCCGATGACGTGAAGCTGCAGTTGCAATGGGTCACACAGGCCCAGTTTGCGGGGTACTATGTGGCCCTAGACAAGGGATTCTATTCGGATGAGGACTTGAATGTAACGGTTCTGCCGGGTGGTCCTGACATTGCACCGCCACAGGTTTTGGCGGGTGGTGGCGCCGATGTGATGCTGAACTGGATGCCATCTGCGCTGGCGGCACGCGAAAAGGGTCTGCCGGTGGTAAACATTGCGCAGCCGTTTAAAACCTCGGGATTGATGCTGACCTGCTGGAAAGACACCGGCATCACCAGCCCACAGGATTTCAAAGGCAAGACTATTGGCGTTTGGTTCTTTGGCAACGAATACCCCTTCCTGAGCTGGATGAGCCAAGAGGGCATCAGTACCGATGGGGGTGAGGATGGCGTGACCGTTCTGAAGCAGGGCTTTAACGTGGATCCACTGCTGCAGCGTCAGGCAGACTGTATCTCGACCATGACATACAACGAATATGGTCAGGTTCTGGATGCAGGCGTCAGCCCGGATGAGTTGGTGACCTTTAAGTACGAAGAGCAGGGCGTAGCGACGTTGGAAGACGGCATTTACGCGCTGGAAGAGAACCTGCAAGATCCGGCGTTTGTCGATAAGATGACCCGCTTTGTGCGTGCGTCGATGAAGGGCTGGAAATACGCTGAAGAGCATCCTGATGAGGCGGCTGAGATCGTGTTGGACAACGACGCGTCAGGTGCACAGACCGAAGCGCATCAGAAACGCATGATGGGTGAAATCGCCAAGCTGACCGCTGGGTCGAATGGTGCCTTGGATCCTGCCGACTTTGATCGCACCGTTGCTACCTTGCTTGGTGGTGGATCAGATCCGGTGATCACCAAGAAACCCGAAGGGGCTTGGACACATGTGATTACGGATGCGGCGCTGAAGTAAGCTCCTGAAACTGGCATTGAGAACGCGGCCCTCTTTTGGGGGCCGCGTTTTTTGTTTTCAAATGCCGCTTCTGATGCGGTTGATTTTGGGGTTTGGGGGTGCACGCGGCCTAAGGAATTTGGTGAACTGCGAAGTTGCATGTCCAGTGCAGAAACTTTGAATCCAACCTGACGTGAAGGCGATGCTATGCGGGTTGGAAGTTTCGGAGGAGCGTTTTGGAGGCTTCCCTAGCTCTTTGCTGGATGTGTCTGCGCTGGTGTTCAGGGGCTGATCACCACGGGGGAGGTATGGGTGCGGCTAATTTGAATTGCCCGCCACGCTGTCGGGTCATGATGCACGAAGCCCGAAAAATGCGAATTGTTGAGCTGTTGCAAGAGACAGGGCTGGAAGGTACAACCCGCCGACCCACCCGGTTGTTGTCAGTAGGTGCAGGTCCGTAGGTTGCGGGTGTTGTTTTTGGATGAACCGACCCGCGCGTTGGATCCGGCCGTAGCGCAGGCGATTGAGGCCTTGATTTTCAAGGTCTCCTGAGAGAAGCGGGTGGTGGTGACGTATGTCATCGGGCAAGCGCGCCGTTTGACCGAAGATGTGATGGGTCTGCAAAGGGGCCGCGTGATGGAACAAGCGGCGGCAAAGATGCTATGGCATCCAAGGTATGAAATGAAACGCCGGTATTGGGCCGGTACGTTGGTGATAAAAGACGAAATCCGGAGAGACAGGAAATGATCGCACACTGGACCCGAGCGGCTATGATAACGCTTGGCCTTGGGACAACGGGCGCCCATGCGGACGATAGCTTTATTGTGGTGCAATCCACGACTTCGACGCAGAATTCGGGGTTGCTGGATTCGATCCTGCCATGGTTTGAGGCCGAAACTGGGATTGATGTGCGGGTGGTGGCAGTTGGCACAGGGCAGGCCATTCGCAACGCAACCAATGGCGATGGTGATGTGTTGCTGGTGCATGCCAAGGCCGCCGAAGACCAGTTTGTCGCTGATGGGTGGGGCGTGCAGCGCCACGATGTGATGTACAATGACTTTGTTTTGGTTGGTCCTGCCGAAGATCCGGCAGGGGTCGCGGGCGGCTCTGACATTGTTGTCGCTTTGACGACGATTGCAGACGTCGAGGCACCGTTTGCCTCGCGCGGGGATGACAGCGGCACTCATAAAGCCGAGTTGAAGCATTGGGCCGCGACCGGTGTGGATCTAACTGGCGCGTCTGGTGGATGGTATCGCGAAACCGGGTCGGGCATGGGTGCAACGTTGAACGTGGGGGCGGGCATGGGGGCCTATGTGCTGACCGATCGCGCCACATGGATCGCCTTTGCCAACAAGGCGGGCATGGAGGTGCTGGTCGAAGGTGATGCGCGCCTCTTCAATCAGTATGGTGTTATTCTGGTGAATCCAGAAAAGCACCCCGGTGTGCGGGCTGAGTCCGGGCAGACGTTCATTGATTGGCTGATTGGCCCCGATGGTCAGGCAGCGATTGCGAATTACAAGCTGGAAGGCCAGCAGCTGTTTTTTCCCAACGCGCAGTAAACGTTAGGGTACGTAATCTTCTAGCCGCTTTCCGGGTTCATCTAGGAACAACTCGGGCAGCGGCGTTGCCTCTTGGATGAGATCAACGCGGAACACTCGGAAATCATTCCTGTTTTCGCACCAAGCGGTCAGGGTCCAGACGCGCCCCCAGTATTCCATATGCAGCGGACGGATGGTGCGGTCGGTCAGTTCCCCATCAATGCGCTGGTACACGAGGCGCAGTTTCTGACGAGACTTGATAGCGGCCCGGAGCGGCGCCATGTGGGTGAAGCCGCGCGCGGCATCGGCAAAGGGGTAGACCGCAAATTTCCAGGCGTCGGCCTCGGCCACTGTTTGGGTCGGCAGGACCGCGTCGATCTTGTCAGCTAACGAGAGAGCGGCGGATTTAAGCGCCTGATCGGCGGCTTCGGCGACGATGGCCATGCCAAGGTTCAGCGCCTCGAGTTCCTCGGTGGTGAGGGTCAGCGGGGGCAGGGTGATCGCTTCGCGGACCATATAGCCGACGCCGCGTTCGCCTTCGACTGGAACACCCGAAGCGGTCAGCGTGTCCATATCGCGATAGATGGTGCGCACCGACACCTCGAGCCGGGTGGCGATGTCCTGCGCGCGGTGCAGTTTACCGTCGCGCAGAATCTGGATGATATCAAAGAGGCGGTCAGTGCGGCGCATGGGCTATCCTTGGCGCAGGCACCGGGCGCGCGTCAAGATGGGGCGACGGTCCAATGGATGGTTTCGTGTCGCATCGTTTCACTTCCTAGGGCGATGGCGGCCATCAGCGCTGGCGCAAAGTCCTGTTTCGGAAAATCGGCAGCAGCGGCCTGAGCGGTTTCCATGTCGGCCCAGATCACCGTATCGGTCCAACGTCCGTCTTCACCCGCACTGAGGCGGCGAAAGATAAATCCGGGGTTTTGGCGCACGAAAGCCTCGGATTTCTGGCTCAGCTCGATGAACTGATCTGCTGTAACACCGGGGGCGAGCTCAAAGCTTACGGTTTCAGCGACGTTTTTGGTCATATCAAGTCTCCTGTGGTTGATGGGGTGGACCTAGCAGAGGGCAACTGACATAAACCTGTCAGTTGAATTTGTGGCGCGCCGAGAAAGTTCGCAAATTGCGTGAACAGTGCCGGATTCTGGACCGCTGACCCTTTCCTAGGATTGGGGACGCGCGTTACACCCATAGGCGAAATTCAGCCCGGCGCGGGGATGCGCAGGGCCACATGAGGAGACATCACATGTTGAACAATATTGGCCTGCCTGGCCTTCTGCTGATTGCCGTCGTCGTTCTGGTTCTGTTTGGGCGGGGTAAAATCAGCTCTTTGATGGGCGAAGTGGGCAAAGGCATCACCTCGTTCAAAAAGGGTGTGAACGAAGGCACTGCTGAGCTGGAGCAAGACCTGAACGACGACGCCAAAGACGTGACCCCTGCGGCTGATTCTGCGACCGACAAAGACAAGGTCTAAGCGCAGATGTTCGATCTGGGCTGGACCGAGCTTTTGGTGATCGGCGTTGTGGCGCTGATTGTCGTAGGGCCTAAGGATTTGCCGGTGCTGTTCCGCAATGTGGGACGCTGGGTCGGCAAGGCCAAAGGCATGGCGCGTGAATTCAGCACCGCAATGAACGACGCAGCGGACGAGGCGGGCGTCAATGACATCGCCAAGGGGCTGAAAACCGCAAGCAACCCGGTTGGGGCGGCGATGGATGGCGTCAAGGACGCCGCGCGTGAAATGACCTCAGCCATTGACCCGACCAAGTTCGACGCTGATAGCGAAACCGGCAAATTGGCGGCAGAGCGGGCTGAGGCTGCGAAAAAGATCCAAGCCTCGACAGCGCGGGCCGCTGCAGAACGCAAAGCGCGCGAAGCAGCCGAGGCATTGGCCAAGGCGGATGAGGCCGAAGCGGCGTTGAACACAGAAACCGAGACCAAAACATGAGCAACACAGACGAGATCGAAGACAGCTCAGCACCGCTGATCGAGCATCTGGCCGAGTTGCGCAATCGGTTGATCCACTGTGTGGTGGCGTTCCTGATCGGGATGATCATCTGTTTCACCGTGGCAACGCCGATCTTTAACTTCCTCACCAACCCGTTGTGTACGGTGTTGGCCGAGCGGGGACAGGATTGCGACCTGATCTTTATCTCACCGCAAGAGGGCTTTTTCGTCGCGATCAAGGTTTCACTGTTGGGTGGGTTGATCCTGTCGTTCCCGTATCTGGGTATGCAGATGTGGCGGTTTGTGGCGCCGGGGCTCTATAAGAACGAAAAGGGCGCGTTCCTGCCGTTCATGATCGCATCGCCGTTCATGTTCCTGCTGGGCGCGAGCTTTGCGTTTTACGTGGTCACACCGCTGGCTTATGATTTCTTCCTTGGGTTCCAGCAGTTTGGCTCTGGGGGCGAGGCCGTCGCTGAGGGTGCTGCTGCACCGCTGAGCGTGGTGTTTCAGGGCTCTGCACAGGAATACCTGAACCTGACGATCAAGTTCATCGTGGCCTTTGGTCTATGTTTCCAATTGCCTGTTTTGTTGACCCTGATGGGCAAGGCCGGTCTGGTCAGCGCCGAGGGCCTTGGCGCGGTTCGCAAATATGCGGTGGTCGCCATTCTGGTTCTGGCCGCGCTGGTGACACCGCCGGACGTGATCACGCAGGTAATCCTGTTTGTGGTGGTTTATGGGCTCTACGAGGTTTCAATCTTCCTTGTGCGTCGGGTGGAAACCAAACGCGAAGCCAAGCTGCGGGCTGAAGGATACTACGACGACGAAGAGGACACGCATTTTGATGATCCGATGCTGGCCGAGTTCGACGACGAAGATACGGATGACAAGGGCAAGTAATCCCTTTGAGATCTAAAGATCGGGCGCGCGGGGCAACCTGCGCGCCCTTTTTTGATGGCTGGATGTGGTTGGTTTTGAGAGGTCAAGTTTGGGATGCAGCCGCTTTGCGCCAGATGCCGACTAGGGAAAACGCCACAAACCCAGCTGGACCGAATAGGAATGTCAGGGGCAGGCACGGGGCAACAAACCAAAATCTGACGCCATCACGCCTTGCGGTTCTGCAAATCCATGCTCCGATCAGAAGGTCGAATGCCAGATAGTGAATCCACCCGGCCATCATCGCGTTGGGGTTCGAGAAGAGCGCAATGACGTCGGAGAGGCTGCCAAATCCACCCCGACCGTCTGATGGGTAGAGGGTGATGAGGGCCACATATGCAAGGGAAAGCATCAACGGTATGATGTAGCCAGAAATGCGGTCAGACCAATCTGGAATGAGTGGTGAGGCCAGCAGAACAACCCAACCCACCATTGAGAGTATGCCTGCCATAGAAAATAGAATCTCAAGGTTCATGTTGTTTTCCTAAAATTTGGATGATCAATTTAGGCGGCATCTATTGCAGGGTACTTGCATATGCAAGCATATTGGATGTAATGTGCGGCATGAATGATTTACGTCTTACAAACACGCTCCGGCTTTTGCAGTCTGCTGATCAAATAAAAGCACGGCTGTCTGGTGACTTTGCGTCCGTCCATGGATTGTCGGTCAACGAGGTGTTTCTGCTCATGCATTTGGAGCAGGCCCCGCTTTGTAGAATGTCCCGTGTGGAACTTGCGAAACGAATGCACCTTAGCGCGTCCACAGTAACACGAATGGCGGCACCACTTGAAAAGCTTGGCGTGGTTTCGCGTCAGGCAGACAGTCGAGACGCAAGGCTGGCCTTTGTTGTTTTGACTGATGCTGGTCTGGAAAAAATAAAAGAGGCACGAGCGACATTCGCTAAGCAGGCGAGTTATGTGTTCCGAGACCGTTGGTCGGACACTGATTTGGAGGAGTTGTCCAGTTTACTCCATCGTTTGATCGCAGATGCACCAGGTAATCTTACCTAGGGTTGGGTCTAGGTAGATTGGCAGTTTTTGTTTGGATGCTAAAGGGGAATACCGGGATGTTGGCCGCAATCGCTTGCTGTCTTTACCGGAACATGCTTTGAAATCTGGCAACAAAACCCGGAGGCCAGCCTGTGACACAAGACCCGATGATCCGCATTGCCGAAGCGTTAGAGCGGATGTCGCCAGCGCCGTTGCCGGCCCCTGATTTCAACGTTGCAAGCGCGTTTGTTTGGCATGTAGATCCTGAGCGGCTGAGCCCGGTGGCTGCGGTCAATCGGGTCAATCTGGGTCTGTTGGTGGGGATCAACCGGTCCCGCGATACGCTGTTGGAAAACACCCGGCGGTTTGCTGCGGGATTAGCGGCGAACAATGCCTTGTTGTGGGGCGCGCGTGGAATGGGAAAGTCAAGTCTTGTCAAGGCAGTGCATGCCACTGTTCAGGCGGAGTTTGATGGGTTGAAGCTTGTTGAGCTGCAACGCGAAGATCTGCCCTCGGTCGGACAATTGTTGAACCTGTTGCGCAGTGCCGAGCAGCGGTTCATTCTGTTTTGTGACGATCTCTCGTTCAGCCATGATGATCAGCATTACAAGAGCCTCAAGGCTGTTCTGGACGGTGGGATCGAAGGACGCCCAGAGAATGTGGTGTTTTATGCCACCTCGAACCGGCGCCATCTGATGCCGCGCGATATGATTGAAAACGAGCGTTCGAGCGCGATCAACCCGTCAGAGGCGGTTGAGGAGAAGGTTTCGCTATCAGATCGGTTTGGGTTGTGGCTGGGATTTCACCCTTGTGATCAGGATGAATACCTGGCGATGATCGATGGTTATTGCGCCGCGCATGGGGTGAGTGTGGATGCAGCTACCTTGCGGGCTGAGGCGATCGAATGGCAGGCCACACGCGGTTCCCGCTCTGGCCGGGTTGCGTGGCAGTTCTTTTGTGATCTGGCCGGGCGGCATGGTATTGCACTGAAATAGACGCGGTAGGTCGGGCATTGTCACCAACGCCCGACGAGTCCGATATACAGGCGCTAGGCATGTGCGGGACGAGGACGCAGATACCAGTACCAGATCCGATAGCTTTCAAGCAGGATCAGCGGGCCAAAGTGGATCAACGCTGGAGCCAGACCTTTGAATTCATCATGGGCGGCCCAGTGGAGCAGGGTCAGGACTGCCGCGGCATAGACCCAGCGTTGCAAGCTTTTCCAGCGAGGTCCAAGGGCCTTGAGCGCCGCATCAAAGGAAGTGGCGGCTAAGGGTAGGAAAATCGCAAACGCGAGCCAGCCAGTCCAGATGTCCAATTGCGTCACTTCGCCAAACACTTTGGTCAATGTGGCTCGGTCGACAAAATAGAACACCAGATGCAGCACGGCATAGCCAAAGGCGGCGACACCAAAGTAGCGGCGGTTCTTTTTGAGCCAGCGCGGACCCCGCCACCCGCGAAAAACAAGCGCCAAGGGGGAAGCCAGCATCGTGATAATCAATAGCCGAGCGCCAAATTCACCCGTGGGGTGGAGCAGATGACGAAACACCTTGGGGTCGGTCGAGGTGAATGCATCAGAGATGAATGTGAAGGCGGGTAAGGCCAGCAGAACCCACAGCCAATAGGGGGAGATGCGCGAGAACATTTCAATATCCTTTTGAGAAAGATATCGATTGCACGTTTCTCGTCAGGGTTTCCGTCGCAGATTTTTTAGGGATGTGGTGCGTCGTCTTTGACTGCAGGTCGCCAGCTTTTCATTGGTGCTGGCATTGGTGTCAGTTTCAACTCGACCCAAATAAGAGGGTTGAAACTGCGGGTTTCTTTGAGCCTTGGAACAAGTCCGCGTTTAGAGCATCGCAACGATGCGGGCGGCTTCGTCTGCAGGATTGGCAAGCAGTTCGCGGTCTTCGCCAGGATGAAAACGCGCGCGCAGTGCCGTTGGCATCGGCGCGGGTTCGACGATGGTGACACGGGGGCCAGTTTTGACAGTTTCCGCAGCCCAGCTGCGTGCCAGTGCCATCTGTGCGCCTTTGGTGGCGCCGTAGGTGGCGTAGAACTTTTCGCCTGCCTTGGGGTCGTCAAAGAACACCGCTTGACCATCGGAGCCCAGCAGGGGCGCGACATAGGGGATAAGAACCGATGTGGCTGTTGTGTTGATCGCCAAAGATTTGGTCCAGTCCTTGGCATCAACAAAGGGGGCAGGCGAAAGCGGCGCTGCGTGAATGGCGGTGTGCAGCCAAAGGTCCAGTTTGCCCCACCGATCATGAATACCGCGACATAGCGTGGCCATGGCAGCCGGATCGGTGATGTCCATGGGGGCCAGCGTGGCTGAGCCACCTCGGGCCTGAATGCGGTCATCCAGCTCTTCGAGGGCGCCGGTGGTCCGGGCCACAGCGATGATGTGGTGGGTGGGCGCGAGCGCTTCGGCGAGGGCGGCCCCTAGGCCACGCGAGGCACCAGTGATCAGGGCGAGTTTGGGCGTATTGGTCATGAGCGGGGTTTGACCTGATGCAGGGCTTGGGTCAAGGGGGGATCAGCTGCCTGCGATGTCGATGCGCTTGGTCCGGCCTCTTTGCCGCAGGATGATGCCCTTGTCGTCGATCGCCACAACTTCGCCCGATGCGACATGATCGCCCCGTTCGATTTGTTTGACCCGCCCGTTTGAGGTGCGCACAAGGGCGCGCAATGCGTCCTTGGGACCAAATACGCCCAAGATAGCGATCTGGTTCTTTCGGATCACCCCTTGTTGGGTGGCTGCCGAGCCTACTTTAGTATTCGACATGTTTGATCCTATCCCGGCCATGGCCGTTTGCACAAATGTCAGAGCGGGGAGGTATCAGAGCCGGGAAATGGGTAAAAGCAGATTTGCTGCGGTGCGGCAGGGTTTCGCTGTCCCTGCTTTGGGGCAAAGAAAAGGGGCCCGTAGGCCCCTTGGATCGTTCGAGATTTTGCATGGGTCAAGGTCGGCGGAAAAATGCGCGCTACCTACTAGCCCTTAGCCGGTGGCCAGCTTGGCCGCATTCCACGACGCGCCGGTCGCGGGCATGTCTTTGATCTTTTTACTGACGCGGTTGCTGCTTTCGAGGCTATCAAGATAGTCCTCGCTGACGCTGCCAGTGATGTATTGGCCGTCAAAACAAGAGCAATCGAACTGTTCGATCTTTGGATTGCCTTCTTTGGCGGCCCAGATCAGATCGTCGAGTTTCTGATAGAACAGGGCATCTGCGCCCAGTTCCTGACGGATCTCTTCGATGTCGAGACCGTTGGCGATCAACTCGTGTTTGGTCGGCATGTCGATGCCATAGACGTTGGGATAGATCACAGGTGGCGAGGCGCTGGCGATGTAGACCTTTTTTGCGCCGGCTTCACGGCACATCTGGACGATCTTTTTAATGGTGTTGCCACGCACGATGGAATCGTCGATCAGCAGAATGTTGCGATCTTTCATCTCAAGCGGAATGGCATTCAGTTTGCGTCGAACGGATTTCTGTCGTTCTTCCTGACCGGGCATGATGAAAGTCCGGCCAACGTAGCGGTTTTTAACCAGCGCTTCGCGGTAGCGAATGCCGGTCGCGTTTGACACTTCGAGCGCCACAGGACGGGCGCTGTCGGGGACGGGGATGATGGCGTCGATGTCCAGACCGCTGTCTTGGATCTGTTTCGCCAGTGTCTGACCCATGCGCAGCTGAGTTTTGTAGACCGAGATGCCATCCAGCAGCGAATCGGGACGCGCCAGATAGACGTATTCAAAGATACAGGGGGTCAGGTTGCCTTCGACCGCCTGAAACTCGTGCATATTGCCGTCGTGGTCGATCAGGATCGCTTCGCCGGGTTTGACGTCGCGGATTTTTTCGAACCCGTTGATGCCGAATGCAACGTCTTCAGAGGCAAAGGCGAAATCATCGCCGTCACCGTCTGCGTCACGCTTGGCGACGGACAAGGGGCGAATACCGTTGGGGTCGCGGAAGGCGAGCATGCCAACCCCAGCGATCAAACAGATCACCGAGTAGGCGCCTTGAACCCGTTCCATCATCATCTTGACGCCAGCAAAGACGTTGCGGACGGGATCAGCGTTGCCGTTAACCTTGATCGCGTCGGCGACTTTGTCCGCAAGCACGTTCAGCATGATCTCTGAATCAGAGGTGGTGCGCAGGTGACGGCTGTATTTGGCGGTGACTTTTTCGCGTTGTTCTTCGGTGTTGGTGATATTGCCGTTGTGCACCAGATAGATGCCGTAGGGCGCGTTCACAAAAAACGGCTGAGCCTCAGCGGCGCTGAGAGAACCGGCTGTTGGGTAGCGGACGTGACCCATGCCGATGCGCCCGGTCAGCGTTTCGGCATCCTGAGCTTTGAACACGTCTTTGACCAAACCGTTGGCCTTGCGTTCCCGAAAAAATTCGCCGGTGTCAGTAACGATGCCTGACGCATCCTGACCACGATGCTGGAGCATCAGCAAACCTTCGTACAGTTCCGCAAATACGTCGTTGTTCCGACTTGCGATCCCTAAAATCCCGCACATGTAAGGGCTCCAATTCCACAGAGTTCGTTTGCTGCTGGCTGTTCAACTTAGTCTCGGCACGCGCTCCCTAGCGCGCTTGAGCTTTGGAATACAGAGAAAAGGGTGATTTCCGATGTGTCATTTGCAGCGGTGAGAGTGACGGTGGGAAATCAGCGACCCAATTGGGCTTTTCTCTGCAGGGCGTGCGTCAGAGGTAACGCGGCCCAGTGTGGCGTCGTTAATCCATCTCTGGCCTACTGGGTTTCAGAGGGGGGATCTCAGTGCGCTGAGCGGGGGGTGTCTGCGGGCGAGTCACGGCTAGCAGCTCCGTTTCCGTTGAGAGGGTTGGCCCCCACATAGTGCCTGAAAGGCGCTGTGTCACGAAAGGATCACAAATCTTTTTGCCGCAGGGGCGGACATCCGCACGAAATTGGGATCAAACCTGTGTGTCAGGGGGCATCGGCCCATAAAAAACGGCCCGCCGAATCGGGGGCCGTTGTGTTTTTGACTAAACTGCTGCGCCGATAGCCAGCGCGAACCGCTTATTTGGTGCAGGTGCCGACCAGCTCTTCGTACTGCTGCGTGACCCAACCCAGCGCTTGCTCGGGGTTCTGAGCTTCGATTTTTCCGGTCATGCGAGCGAAGACCTGAGCCGAGCGGCTTTCATCAACGATGGTGAAGTTCTGACCCGTCATCACTGTGTCATAGACAAAGAACGCAATCGTCACGAGGAGGATGCCGCGCAGAACCCCGAAGAGGAAGCCAACGCCCTGATCGAGACCGCCCAGAACCGACCTTTGAACCAGCGAGGAAAACAGTGGAGTAAAGAAGCTGACGATGATCAGCGCCAGCGCAAACACGGCAGCAAAGGATGCAATCACCGAGAGTTCACAGCTGTCTGCCAGGAATTCCCCGACAACGGGTAACTCGCGGATCAGGGGCATCGCTTTGGGGGCGAACAAAAAGGCAAGAATCGCGGCTGCGATCCAGCCGACAATTGCCATCGCCTCGCGCACAAAGCCGCGTGAATAAGCCAGCAGCGCTGACAAGAAAATTACAAGGGCAACGACCCCGTCTATGATGGTAAAACCTTCCATGGTCCTCGCCCGTTATTATCTCTGCCCAAGCTGGGCCAAATTATCCTGCTCCAAATGTTTCGCCAACAAATCCGGTCAAATCCGAGGGCCGAGACAGTTTCAGTCCACCACCAGATCCGGTTTTGCCACCTGCAGGAGCGATGGCTGCGGTGAAACCAAGTTTTTGCGCTTCTTTCAACCTGTTTTCCGTCTGAGGGGCCGGTCTGAGGGCTCCAGATAGAGAAATCTCGCCAAAAACCACCGTATCTGCGGGAAGTGCTGCGTCTTCGCGCGCGCTGAGCAAGGCGGCGGCGACGGCCAGATCGGCTGCCGGTTCGGAAATTTTCATGCCACCGGCGACGTTGAGGTAGACATCCAACCCGGTAAAAGGGATGCCACAGCGGGCTTCGAGAACGGCCAGAATCATCGCCAGACGTCCGCCATCCCATCCAACGACGGTGCGCCGGGGTTGGCTGTGCGGTGAGGGGGCAACCAGCGCCTGCATTTCAACCAGAACGGGGCGGGTGCCTTCGATCCCGGCAAAGACAACCGACCCGGGGCTGGGTTCGCCGCGTTCTGACAGAAACAGGGCTGAGGGGTTCGTGACTTCGGCCAGTCCGGCGCCGGTCATTTCAAAGACGCCAATTTCATCAGCAGGACCAAAGCGGTTTTTCACTGCGCGCAGGATGCGGAACTGGTGGCCGCGCTCGCCTTCAAAATAGAGCACTGTGTCGACCATATGTTCGACCACGCGGGGGCCTGCGATTTGGCCGTCCTTGGTGACGTGTCCCACAAGAATCACGGATACGCCGTGGCGTTTGGCAAATGTGGTCAATTCATGTGCGGCGGAACGGACCTGACTGACTGATCCCGGTGCGCTTTCTACATTGTCGGCCCACATGGTTTGGATCGAATCAATGATGGCGAGCTGAGGTTTTTCGGCCTCAAGCGTGGTGAGGATGTCGCGCAGGTTGGTTTCCGCAGCCAGTTGCACCGGCGCGTCACTGAGCCCAAGACGTTTGGCCCGCATGCGCACCTGCGCAGAGGCCTCTTCGCCCGAGACATAGATGGTTTTCAGCCCTGCGTTGGCGAATTGTGCTGCGGCCTGCAACAACAGGGTAGATTTCCCGATGCCGGGATCACCGCCCACAAGAATTGCAGAGGCAGGCACCAAACCCCCGCCCAACACCCGATCAAGTTCGCCCAGCCCGCAGGTCGTGCGTGGTGGTGGGGCCTCTTCCGTGGACAGGTTGGTCAATTCGATGGTGTTGCCACGTTTGCTGCCAATCGACTTAGAGGCAGGTCCGGCGGACAATGGTTTATCTTGTGAAATGGTGTTCCAATCGCCGCAGCCTTCGCAACGCCCGGACCATTTCGTAAAGGAGGCTCCGCAGGCGGAACAGGAGAATGATTTCTTTGCCATGGAGCTTTAGTGCCTGAGGAGAGGCGGGGCCTCAAGCCCTGACTGTGAAACGGAGTAATCACAGGGGGAGGTCGCGCCTCAGGCCCCCAAAAGGGGCCATCGGTGCGACCTTGGGGGCGGGCTGCACGGTCACGTGCCACCCAAAAGCTGTGGCGTTTTGGGGCCTTGCTGGACCTGAGGAGTGTGATGAGTGTCTGCGCAGGACACGAGAAAGGTCAGCCAATGGAAAATGATCCAACATTTTATTGGAAAAGCTCACACATTCAAATTGTCGGGTCAGAGACGGACTTGAACTTTCTGGACAGTCAGTCCGTTACCTTGACCCAACCAGTGACGGCTTTGGAGGCGTGGCGACAGATCATGCGCCAGCCCATGCCTGTGGTTAAACGGGCCTTTGCCATTCGCGATGCGGTGGTTTCCAAGTTCGGCGTTAAGCGGATTGGTGGATTTTCAGGGACAACCCCGGCGCAGGTCGAGGTTGGGCAGAAATTGGATTTCTTTTTGGTGGAGCACATCAGCCCGCAGGTTTTGACCTTGACCGAACGCGATACGCATCTGGATGTCATGACCTGCATCAGTGTGCAGGATCGTACGGTGTCCATTACGTCAAGTGTGATAACTCACAATTGGGTGGGGCGCCTGTACATGGTGCCCGTCGCGCCCGCCCACAAAATGATTGTCGCGCGAAATCTGCTGTGGCTTAGCCAGCAGATGGGGTGAGGGGTGGTTCAATCGCGGATCTGAGGGCTTTGCATTGGCACAACGGACCCTTCGTCGGGGTCGGTTCCATCTGGCGGGGCCTGAAGCTGGGCTGACAGTTCTGGTAACAGCTCGAACAGTTCTTCGCGCAGACGGGACAGCTGTGATTTGGCGATGGATTCTTCGATTTCGACGTCGCGGGTCCATTGTTGCAGTTCGTGCAGGATGATTTTCGCCTCGTCGATCCTGGTGGTAAATTGCTCCATCTCCTCCTGACGTTGCTTGAGGAAAGTACGGGCGCGTGAAACTTTCTCATCGGAATAAGTCACGGCCAGATCGTGACTGACCTGACTCATCTGGGCGGCCAGTTCCAAAACGTCTGGTTCAAGATCGCCCAGAGTGGGGTGTTCGCGCAAGAAAACCAGCCGTTCTTTGACCGCATCAAATTCAGAGGCGATTTGAAACGTGCCCGCCCGATCCGCAGCATGGGCGGCGTGATAGGCCAGCGTGACATCATCCATATGAATGCTGAAATCGCGATGGGATTTTTCGAGCATTAGAATGCGGGCGTTGGCGGGCAGATAGAAGAGCAACATCAAGGCCAGCACTGTCAGACCAATTTGGGCGATCATTCCTGCCTGTGGATAGGAGGTTCCATCTACGCCGGCATCAAGGCTGAGCCAAGGCCATATACCCAGAGCAGAGAGAGAGGTGGCGACAACACCGATCAAGGCGGCAATGCAAATCAGGAAAAGTGTGAGGCGAATGAACAGCGCCTGAATATATAGAATCACCTTACGTAGGGCGGACATATGTATCCTTTCCAGCCGCGACCCGGATGGGTCGTTCAATGGACCGGAATGGGCGAAAATAAGCCTATGCTTACTTTGGGGACTCCGCTGGATTTCCGGATCTGTAAACTAAATGCTCTGCTCGAATAGAAAACATCTTACACAAATATTTCTTTTCAATCAATTACAGGTTGGAGTGAACGGATTTTATGTTGCGTTCCGTCAACAGGCCAAGCCCGATCGAGGTGAGGATACAGGCGGTGAACATGTACAATCCCCACGCGGTTTCGATGGTGGCGTAAGAAATCCCTTTGGCGAGGGTGATGTAGAGCGCGATCAGGAAAATGTCGGCCATGGCGAGCTTGCCGAGCACGTGCAACGCGGGCAGCGCGCGCCTGTCCAGCAGGTCCCATTGGATCAATGCCAGCCCGATTGTTTTGATATAGGGGGCAAAGACGGCAAAGCCGGTAACAATCAACGCCAGCGCCACGTCCGAGCCCCAAAGAGACTGCAACCCGGTGATGACACTGATTTCAGACAGGCCAAAGATCGGCAGCAAACCGGCGCGCATCAGCGGGGCGAACCATGCGATGGGATAGGCGATGAGCAGGGAGAGGGTGGCGAGGCGGAGGATCATGAGCGCGATCTAGGGGGTTGGGCGTGTAGGTTCAAGGTCAACGCTCTGCCCACGCCGCGTGACTGGCGCTTCAACTGGGGTATTTGGGGTAATAGTCAGTCAGGGAGATACACAACGTTTTGAGCGCGCATTAGTGAGGGGCGGATTAGAGTACGAACTGAACAAAGTAGAAGGCGAGCGATATAGCCCAGATGGTAAGGGCCAAGTGGAGGCGAATTGGAGCCAGTCCTGTTTTCCGAAGTTTTATCAAGTCGCTGCCGGTCTTGATGTAGAAGAGGGTGGCCATCAACAGGAGGAGGCCGGCTTTCCAGTTTAGGGGCGGTTCAGCGGCGATGTAAATCAGAGAAAGCCCGCCGAACACGATAGGTAGGGTTCCTGCGACCGTCAGCTTGAGAAAATCGCCTTCCCTGCCTTTCTCGTATCTGAGGTCGATGATCGCTAACAGGTGCAGGCCCAAATAGATCAGAGGGCTAAAGAACAGCAGGACCATCACTGAAATTGCCTACCGCACTGCCTCGATTGGCCCTTCTGCGCGACCGTGGATGAATTGATCGAGATAGGGATCGCCCGAGGCGTCCATGTCGGCGACGGGGCCGGTCCATTGGATCACGCCGTCGTGCAGCATGGCGACGTTGTCGGCGATGGCGCGCACGGATGACATGTCGTGGGTGATGGTCATGGCGGTGGCGCCCATTTCGACGACGATTTCGCGGATCAGGTCGTTGATGACGCCGGACATGATGGGATCAAGGCCGGTGGTGGGTTCGTCAAAAAAGATGATCTCGGGCTCAGCGGCGATGGCGCGGGCCAGACCGACGCGTTTTTGCATACCACCCGACAGCTCGGCGGGCAGGCGGTCGGCCACATCGGGTTTCAGACCCACGCGCCGTAGTTTTTCAATGGCGATTTCACGGGCTTCGGCCTGTGGGCGTTTGAGCGAGCCGCGGAGCAGGCGGAAGGCCACGTTCTGCCAGACGGGCAGGGAGTCAAACAGCGCGCCGCCCTGAAACAGCATACCAAAGCGCGCCAGAAACGCGTCGCGGTCGCCTTTGCTGGCGTCTTTGCCATTCACATAGATCTTGCCCGCATCCGGGGTGATCAGACCCAACACGGATTTCAGCGCCACGGATTTCCCGGTGCCAGAGCCGCCGATGATGACCATGGATGTGCCTTGGGCGATCTCAAGCGATGTGCCGCGCAGGACGTGGTTGTCGCCAAAGGATTTATAGACTGAGTCCAGCTTAATCATAGCGCACCGTGAAATCGGAATCTTTGGGGCGACGGTGCCATGGCACCTTGCCAATCTCATAGCGGAAGTTGGCGCGCAGATCCTGGGGCATTTTGATGACCTCGGCCAGCAGTTCAATCGAGAAGGTGGCGCGCGCGGTGTGGCGCAGACCGAACACCTGACCTTTGTTCGGATCACTGCTGTTATTGATGTCGTGCGAGGTTTCTTTGTCTAAGATCACCCGCTCACAGACGTTTTCAAAGCAGCGGAATTTTTCACCGTGCAGGAAAGCCTCGGCTTCGGCCTTGGTTTTGCCATTGAGGAATTTGAACGCCACGTGTTGGAGCTCTTGATCAAAGCCCATGGTGGTTTCAAGCCGGGAGGTGTTGAATTCCTGGAGCAGAGCATCCTGGGCCAAAGCGGCGTGTGGCAGGGTCAAACAGAGCGTCAATGCGGTAAGGGTCAGTCGGGTCATAGGGAAAAGAACACTCCGGTGAGGACAAAGTTAGCCGCAAGGATCAGGACGGCGGCGGCTTCGACTGAGGATTTTGTGGCGCGGCCCACACCCTGTGCGCCGCGGCCGGAATTCATGCCGTAATAGCACCCCATGATCGAGGCGATGACGCCAAAGGCAGCGCCTTTGACCAGCGATGATACGATGTCCCGTGTTTCGAGGAAATCGACAGTGTTTTGCAGGTAGGCGGCTGAGTTGAAGCCAAGATTTTTGACGGCAACGGTATAACCGCCTGCGATGCCAATGATATCGCCGATGCCCACAAGCACGGGTACGGTCAGCAAAGCGGCTAGAACCCGTGGTGCGACAAGGTATTTCATCGGGTGGGTCGACAGGGTGACCAGCGCATCTATCTGCTCGGTTACCTTCATGGTCGCGATTTCGGCAGCGATGGAGGAGGTCACGCGCGCGGCAATCATCAAGCCCACGAGAACGGGGCCAAGTTCGCGCACCATACCAATGGCGACGATTTGGGGTACAACCGCTTCGGCATTGAAGCGCGCGCCACCTGCGTAGATTTGCAAAGCCAAGGCACCGCCGGTGAAAATTGCGGTCAGGCCAACAACAGGCAGGGACAACCAGCCGATGTTGAGCAGGGCATGGGCGAATTCGCGCGGGTAATAGGGCGGGCGGACAATGTGGGTCAGAGCGCCAAAGGCAAAGATCGCCACGCGCCCAAAAACCGCCAGTATCGACAGGACCGCAGCCCCGAGCCGCGCCAAGATCGCCAGAGGGTTCATCCCAGATAGCTCCGTTTGTAGCGCCCGCCCAGTGAGGTCAGGATTTCGTAGCCGATCGTGTCGGCTGCCTCGGCCAGATCATCGACGGTCTGAAGTCGGTTCAACATTTGCAGACTGTCGGGAACGGCGTCCAGATCGGTAACATCGACCGTGATCAGATCCATCGAAACCCGCCCCACGACCGGACAGGGCGTGTCGTCGGCGTAAACTTCGATCCCGGAGCCAATTGCCCGGATCAGCCCATCGGCATATCCAGCGGCTACGGTGGCGATGCGCGAGGGACGTTTGGCCTGCCAAATGTTGGAATAACCAACGGTTTCCCCAATTTCCAGATCGCGCACCTGTATAACAGGCAAATCCAAGGTGACGACGGCCTTAGCCTCGTCATAAGGTTCACCGCCATAGAGACCCACGCCGGGGCGGCAGAGATCAAAGTGATAGTCAGGACCCAGCAACAGGCCCCCCGTTGCGGCCAGCGACAAAGGTACGCTGATATCAGCGGTCATGCCTTTGAAGGTCTGTAATTGTTGCTGGTTCATCGGATGATCTGGATCATCCGCGCAGGCCAAATGAGACATGATGAGGGTTGGCATCTGGCGCAGAGCTATGTCGCGCAGGGCAGTCCATTCGGCGGGTTCAATTCCGAGCCGGTTCATGCCGCTGTCTAGTTGGATACCAAAGCTGTGGTGTGGCAGCTGTTCCACATGGCGCAGCATTTGATCGACCGAATTGATCATCGGTGTAAGGTCATAATCGCGCAACAGCGCCGCGTCGCCTTCCATATGTCCGGAAAACACAGACACCACAGGGCCGGGCCCAACAGCGTCGCGCACAGCGATGCCTTCTTCGGCGGCGGCAACAAAGAATTTGCGCGCGCCCGCCCGGGTCAGGGCCTTGGCAGCGCGATCCGCGCCCAAGCCATAGCCATCGGCCTTGACCACCGCGGCGGTCTCGACAGAGGTTTTTGCGTCAAGCGCCCGCCAGTTATCGGCGAGCGCATTTAGGTCAATCGTCAGGTGTGCTGTGCTCATGCGCCGTTGTTGCGAGGGGCAGGCATCAGGTCAAGGGGGAAATCCTCTATTTTAGCACGGGTTTATGTGCCTCATAGGCGGCTTCAAGCTCACCCCGCAGGAAATCCCCGAAAATTTGTGGTTCAAAGCGGGGTGTACCCGTGCCCGGCAAGGGTTCGATGACGGTCTGAACGTGTGGATCATAGAAGAAGGGACAGCTGTAGCGTTCACGGCCTGATCGGTTAATGACCCGATGCGGCGTGGACAGGAGCCGTCCATTGCTCATCCGGTTAAGCATGTCGCCCACATTGACCACAAAGGTGCCGTCGCGTTTGGGCACGTCGACCCAATGACCCGCTGGGGTTTTGACCTGCAATCCCCCGACATCGTCTTGCACCAGCAGCGTGAGACAGCCGAAATCCGTATGTGGCGCAGACCCGTAAAGATCACCGGCGCTAGTTGCGGGCTGCGGTGGATAGTGCAGCAGGCGCAACCATGTAGTGGGCGTGTCGAATGCAGATAGGATAGATGTATCTGTGATTTCAGCGGCTTGCAGTGCGATGCTCATCAGCCGGCGACCTAAATCACACATGGCGGCGCTGTAGGCTTCGAGCGCAGGACGGAACCCCTCAAGATCGGGCCACTGGTTTGGGCCAGACAGATAGGTCGCCGGGTCCGCAGCTGCGTCTTCGCGCATCATCATGAAGCTGGCGGATTGGTTTGGTTTGGTGACATCGGCCAGGGTCGAATTGACATCCGTTGAGCTGTTGATCGGAATGTAGCCGCGATGGGAGCGATCAACAGCAACCTGCATCTTGGCCTCAAGCGGCAAGGCGTGAAAGCGGGCCGAGGCGTCAAAGACGGCCTCGATCAATGCAGGGTCGACGCCATGGTCCTGAACATAGCCAAATCCGGTGGTGCCATAGGCGGCACGGAAGTCGGCAGCTATTTCGGAATCGGGTCGGTCGCCCAGTCGGATGACGGGGATTTCGGTGAATTCGGTCATTTTGGTCTCGCTTTGTTGACAGGAAGAAAAGGCAACAAAGCCTCGCTATCCTTCGAAGCGTTTCCGGCGATGCTCGGAGTGGCGTTCAAGAACCACCAGAGAAATGAAAGGGACCATATTCATGACTGCATCTGGTCTGTGTACAGGCGGTTTGTCAATCTGGCTTTTGCGCCTTGGGGACTTAAGCTGGCATTTGCTGCGTGGCGCAGTGAATGCCCCCACCGAGTTCGCCCAAAACATCGGTGTTGAGCATGATGATTTCTCGGCCTGGGTAATGACTGGACAGGGCATCGCGGGCGCGGGGGTCTGCATAGGAATCCCCGGTATGTGAGGCAATGACTGCGCCATTGCAGACGTAGTAGTTGGGATAGGTGCTCATCGCGTCGACGTCCCGAATACGTCCGTCGTATCCCGGTGTGATGGTTTCGACCGATAATCCAGCATCGATGAGCCGCTTGCGAAGAGCGTAGGCTGATTTGCTGTAAGGATCATTTTGCAGGGGCTCTGGATCCAGCATCATGAGGACCTGACCCTTGCCGGTAAAGCGGGCCAACCCGTCGATGTGGTCATCGGTGACATCTTGGCCTTTGACACCTTTGCCCCAGATCATTTTGTCCGCGCCATAAGCGGTGAGTAGGCGGCGTTCGATTTCTTCGCGACTGAGCCCGGGATTGCGGTTCGAATTCACCCAACTGCTTTCATTTGCCATCAAGAGGCCGTGGCCGTCAGATTCGACCCCACCCGGCTCGCCTACTAGGCCGCTGTCCACATAGGGCAGGCCCAGCCGGTCTGCGACTCGTATGGCGATGTGTTCGTCGTTGCGCAGGGGATATCGACCGCCCCAGCCATTGAAGTTCACGCCATGAACAGCAAGTTGCCCCGTTGCGTTTTTAGCAAACAGAGGCCCAGAATCGCGACACCACAGGTCATCGGTGGGGATGTCCCAGAGGGTGACAGAATTTGAGAGCAGTTTGCGCGCACTTGAATGGTGAGCGGGGGGCGCCAACATTGTGACGGGTTCAAATTCAGCGATTGTGTTTGCAATTTCAGCAATCGTAGCCTGTACATCGCGCAAGAACCGGCCGCGCCCGTAAACCTGTTTGATGACGGGCCATTGCATAAAGGTGCGTTGGTGACGCAATTCCTCGGGGGGAACGCGAAAGCCTGTGTTTGACAGGGCCATGCGCGGTCCTCCGAACGTGAGCGCAGCCGCTGCAATGGCTCGGCCCAAAAGGGCGCGGCGCGTGTGCAGGCGGCGGATCATATCAATACCCGTCGTCAGCTTGACCCTGCTGCCATGCCTTGGCGAGATTGCCAAAGCGGGTGAACTGGGCCTCGAATGACAACTCGACGGTGCCGATGGGACCGTGACGCTGTTTACCGACAATGACTTCGGCTTTGGCATGTAACCGCTCCATCGCGGCTTTCCATTCTTCCATCTTGTCCAGCTCGTGATCACCGGGCTTTTCACGCTCTTTATAATATTCCTCGCGGTAGACGAACATCACGACATCCGCATCCTGTTCGATCGAACCTGATTCCCGAAGGTCAGACAGCTGCGGGCGTTTATCTTCCCGGTTTTCCACCTGACGCGACAGCTGGGACAAGGCGACGACCGGGATTTGCAGTTCCTTGGCGATCGCCTTCATGCCCATGGAAATCTCGCCGATTTCGTTGACCCGGTTTTCAGCGGTCCCGCGGCAGAGCTGCAAATAGTCGATGACCAAAAGGTCGAGACCATGGGTTCTTTTCAGGCGACGGGCCCGTGCAGCCAGCTGCGCGATGGGCAGGGCGGGCGTGTCGTCGATGAACAGGGGACAGGCTTCCAAGTCTTTGGCAGCATTGACGAAACGTCGAAACTCACCTTCGGTCATGTCGCCCTGACGGATTTTGTGAGAGCTGATTTCAGAAGCCTCGGACAGGATACGACCAGCCAGCTGTTCGGCGCTCATTTCCAGGGAATAGAATCCGACAACACCCCCATCAACTGCTCCCTCGGACCCATCGGGTTTGATGCCGCGCTTGTAGGCTTTGGCCACGTTAAAGGCGATGTTGGTCGCGAGCGAGGTTTTCCCCATCGAGGGACGACCTGCGAGAATTAATAGGTCAGAGGGGTGCAAGCCTCCAAGCTGTTTATCGAGGTCGGCCAGACCGGTTGAGATTCCCGCCATGCCGCCGCCACGCTGATAGGCTTCGTTGGTGACGTTCACGGCTTCGGTGACGGCCTTGAGAAAGGATTTGAACCCGCTCTCGGTCTGGCCCTGCTCGGATAGCTTATAAAGTTGCTGCTCGGCTTCTACGATTTGTTCTTTGGGCTCGGAGGCGACATCCACCCGGCCCGCTTTGTCGGAAATATCGCGCCCAAGGCGGATCAATTCGCGTCGGATCGCCAGATCATAGATCATCTGGGCGTAGTCACGCACAGCAAAGGCACTGATTGACGCGCCCGCCAGATTGACCAGATAGGCCGCGCCGCCGATTTCATTCAGACCCGCATCATCGGCCATAAATGCCTTGAGCGTAACGGGTGAGGCGAGGGCGTTTTTCGCGATACGGGCGGCGGCCACTTCGTAGATGCGGGCGTGGACGGGGTCATAGAAATGTTGCGACGTGATGACCGAGGCTACACGGTCATACAGATCGTTATTGGTCAGAATCGCACCCAGCAATTGCTGCTCGGCTTCGACCGAATGCGGCATGGTATCGGGGTTTTGAATCGCTGCTGGTGCCTGTTGCCCTGCAACGGCCGGAATCGTGCTGATATCGTTCATAGTGTCCCCATCGCCCCTTGGGTCGCTGTTCTAGCGCAGCGCCTGCCGAGCACACAAATTGTATGTTTCTGTGGATAGGCTGTGCATATCTTGGTCTCCTGTATGATGCAGGAAATCAAGCCAATCCGTCAATATCTTGTGGCTGCATCCAGAAAAATGGCGGCAAAACTCCGCCACGTTTCTTTTTGTTCGCAGATCAGGCTTTGTTGGCGTCTTGCCAAGCGCGCGGATCGTTGAGGAAGGATTCGACCTCGGTCAAGGTTTCGGCGTCAAACGCACCTTGGGTCTTGGCTTCGGCCAGAACATCCCACCAAGTGCACAGGTGGTGCAATTGCACGCCGTGGTCACCCAGTGTCTTTTCAGTCTCTGGGAAGATGCCGTAGTAAAAGATCACAGCCGTGTGGCCACAGGTGGCACCGGTTTCGCGGATGGCATCCACAAACGACAGCTTTGATCCGCCATCGGTGGTCAGATCTTCTACCAGCAGCACGCGCTCGCCTTCGGTCATGACACCTTCGATACGGGCGTTGCGGCCATAGCCTTTGGGCTTTTTGCGCACATAGGTCATGGGCAGCGCCATGCGTTCCGCGACAAAGGCAGAGAAGGGAATGCCCGCAGTTTCGCCACCGGCGATGTTGTCGAATGCCTCGAACCCGGCGTTGCGCATGACAGTGACGGTCAGGAAATCCATCAGCGTACTGCGGATGCGCGGGTAAGAAATCAGCTTGCGGCAATCGATGTAGGTGGGGCTGGGCAGGCCCGAGGCCAACGTGAACGGTTCGCGTGCGTTAAAATGGACAGCTTTGATTTCAAGCAGCATCCGGGCGGTGAGGCGAGCCATTTCTTCGGGCGAGGGGTAAGATGTAGGGATCATCGGGGCATCCTGAGGCTGGGTGCCAGAGGTGCGCGCGGCACCCCCAGCGGATAGAGAAAAGAGGCGAGATCAGTCGACGCGCCAGTGCAGGGGGAAACCGGCGTCAAAGACGGTGACGGGACCATCGGCGGTGTCGATCTTGGACGGATAAGTGACGGCATCGCCCTTGGTCAGGGTGATCGTGTCCTCATTCACTGGCAGGCGGTAAAAGCCGGGCCCATTGCGCGAGGCAAACCCTTCGAGATTGTCCAGCGCGTCCGCCTTTTCAAAGACCTCGGCCAGCAGGGACATGGTGTTGGTGGCGGTAAAGCACCCGGCACAGCCACAGGCCATTTCTTTGTTCGCATCGGTGTGGGGGGCCGAGTCGGTTCCAAGGAAGAAGCGCGCATCGCCAGAGGTGGCGGCGGTCACAAGGGCCAGACGGTGCTCTTCGCGCTTGGCGACGGGCAGGCAATAGTAATGCGGCTTGATCCCACCGACCAGAATGTGGTTCCGGTTGATGATCAAGTGGTGTGTGGTGATGGTCGCGCCCAGATCGGTTTCGTTCGATTTGACATAGTCCACACCATTGGCTGTGGTGATGTGTTCCATCACAACGCGCAGACCGGGGGTGGATTTGCGGATAGGATCCAACACACGGTCGATAAAGACGGCTTCGCGGTCAAAGATGTCGATGTCGTGGTCAGTTACTTCGCCATGTACACAGAGCGGCAGGCCGATTTCGGCCATTTTTTCCAGAACAGGGCGCACATTGTCGAAATGACTGACGCCGCTTGACGAATTGGTGGTCGCCCCAGCGGGATAGAGCTTGACCGCTTTGATCAAACCATTGGCGTGGGCTGCGGCCACATCTGCCGGGTCTGTCGACTCGGTCAAATAGAGTGTCATCAGCGGCTCGAACGCCATGCCCTCGGGCAGCGCCGCTAGGATACGGTCGCGATAGGCGGCGGCCTGATCGCCGGTCACCACAGGCGGAACAAGGTTCGGCATGATGATGGCACGGCCAAAATGGCGAGCGGTTTCAGGTAGGACAGCATCCAGCATTGCGCCATCGCGCAGATGCAGGTGCCAGTCGTCGGGGCGGCGGATCACGAGGCTCTGGGTCATGGGGCTGCGCTAGCACAGCTAGACAGAACGGGAAAGACCCTGCGCGCGGCAGGGTCGGTAATTTGGCACGAATTCAGAGTTATTCGGCGGGCGGTGGGGGGGGGGTAAAGGCCCCATCCTTGGCCTTGCTTTCGAGTTCTTCCAACTTTCTGCGCAGGCGCCGCATGGGCATGCGAGACAGAACATTGCGACACAACAGCATATTCAAATAGGGGCGACCCTCACGATCAAGGTGCCCAACCATGGATTTCAGATACCGAGGATAGGCCCGACGTGCGCGGTACAGGCGATAGAATGCGTGTGCGTTCAGCTTTTGTGTGCCTGCCAGCGTCAAAAGGCGGTAGAGCAGATTCATGTCCAGCAAACGGGACTGCAGCTCTCCGCCCATGTGGCGCATCCGCAGGCGGGTTACATTGGGGCGTTTGAACAACGTGGCGTGCATGGCATCCAGCGCTTGGGTGGGATCGTACACAACATAGGCACGATTAGCGGCATCCAGCATATCGGGGGCATAGCCATACCGGTCTGTGAAAGACACTCGGCGCATATCGGTAAAACGGTCGTCCCATTCGGTCATGCGGGGGTCGAGCGTTGCTTGGGGCTGGATCGCGACAACCGTGGCGCCGGGCGAGGCGACCGAAAAGGCCGACGCCGCATAACCACAAGGGCCAGCGCCATAAAATACAACGTGATCAAAGTCTTCGAAAAAGCCATCGTCGATCAGGCGGTCGAAGAATCCGTAGACCTTGGCATCGCGGAACCATGTGTCCCCGTCCGACATGATGCATAGGTGCGACCAATCTTGTGCCTTGACCAGTTCAAACCCAAACGGTTGTTGGGTTTCGGACATCGCACGGATGCCTTGCTGGGTTTCGAAGGTAACGATCAGGGTGGTGCTGCGGTCGATAAAGGTCGCAAAGTGACGCTCGCCCAATTCCTGGGACATGCCCTCGGCATCGGCCTGCTCAAGGAGTTTGGATTTCCAGATCCCCTTGCGGAAACCTGCAATCGACTCATCTATGCTGCTCTTTTCATCCGGCATTGCACTGGTCCTCAAAACTCCAACCGCTTTTCGGGCTGGTTATGAGAACCATGTCTAGAGGCGAAATAAGGCCAAATTTGGCAAAACTCAGGTCGGTTTCGGGTCGTTTTTATCGCCGTCTTGGTTGGCCTTCATGCGTCCAATGTTGGCAAACCCGGTCAGAGTACGGGCGGATTGTGCATTCACCAACCGCGAAGGCGGGGTCATCATCAGGCGCGCAAACAGGGCGCGAAACGGTTCCTGTTCCATAAGTTTTTGAAACCGCGATTTGCGCCATTGCACAGCACGGTCGTGCAGCCGAGCCAATGCGGGATCAGACGTGAGTTGATCATGTAATGGGGCGTTAGTGGCGGCATAGCGCGAGATAGAGGTGTCGGTGTCGGCATTGAAATTCCGTTCAACCCAATAATCCACCCCCAGCATGTGATCGGAATGCACGGCGCGCCCGCGATCCGCCTTGAGCACATAGCTTTCCATTGCGCCAAGCGGATAGTGGTTCAGTTGCACCAGCTCGTAATTGTCGCGGCCATAGTTGGAAAAGATCCGCTTGGTATGAAACGCCTCGCCTAACTCGCGCCCATTCCCATCAAACCAGCGCGCGGCATCAACGCGGTCGGGATCGGGTGAGCGTGGCCGGTGAACCCCCAGTTTTCGATAGGTTCCATCATTGCGATAAAAGGATTTGAACATCGAGGCGCGCCAAGGCCAGTGCATCACCCGCGGGGCACATTTGGTGAATGTTTCCGTGACCGGCGTATCCTCATAGCGGACTGTTTCACCATTGCCAAACAAACGCCATGTCAGAGTGATGGCGGTGGCATCGGGCAGGGCGGTTAACAAATCGGGTAAGGTGCCATCCCCGGTGTTGATATTTACGAATTCATCGATGTCCAGAGGCAGGATCCAATCTGCCTGACGGGCAAGCCGATGTTTGGATGCCATCTTGAGGCCGGTAAACTGGATACCTGCTTTGTCATAGGGTCCGTCATTGCGCAGGTGCGTCAGATGCCCCAATTCTTGCAACCGGTCCAACATCTTGTCGGTGCCGTCCTGACAGTCATTGGACAACACCAGAAAGTCGGTGAAACCGACGGCCTGATGGTGGGCCAACCATTCCAACAAAAAGGCGGCTTCGTTGCGGACGGTCAGAACAGCAAGAAAGCGCATGTCAGCGAGACCTTATTGCAAAGCTGGGTCGTCGCCATGACCCAGTGATACCCGAAAAAGGGAGAAGGGGTTGCACCACTGTCTCAGGTTTCCAAATCCAGCGCCAGTGCATAGGCGACGCGCTCTGTTTCGGTCATCTTAAGGGTCAGCGCCTGTTGGTACAGATCCTCAAATTCGGGGTTTTTGTGCAGCTCTTTGGCCTTGGCCAAATGCCACTCCAATCCTTTTTGATGCCATGCGCGCAAGGTGTCATCCTGCATCAGGCGGTCATATTCAGCGCGCAAGCGGGGCAGGTTGCGTTTGATGGTGACATCGCGGAAATCAGACCAATCCATACGGATCCAGTAGTTCAACCCAATGGAGCGATCGACGTGCAACGCCCGGCCCCGCTGGCGCTTGATCAGATAGCTTTCTGCGCTGCGCAGGGCATAGTGATTGAGCTGAATAAGGTCATAGCCGATAGATTTCTTGGAGCTGCGCCAGCCTTTGTCGGCGGCTTCTTTGGTCATGTCTTTGCCAGACCCGTTGACCCACTGCACTTGCGCGCGGTGCGCATCGTCCAGTTTGTTGGGTCGGTGGCAGCTGATCTTCTCATAGGCACCGATGTTCTTGAACATGGTTTTGAAGCCCCAAACCGTATGGGGCTTGGGGCAGAATTTTGGGGCGCAGGTGTCAAATTGATCGATCACCAGCTCATCCGACAGATGGGTGACGCCGTTGTGACCAAACAACCGCCAGGTCATGGCAACGTTGGTTGCGTCGGGAACCTCGGCTAGGAAATCCTGTAAGGTGCCGTTGCCGGTCCGCACGTTGATAAATTCATCAACATCGATGTGGATGATCCATTCCGCGTTTTTGATCACAGGCTCTTTGAGCGCTTGGTTGAGCGCGTATTGCTGGGGCGAGTTGCCCTTCCATTCATCATTGTTGCGATGTTGGAGAACGCCAAGGTCCTGCAGGCGATCAAGAATTTCGGTAGTGCCGTCGGAACAATCGTTTGTGTAGATCAGAAAGTTATCAACCCCCATCGCCCGGTGATAGGCCACCCATTCGGTGATATAGGGGGCTTCGTTCTTCATGCAGCCAACGATCACGTTGCCTGAATTGTTCTTTGGCAGATCGCGCGGGGCAATCGGGGTATAAGCGGCGGCAAGCTGTTCTTCGTCTACGGCACCCAAACGGTTATGCGGCGCAAAAGACGAGGTTTTGAGTTTTTCCAAATTTGGCAGGGCTTGGGGCGGCATCGATGCGCGTGCGCTGGCTGTGAGGCGTTCAAACGGTTCCGAAACAGGGGCGGGGGCCGGTTTGATCGGTGCTGGAGCGACGGTCTCGGCCGTGTGCTGTGGCAGTGGAGAGGGCGCGGATTTTACCACAGGCGCGATGAGATGCTCCGAAAGTTCAGCGCGGCGCTCCTCGGCTTTTTCTTTGGTGGCTTTTTGAATGCGAAACAAAGCAGACAGCAGGTATTGGGATGCGCGGAATCCGCGATCGGGGTCCGCTTCGACCCAAGGTTGGGCTGGGCCGTTGGGTACAATGTCTTCGTCCAGCATTTGATGATCCAGCATCAGCGCGCTGTTCGCCGCCTCGAACCGTTTGGACAGGGCTCCCAGCATGGTGGGGTCAGGGCTGGGACTGTTGATCTGCAGTTCCGCTTGCAACCCACGCCACAGCTGACGCGGCACATGTTTGTTTTTGAGCTTTAGAAACCGCAGCAACATTTCATTGAATTGACGGCCCCGTGCCAAAGACGCGGCAGAGGGTGGGACCTCGGGCGTGGCTTCTTCTGCGCGGCCAATATTGAACGGGATGTCAAAGGCACGGGTGATTGCGTCCACCGCTTCGCGACTGCCAAATAGGTCTTGATCATAGCGAAGAAAACGCAGGCTACCGGTTCCGAACACGTTTTCCCATGTGCGTTGCAGGGCAGGGAAATCAAGCCAGAACGCGGGGCCCTGGGTTTCTTCAAACACACCCGCCATTGGGTCAATTGCCGGCATGGTGTCGATCGCGGCCTGCCACCAATTGGGGGCGGTGCATAATTCCAGCTCTTGGTCCAATGGGGTGGCGCGGCCCTCGATCACCTGATCACCATAGTGGGTCATCATCAGGCGTGCAGGATCATCAATGAACGCAACAACTGTGATGTCTTGCGAAAACTTGGACAGCAGCTGATGCAGCCGCGTGATTTCTGAGGGCCGATACAATGAGGTGCTGAGCTGTGCTGCAGACAGGATCAGCGTGTCTGGACTGTGCTGTTCAATCTCACGGGTGAGGCCTTGCTCAACATCCGCTAGTAGGTTGTATTGTTTGTCGGATGCCGCGAACCCACGGTTGAATCGCAAAGGGTCGACATGATCAGAATCGGTGATGGCCATGAACAGGCGGGTGTGGTTGCGCCCACCGGGGCTGCGAGGGAAGAGTATTCCCTTGCTTTTCAGCTGTTCCCGTTTGGTGTTCAGAATGTCCTGGAGGCGGTTTGCACCAGCGGCTTCGGGGCCGATATGAAGAAATATACGCATTAGCTTGCCTGCCCTTCGGCATCCAGAATGTCAGTGTGTGCAATTTTTGAATCTGTCTTCGGGACGTCTGGTTCCAGCAAATAGTCCCGATTTGGGTTGGCCGTACCCCACCATCGGATTTTCATCCCCAGGAAATCGCCAATGTGTTTGGGGGCCTCTGAATCCAATATGTCGTATTCCAGAAAATTAGGGTTTCCGGCAAAGACCTGATGGCAAAAGGCGCGATGCCCTTCGACCCAACAGATCAGTTCCTCCGCTTTGGATCCATACCCGGCAGGCAGGCCGGGAATGCCGAATTCCGGCAACCGCTTGCTGCCCAGATTGGTCCACCGCTGCATGCTTTCAACCAGCTGTGCCGCATCTCGATGGCTGTAGAGGAATTTGGTGCCGGGGTGGTGGCGGATGATGGCACTGAGCAAGCCCCAATCCATTTGGGGCCAATGGTTCTGACCATAGCGAACCACGCTGATTTCGGTGAAGGCATCAAAATCATCCAGCCGGTGCAACGGATCGCCGTGGGCGAAGTAATCGGTGTACATCAAATCGCCCAGATAATGACGCGCCACATCCGGGTCAGTGGATTGCAGCCGTCGAATACGCCAATCCGCAACCTTCAGGCCCGATTTTTTGAGCGCTTTTCCCAAGGTTGTCGTACCTGATTTCGGCAGACCCAGATTCACCACGCGCAATCGGCTCATGCCGGTACCTCGGACATAAGACCGAGTTTTTCCAAAAGCGCCTCTTCTGCCGGGGGCAGGGTCGAGGTTGCCCGCAGGTGATCGCGCATCTCTTGATAGGCAGGCTGGACCAGAAGTTCATCACGTTTCGCACGGTGTAGTGCGACGGCTTCCTCGTGAAGGGCGGCAATCTCAGGGTCGGATTTCAACGCCTGCAATTCACGTTCCAATTCCGGCAGATAGCGATGAATGCTAAGATCCTGCCAAGCAGGGTCGTTCCGGTCGCGCCAATAGCTGTCATCAAAGGCACGGTGTTCACGGTTCACATCGCCCCGGTCATTTTTTACCAGATAACTGTCGAGGCTACGCAGGGCATAGTGGTTAAGTGTGGCGAATTCGCGTGCGCCCCGAGACGGGAACTTTCGGATCCGGCGCGGATTTGCGGCCACCAGAAAACGGTGGGGCACATCGCGGCCTGCGCCATCGGTCCAGCTGGGGCGCTTCTTGGGCGGCAGTTTCGAGCGAAAGAAGGGGCGGTGTGCCCCATAGTATTGCAATGGGAAATCATGCCGGACCAGCGACTTGACTTCGATCGCGCTCTCTCCACCCCAGAGGTCTGGGTTATGGGATCGGGTGAATTGTTCGATGACCGGGCGATCTTGAAATGTTTCGATTCCGTCGTTGGCGAAAAACTGAAACGACAGGCTGATCGTTTGTGGGTTGCCACAGGCCTCGATCAGCGCTGGGATGGTGTGATCGCCCACATGGATGTTTAGGAATTCATCAACATCGGCAACCCAAACCCAGTCAGCGTTCAAGACCACGTCCTGTTGCCGGGAATCTTTCAGGGCCTCCATTTGATAATTGCGCCCCTCGGCGGGGTTGGGCAGGTGCTGCACGATGCCACGGTCTGCCAGAGCGTCTAGCAAACGGTCGCTCGCGTCGGAACAATCGTTTGAATAAAACAGGAAATCGGTCACGCCGATCAATCGGTTGAACGCGATCCATTCCAAGAGGAATGGTCCTTCGTTCTTGATGCAGGTTACCGCTGTTATCCGCATGTCTTCCCCCACGTGGGGTATCTGTTACCTGTACTTTTCACTGGTGTCCGCCTCTGTCGAGCGTATTTGCCTGCGCTCTGTTTGTTTCCAAAGTCATGACATTTTGGGCTGAATCCGTCAACATTGCGCTAAGATCACTCTGGTGTGACGGCAAGGGGCATGTTGCCGGAACGGAACGGTTTGTTGGCGGTTGACGCGGCTCTGTGTCTGGGGCCTGTTAGGGGGCGAGGAGACCGAGCATGCAAAATCCAACGACGATTGATGACACGCAGGCCATGTTGACCGCGCAGGGCTATGTCTGTGGACGGGCGCTGGCGACGGTGGTTTTTTTGTCCCTGAAACTGGGGCGACCTCTGTTTCTAGAGGGAGAGGCCGGTGTCGGGAAAACTGAAATCGCCAAGGCGCTGAGCGCGGCTTTGGGGCGGCGCTTGATCCGGTTGCAATGTTACGAAGGCCTGGACGCGTCATCAGCAGTCTATGAATGGAATTTTCCTGCGCAGATGGTGGCGATCCGCACAGCCGAAGCGTCGGGTGGGGCGGATCGGGCGGCATTACAATCTGAATTGTTTTCGGATGAATACTTAGTGGAACGCCCCTTGCTCGAGGCGATGCGGCCAGATGAAAATGGCGCGCCGGTTCTTTTGATTGATGAGTTGGATCGGACAGACGAACCCTTTGAAGCGTTCCTGTTAGAAGCATTGAGCGATTTTCAGGTCACGATCCCAGAACTGGGCACGATCAAAGCGCCAGAACCACCAATTGTGATTTTAACCTCGAACCGAACCCGCGAAGTGCACGACGCGCTGAAACGCAGATGCCTGTATCACTGGGTGGATTATCCTGACTTTGATCGCGAACTGGAAATCCTGCATGCGCGTGCGCCGGAGGCCGCGGAAAACCTGAGCCGAGAGATCGTTGCCTTTGTGCAGAAGCTGCGCACCGAAGATCTGTTCAAAAAGCCGGGGGTGGCAGAAACGATTGACTGGGCCAAGTGCCTGTTGGCTTTGGATGTGATCAATCTGAGCCCCGAGGTCATCGCCGATACGTTGGGGGCAATTTTGAAATATCAGGATGATATTCAGAAATTGCAGGGCTCTGAGGCCAAGCGCCTTTTGGATCAGGCCAAAGCCACGCTTGTACCCGCGTGAGTTTCGATCTGGGGCATCGGTTCGTGAGGGGGAGCAAGAGTCATGGCTGAACAGCTGCCGCTGGAAATACCAGACGAGCCAAAGCTGGCGCAAAACATCACTCATTTCGCACGGGCATTGCGCAAGGCTGGATTGCCGATTGGTCCGGGGCGGGTGATTGATGCGGTGCATGCGGTTGAGGTGGCAGGGTTCACCGAAAAGCGTGATTTCTATTGGACTCTGCACGCCTGTTTCGTGACCCGCCCCGAACACCGCGCTGTCTTTAGTCAGATCTTTCGGCTGTATTGGCGGGACCCACGATACCTAGAACATATGATGGCGGCGATGCTGCCCGCTGTGCGTGGCGTTCAGGAAGAGCGCAACGCGCAATCTGCCGAAAAGCGCGCTGCCGAGGCCTTGTTGGATGGAGCGAACCGTGATGTGCCGCAAGCCCCCGATCAAGAAGAGGAAGAGGGCACCGAGATCAAGGTGAACGCCTCGCTCACCATGTCGCGGGAAGAGAAACTGCGCAGTCTAGATTTCGAACAGATGAGCACTGCTGAGGTGGCTCAGGCCAAGCGGATGCTGGCACGGCTCTCTCTCCCGGTTAAACCAATCCCATCGCGACGCGGGCAGGCCAGTTTGCGGGGGCATCGTATTGATTGGCGGCGCACATTGCGCAGTTCGATGCGTCAAGGCGGTGAAATTCATGACATTGCCCGTCTGACACCCAAACCGAGATGGCCCAATCTGGTGGTGCTTTGCGATATCTCGGGTTCTATGAGTCAATACAGCCGTATCATTTTGCACTTCCTGCACGCGGTCAGCAATGCCAAGGGCGCGGGATGGGCCAAGGTGCATGCCTTTACCTTTGGGACGCGGTTGACGAACATCACCCGCCACCTTGATCACCGGGATGTGGATGCGTCGCTGTCCGCTGCGGGGGCTGAGGCGCAGGATTGGGAAGGTGGCACGCGTATTGGCGAATGCTTGCATGCCTTCAATCGGGACTGGTCACGCCGGGTCATGGGGCAGGGCGCTGTTGTATTGCTGATCACAGATGGGTTGGATCGGGATGACCCCGATGCGCTGGGCCGTGAAATGGAGCGGTTGCATTTATCAGCGCGCCGCCTGATCTGGCTTAATCCATTGTTGCGTTGGGATGGGTTCGCCCCAAAGGCGCGTGGCATCATGGCGATGTTGCCGCATGTCGATAGTTTTCGCGCTGGGCATTCGATCGCATCACTGGAAGAGCTGGCACAAGTGATCTCGCGCCCGGATGATGTGGGTGAAAAGGCGCGCTTGATGGCGTTGATTTCCAGCTGAAGCCGCGTTCGGTCCTGTGCCGTTGCATTGAGATCCGTAGTCTGAGTTTGATCTAAATCATTCTGAAAGTGGAATGTGATACGTATTCTTGCGTTTGAATGTAACGTGCGAAGGGGAATCACATGCCGTTGAACTGGAAAACCGGGGGGCTGCTGCTGGGACTGGTGTTCTTTGCTGCTGTATTGCTGGTCAAGCCGATCGGAGTCTCGACTCAATTTGTTATTTTGGATGGGATCGTGGCGGATGCCGTCTCACCGAATTTGGTGACACAAACCGACGATGGGTACACATCGACCAATGCGTATCTTGCGAAATCAAATGGCAAATACGCCAAGGCGGTCTCGAACCCGTTGAATTATAGCTTTGTGTTTGTTGTTGCGATGATGGTGGGCGGGTTTCTGTCCGCGATGGCGCGTGGTGGCCTAAGCGCACCTGAGCGGATCATGCCCGCCCTTTGGCGTGTGAACTTTGGTGACAACCAGATGAAACGTTATTTGGCGACCTTTTTCGGGGGGTTTGTCGTGCTCTATGGCGCGCGTTTGGCCGGGGGCTGCACATCCGGTCACATGATGTCGGGTATGATGCAAACCGCACTGAGCGGATACATTTTCGCGGCTGGGGCCTTTGCTGCCGCTGTCCCCGTTTCTCTGATGCTGTTTAAAAAGGAAGCCTGAGCCATGACTGTTATTTTGTTGGCGATCGTGATCGGTGTAGCCTTTGGCGCTGTTCTTGATCGGGTCGGGGCCTCGAACCCATCCTATATCAACGCGATGTTGAATCTGACCAATCTGAACCTTGCGAAATCTATTCTTTTGGCCATCGGTGTCGGATCGGTTTTGATGTTTGGTGGTCAGATGCTGGGTTTTGTGGATGTGGGTCATATGTCAGTCAAAACTGCCTATGCTGGCGTTTTTCTGGGTGGTTTGCTGTTGGGTGCCGGTTGGGCACTGTCCGGTTTTTGTCCCGGCACAGGTATTGTTGCGGCTGCGACGGGGCGCAAGGATGCGTTGTTCTTTATCGCGGGTGGTCTGTTGGGCGCGGCGGCCTATATGGTTACCTATCCGAGCTGGAAGGCGTCGGGGATGCTGGATAAAATCGCGGGTGGCAAGGTGACTTTGGGCACCATTCCGGGGGCAAAATATGATGGTCTGACTGCCATCTCGGGCGACATTCTGGGCTTGGTCCTAGGTCTTGGATTTATCGCCGTTGCTTTTGCTCTACCGGAACGGTTCGTTGGGTCACCTGCTCAGGCGCAACCAGCAGAATAAGGGTCCTTGCCCGAACCTGGGCCCTTGAGTGGGGTCTGGTGCATTGTGTCTAGACCTCACGCTCGCGGCCCGGTGAATACGTGTTATTCACCGGGCCGCTTTTCTTTGTCCGCCAAGCAACTATGGTGAGGCGGACATTTTTTGTTTTGAGTGATCCCTGTGGGAGGACTGGCATGGACCGATTTGACAACAGCCCAGAGACGGCACTGGCCTGGCACCGTAAGGGCGTTGGGGCAGCGTTGGCGACTGTTGTGCAAACCTGGGGCAGTGCGCCGCGCCGGGTTGGAGCGCAATTGGTGATTGGCGGAGATGGCCGCATCGAAGGCTCTGTTTCAGGCGGATGCGTCGAAGGGGCGGTGATCGTCGAGGCGATGGATGCGCTGGAAGACGGAGAGGCGCGTTTGCTTGAGTTCGGGGTCAGTGACGAAGATGCGTTTGCGGTTGGCTTGGCTTGTGGCGGAACCATCCGCGTCTTGGTCGAACCGATTGGCAAAGCAATGAGCGAGGCGATGTTGGCTGATCTGGTTGTCGCTCGCGCGAAACGGACTGGCGTGATTTACGAGGTCAATATCGAAACAGGACACCGTGAGTTGAAATCTCCAGAAGCCTATCCAGATCGCATGCGTATGGATCGCTCGGGGTTTGAAGAGGATGGCGCGACCTTTGTTGCAGTGCACAATCCGCCGCTGCGATTGATCGTGATTGGGGCGGTGCACATTGCTCAGGCGTTGATCCCGATGGCGCGCATTGCCGGGTATGATCCTGTTTTGGTTGACCCGCGCGAGGCGTTTGCCTCGGATCAGCGGTTTCCGGGGGAGCGTATCCTGACCGATTGGCCGGATGAGGCGGTCGCAAAGCTGGGGCTGGATACACGCACAGCCTTGGTGTTGTTGACGCACGACCCAAAACTGGACGATCCAGCGTTGCAGGCGGCTCTTGCCGCTGATGTGTTTTACATCGGGGCGCTGGGGTCAACGCGCACTCATGCCAAACGGGTCGATCGTATGCAAGAGGCGGGCTTCACTGCCGCTCAGATCGCCCGTATTCATGGCCCGATTGGGTTGGATATCGGCGCGGCGGGGCCATCCGAAATTGCGGTATCCATTCTGGCGCAGATGACGGCTGTGTTACGAGGTATACTTGCATGAAGTTCGGACCTCTGCCTGTAAGTGCGGCCGAAGGGGCCATATTGGCGCATTCGGTGACCGTCGATGATGGCCGATTGCGCAAAGGTGTGACACTGACAGTCGGACATCTGGAGCGTTTGAGCACAGCCGGGGTCACAGAGGTTGTTGTGGCCCAGTTGGAGCCGGGGGATCTGCACGAAGATGAGGCCGCGCGCCGACTGGCTGCTGCCCTTGTTGCAGACCCGGAGATGGCGCATTTAAAGGTGACAGATCCTTTCACCGGGCGGGTCAATTTGCTGGCTGCTGGTCCGGGTGTTGTTGAACTGGATGTTGCCGCGATTGAACGGTTCAATCTCGTCCACCCAATGATAACAGTGGCAACCGTGCCCCCGTTTCAGCAAATGGCTGCCGGTGGCATGGTTGCGACAATCAAGGTCATTTCGTACGCAGTGTCTGAACGGGACGTCGCCGCAGCCTGTGCTGAGGCATTGGATACGATCCGCTTGCGCCGACCAATATACAAAACGGCGGGATTGGTGATTTCTGACATTCCGGGCGGCCCTTCAAACGACAAGGGGATCCGGTCGATCAGTGCACGGGTCGAAGGTTTGGGGATGTCTATGGCAGACATACAGATCACTGACCATGATCCGGATGCATTGGCCGACGCTGTGCAACGGATCAGTGGCGATTTCGTGATGATTTTGACGGGCTCTGCTACGTCCGACCCCGAAGATGTCGCGCCAAGTGCCGTTCGTCTGGCAGGCGGGCAAGTTGAACGGTTTGGGATGCCGGTGGATCCGGGAAATCTTTTGTTTCTAGGCAAGTTGGGTACGCGTCCAATCATAGGGCTACCGGGATGCGCGCGCGCGCCGGCCTTGAATGGGGCGGATTGGGTGCTGAGCCGGGTTGCCTGTGGTCTGACCGTTCGAGATCGCGATATTGCGGCGATGGGTGTTGGTGGGTTGCTCAAAGAAATACCTACGCGACCGCAGCCACGGGCGGGAAAACGGCACCAATAGGCACGTTGACGCAACGGGAGCTCTACTTACTCGAGGCGCGCTTTAGCCTAATTTTGTATAAAAATCAACTATACCAAATGGTCAAAAGTTTTAGTTCTCAAATGCAGGGGGGCGTGTTTTACTCTCCTCAACAAGATTTTGATAAGGGGAGGAATAGATGACACAGGTCTCAATGACCGTGAACGGTCAGGCTGCGAGCGGAGAAGCAGAAGGCCGCACGTTGCTATCCAGTTTTTTGCGAGAACAACTGTCGCTGACAGGAACGCATGTGGGGTGCGACACCGGCCAGTGCGGTGCTTGCACAGTGCACGTTAATGGCGAGGCGGTTAAATCGTGCAATATGCTGGCCGTCGAAGCCGACGGGGCCGAGATCAGCACGATTGAGGGCCAGGCTGCTGAAGATGGCACGATGAACACCATTCAGCAGGCCTTTCAGGACTACCATGGTTTGCAGTGCGGATTCTGCACGCCGGGCATGGTGATGTCAGCGGCTGCGCTGTTGAAAGACAATCCAAAGCCAAGTGAAGCTGAAGTGCGCGCGCACCTCGAAGGCAATATCTGCCGCTGTACGGGCTATCACAACATCGTCAAAGCGATCTTGGCTGCGTCCGGTCAGGATGTAGGCGCGATCGCTGCAGAGTAACGTTCCTAACACGCGCATTCGGCGCGGGCGCTTTTGAGGAGAAACGCCCGAGGCCACGACCGGATCGCCATGGGGCGGAACCGGGACAACGGGAGGAGAACAAGCTATGCCCAAAGACAGTGGCATCGGAGCCAGTTCCAAGCGACGCGAAGACGTTCGCTTTTTGACCGGAACAGGTAATTATACCGACGATATCAATATTCACCGCCAGACGTACGTCTATTTCCTGCGTTCAGACGTGGCACATGGCAAAATCAACACCATCGGTTTGGACGCGGCGAAAGCCATGCCCGGTGTTGTGCGCATCTTTACCGGTGCCGATTTTGAGGGCGTCGGCTCCATCCCATGCGGGTGGCAGGTCACAGATCGCCATGGCGAGCCAATGCAGGAACCGGCACACCCGGTGCTGGCCCAAGGCAAGGTGCGCCATGTGGGCGACCCGATTGCAGCGATTGTCGCCGAAAGTCTGGAACAGGCCCGCGATGCTGCAGAAGCGATTGAGCTGGACATTGATGAACTGCCCGCCGTCGTTGATATGAAGGCGGCGCTGGTCGATGGGGCCACCAAGGTTCACGACGATCTGACTTCGAACCTGTGTTATGACTGGGGTTTTGTCGAAGAAAACCGCGAGGCCGTAGACGAGGCGATCAAGAATGCTGCCCACGTCACCACGTTGGAGCTGGTCAATAACCGGATGATCGCCAATCCGATGGAGCCGCGCGTAGCTGTTGGCGAATATAATCGCGCCAATGACGAAAGCACGCTGCATACCACCAGCCAGAACCCGCATGTGATCCGCTTGCTGATGGGTGCGTTTGTTCTGGGTATTCCTGAGCACAAGTTGCGTGTTGTCGCCCCTGATGTGGGTGGCGGATTTGGCACTAAAATCTTCCACTATGCCGAAGAAGCGTTCTGTACTTTTGCTGCCCGCGCGATCAACCGCCCGGTCAAATGGACTTCATCCCGGTCTGAGGCGTTTATGTCTGATGCACATGGTCGGGATCATGTGACCAAGATCGAATTGGCGTTGGATGCAGATAACAACTTCCTTGCTGTGCGTACGGACACGCACGCCAACATGGGGGCTTATCTTTCAACGTTTGCACCGTCGGTTCCAACTTGGCTGCACGGAACACTTATGGCGGGGAACTATAAGACCCCGTTGGTTTACGTGAACGTCAAAGCCGTGTTTACCAACACAGTTCCGGTTGATGCCTATCGCGGCGCGGGGCGCCCCGAAGCAACCTATCAGCTAGAGCGCGTGGTGGACAAAGCCGCGCGGGAGTTGGGCGTTGACCCGATCGCACTGCGTCGTCAGAATTTTATCACTGAATTCCCCTATGCCACCCCGGTGGCGGTGGAATATGACACCGGTGATTACAACGCGACGATGGATAAGCTGATTGAGATTGGCGATTTTGATGGGTTCAAAGCCCGTCGGAGCGTATCCGAAGAAAATGGCAAACTGCGTGGTCTTGGTGTCAATTGCTATATCGAAGCTTGCGGCATTGCACCGTCCAACCTTGTTGGGCAACTTGGTGCACGGGCGGGACTTTATGATGCAGCAACGGTGCGGGTGAACGCGACCGGGTCAATCTCGGTCATGGTCGGGGCGCACAGCCACGGTCAGGGTCACGAGACATCTTTCCCGCAAGTTGTGGCGGAAATGCTGGGCATTGACGAGGGGATGATTGATATCGTCCACGGTGACAGTTCAAAGATCCCGTTTGGCATGGGCACATATGGATCGCGCTCAATTGCGGTTTGTGGGTCTGCCATGGTGCGTGCAACAGAAAAGATCATCAACAAGGCCAAGAAAATCGCGGCCCATTTGATGGAAGCGTCGGATGCGGATATCGAACTGAAGGATGGTCAATTCAGCGTAGCGGGGACCGATAAATCGGTGGCTTGGGGCGATGTGACTTTGGCTGCCTATGTGCCGCATAACTATCCGTTAGAGGACATCGAGCCAGGTCTCGAAGAGACTGCGTTTTATGATCCAGCGAACTTTACCTATCCGTCAGGCGCCTATGCCTGCGAAGTAGAGGTCGATCCTGAAACGGGTAAGGTCACCATTGAACGGTTCGCAGCTGCTGATGATTTCGGCAATGTTATCAACCCAATGATCGTTTCTGGTCAGGTCCATGGTGGTCTGGCGCAAGGCATCGGTCAGGCGTTGATGGAGCAGGCTGTTTACGACGCAGATGGTCAGTTGCTGAGCGCCTCCTATATGGATTACGCGATGCCACGGGCTGATGATGTGCCGTTCTACGATGTGGATCATTCCTGTCAAACGCCATGTACCCACAACCCGCTTGGGGTCAAAGGGTGCGGTGAGGCCGGTGCCATTGGCTCGCCCCCATCGGTGGTGAATGCTGTGGTGGATGCGCTGCAGTCGGCTGGCAAGGATGTCACCCACATTGATATGCCGCTGTCACCGTCACGCGTTTGGGCTGCGATGAACAGTTGAGATGAGGGGATGTGGCGAGGGGGTGACCCCTCGCTGGCCCTGCATGATTTATAGCCAGAAGAAGAGCCAAGGTCAGTCTCTTCGGAAAGGAAGACGAAATGTATAATTTCGAGTTTGAAAAGCCCTCGACCATTGCGGACGCTGTTGCCGCTTTGGGGCAAGAGGATGCGCAGGCGTTGGGCGGGGGGCAAACCCTAATCCCAACCCTGAAACAACGTTTGGCATCACCAAGTAAATTGGTGTCGCTGGCGGCGATCCCTGAAATGCAGGGGGTGTGTGTAGAAGATGGCGCTGTCAACGTCGGGGGTGGCACCACGCATGCGGCCGTCGCAGCAGGGGCAGCTGAATCGTATCCTGCGCTGGCAGACCTGGCGGGTCATATCGGCGATCCGATGGTGCGCAATCGCGGAACAGCTGGGGGATCTTTGGCGAACAACGATCCGTCAGCCTGCTATCCGGCGGCTGCATTGGGATCGGGCGCAACGATTGTGACCAACACGCGCGAAATCGCTGCAGATGACTATTTCCAAGGTATGTTCACCACTGCGTTGAACGAGGGCGAAATCGTAACGTCCGTCCGGTTCCCAGTGCCCGAGGCGGCGAGCTATCAAAAGTTCCTGCAGCCTGCGTCGCGGTTTGCTCTGGTCGGTGTTTTTGTCGCCAAATATGCGGATGGCGTGCGCGTCGCCGTAACAGGTGCTTCTGAAGAAGGAGTGTTCCGCTGGTCCGAGGCTGAAGCAGCCCTGAACAAAGAGTTCCGGGGTGACGCACTGATGGATCTTAAGATCAATCCGATGAACATGATCGGGGATCTGCACGGGACCAAAGAATACCGTGCACATTTGGTGTCTGTCATGACCAAGCGCGCTGTCGAGGCAGCAAGCGCCTGAAGCTGACAGTCTGGGCATTGTGAATATGTATTGTAAGCCGTGCATCTTTGGATGCGCGGCTTATGCGTTTCAAAGAATTAGGTGAGGCATGATCCTGAATATCTGGAACAGTTTCCGTCGCCTGCCAGTTTGGGTGCAGATCTGGGTGGGGCTAATTTTAATGCCGGTGAATCTGCTGCCTTTGGCGTTTTTGTCAGAACCCAAAGCGGGGCTTATCGCCAGTCTTGCGGTTGGTGGAATGGTTCTCAACCTTCCTATTTTGTTGAGAGAGCAGGGATTGTCTAAAGCGATGGCCATACCGCATCTGTTGCTGTGGATTCCTTTGGTTGTTGTCTTGTTTCGTCAGTTGCGTGATGGGGGCGATATGGGGCCGACATACATTACAGTGCTGGTGGTATTACTGGTTGTTGATGCGATCTCTCTCGCATTCGATTTTGTGGATGCTTTGAAATGGTGGCGCGGGGATCGTGCGATTGCCTAGGCAGGTAGAGCGGAATAGATCCCTAATCCCCCAACCAAAATCAGACTGAGCGCCCAGATCGCTTCGAGATCAAACCAGCTGCGCGACAGGAACTGCAGACCTAGCCAGCGATGGACTGCGATAGCCAGTCCACCTCCCGCTAATAACATCGCTGCAGTATGCAGAACTGCAACGCCGAGGGTCAGCATCGCATTTCGGGCCATCAGATCAGCAGCAGCGCGATGCCCTTGGTCCAATTCCTCGATCCGGCAGAGACCCAGATAGATCGGAACCAGCATCAAGGCTGCGCCATGCACCAGAGCCACCAGAAAAGACCACAGCGCCAGTCGGGTCGGCGGAATGCGGGACAAAAAGCGAGGATGTTTGCGTGTGATAAGCAACCAAAGGCCAAGCCCCACCACAATAACGCCAGCGACAAGGCGCAACTGACGCTCGTAATGGATCAGCAACGTCATCGCTGAGAGCGGCAAAAGGATCACCAGCATGGCTAGAAAGTGCCCAATCGCCAGTGCCCCCAAAGCGCGATACAGGGCACCGGGGCGTTGTTCCATCAAGGCAGAGGATACCGCCAACGGCCACCCCATTCCCGGGTTCAAGCCATGATACAAACCACTGAGAACAACGGCCAGCCAAAGGCCAGCCGTCGTGGACATTAGGTATTCCAATCTTTTCCCTGCCTCAGATTAGACGGAAGGGTAGCAGAAGCTGTCGGTTGAACAGTCGCCCCCTTCGAGCCGGATCTGGTGGCTGCGGTAGCCATCGGGGAATTCGACCCAAAATTGCTCATCCAGTGTCAGACCGCCATCCGCACCAACATTGGCCATAACCATTGCGGCACCACCTTCGCCCGGATAGAACTGATCATCCCATGTCGAATAGAGCGAATTGGTCCAATAGACCCGTTTGCCATCTCGGCTGATCTCAACCATCTGGGGTCCATATCCAAAGGTCTGTCCATTGGGATGTTTGGTCTTTTTGACGATTCCGCCGATTTCGACCTTGCCAGCCAGAACCGGGTTCATCGGATCGGATACATCGTATTGGTGCATTTCACCGGTGCCCCAGCACGCGACGTACAAGAATTTGTCGTCAAGGCTTAGGTCGATGTCCGTGACCAGGGGTGGCACGGCTGAGAACCCTTTGAGCAGGTCGGGCAGATCATCAGGATCAGCAGGCTGCGGGTCTATTGTAATGGTTTTCTTAGCTTCAAATGTACCATCCTCATTGCGCCACCAAGTAAAGATCGCGCCTTGCAGGTTGGTGGTATCAACCACAACCCCACAGAATCCATATTGTTTGACCGGATCATGGGCGGGGCGAATTTCCAACGCCATCTGGTGATTTTCACCCAGATCAATGGTTTGTACGTTCTTGCGCGCCCGCAGGTCCCAGAAATGGATTGAATGACCGTATTTATTGCTCAGCAGATCTTCGGCGACGATCCCGTTTTCGAATTGTGGTGGCAGGCCCCATTCTGAACTGACCATGTAATCCCGAGGCAGGTTCCACCAGAAATCATAGTGCTTGTCCTGCAATCCCCTGTCCATTTCATAGCGGCCGATGATTTCAAAGGTTTCGCAATCCATGATGAAAATTCCGGGCGGGCCGTCTGTTCCATCCTCGCCACCACCGCCAAGCGTCGAGACATAGATGCCTTCGGGACCACAATGGATGGTGTGGGGGCGGGAATAGCCGGTTTTGGCAAAGACCTCCTCGGGTTCGATAATCTTGTGGATTTTGGCATCCAGCGGATCCTTGACGTCGATCACATAAATTCGCGAGGACCGGATGCCTGGAATGATCAGATAACGCCGCTCAAGAAAGGCGTGGCCGGTTAGGGGGGACAAAGCAGAAGAACAGGCATTCCAACCGAAATGATGGAATTCATCGCCTGTGTTGGGCATCATGACCTTGTGCACGATCTTGCCGTAATCATCTGATGACGGATCTACATTCACCACAGCCAGCCCATCGGGTTGTGAAAAATCCGGGCTCAGCATCAGCGTAAAGGCCAGCGTTTCCACTGGGGCTTCCATCGCCAGCTTGGGTGAGGGGTGAAATGTCGGATCGGGTCGTAAATTCATTCTGAGTCCTCCCATTCAAATAGGCCGGAGACAGGAAAAAATCTTGGTATTTTGAATATTGTCGTGACTATCTCCCGGCAACGCTATGGTCGGCGGGAGATACGTTCCGGTCAAGTATTACCTTCATCAAAGAGTTACCTTTGAGCGGTTATTGCTGCTTTGACCATTCTGAACCGGGATCAAACAGTATGATCGCCTGTGCAATATCAAGGGTATCTTCACCCAGATCAGCTTCGTAAACGGTGCCGTTTTCAGCAACCAGAAAGCTGGTGATACCGCTGTTGCCATAGTCCGATGGGACCGCAAGCATAGCATGACCCGCTACCATTTGATCGTTTATCAGATAGTCCATAGCGCCACCGGGTGCCGCGTCACCTTGACCCTGTAGGATCCGGTAATAATACCCGCCAAAGGGTTCGGGGTCTTGATCCGCGTCACCGTCATTGTACCCGTCAAGCGAAGCAAGTGCGATACGTTCCCCCAATGGGCTGTCGGCGCGTCCCCAAAACAGGCCGTCTTGCCGACCCGGAGAGGACAGCAAGGCGCGGGCGAATTCCATTACCCCATCGCCGTCATGATCCACAAGGCGGTATTCCGCCTGAATATCCACATAGGCGTGCAGGGTTTCGATCGTGTCGAGCTCGTTTAACCCTATTCGCCGGGTGTGTACTTCGTTGGCACCGGCCTCAATGTCAAAGGACCACCCTTGTTCGGTGCGGTGCAGTGGGATCGGAAAGGGCCAGCTGTCCACCCCTAGCAACAGGGTCGTTTTGCCATCTTCACCAGGTTGAAACCGATACCCATTTTGAACGAGTACAAGGATTTCGAGCCGGTTGATCTTATCCCGGTCAGGGTTGCCAGAAGACAGCAAAGGTTCAGCATCGGTGCCAAACACAGTCAATAGGTCGGGGGTGTCTTGTGTGGAAAGCGCCTGCATCATCGCCTCAAGCGCGTCTTGTGGTGCTGGGTAGGTGGCAGGTTCCTCTGCGGAAGTGGCGGGCGTGGCTGCAAGCAGAGCTAGGGCGGCAAGTGTGTGTTTCATTGTTCGATACATGGCTTATCTCCGTCCTCTTCCACCACCAGATGCGCGACCTCGTGCGCCGCCCGCTTGGGCGCGTGCACCTGAAGCGCGCTGATGCATGGCACCTCCTCCTGAGTGGCTGCCTTGCTTGCGCGGTGCCGGACGCGCCTTGGCGGGGTTAGAGGCCGCTTTGGGGCGAGGTTTCGCCTGTGCTTTGGCTTTCGCTTTAGGGGCAGCGGCAGGCGCTTTGGCACGGGTGCGATCTACGGCATCTTTCCGCGCGTCAGCAGGCAAGCCGCCTGGGCGTTGGGCACCGGCCTTCTTAGCCCGTTCTAGATCTTTTGCGGCTCCGGGGCGCGAAATATCGGCGGCTCCGGTTTCTTTGGACAAACGTTGACGCATTTCATCGCCTCGGTCTGGTTTGCCTACTGGCATCGTTGTAACCCCATCCTGACCTCGGCGATTGCCGATTTCGTCGCGGGCTTTGTCACGGCGGTCATCATCCGGCTTCCAGCCGATGTTGTCGCGATCGCCAATGTTCACATCCCCATCGATATCAATGTCGATATCCGGATTGTGGATGATTGGACGCCCGTTCCACCCGCCACAGTTATGGCAGCCCCAATAGCCGTACCAATCGTCGTCATCATCAAAGATTTCCGCAATCAGTGCGACCGTACCAAAGGCGATCAGCCCGGTCGCAAGCGCATCCCCGGCGTCCGAGTCGTTGCTGTCGACATAAACCACCTCGGGATCATATTGGGGCACATAGACGACTTCGGGGTTGGTCGGTTGAATGATGATGGTTTCATCACCGGCGTCCTGGGTCACTTCAACGGTTTGCTCATCGCCGCTGGCCAAAGTCCCGGCATCGGCTGCGATCTTGCGCATGTCTTGCACCGCTGCCATGACATCGTCGTCTTGGGCCAGCATGACCGTGCCCATGGTTTCGGTCCATTCCACATGAACGGCCATATCCGTCAAAACATCAGGGAAGGCGGTCGCGAGAACCGTAACGCTTTCATCCCAGCCCTGTGTCTCGATCTCGGCTTTCAGGGTTTCGGCGTCTTTGTCTTTGTTGTCCTGAACAAATCGGTCGGCCTTGATCACTTCAAGGGGAAACGTCGCAGCCACAAGAACCTGTATCAGCAAGGTATCAGGGTAGAGTGCGACAGGCGCGACAAGCTTTTGCAATTCGTCAGGGGTCAGAAGCGTTACCTCTTCTGCAGGTTTGCTGTCTGCTTCCTGAGTTGCTTCAGTTGTGACTGCTGTTGTTGACGTATCTTGCGCAGCCAGAGGGTGCGCAGCCAGAAATGCACACAACAGTACCGCTGAATAGTTACGGGTCTTCATCCGGTCTCTCCCCGGTTGTTTCACCGAACAGCTTAGGCAAGAAAATGTTTGAAACCAAATGATTTTCTGGGAGCAAGACAGAAAACGCCCCGTTCCGAGGGAAACGAGGCGCGTTCTCAGATCTGAAATCAGATCTTATTTTTGTGGAAGAGGGCCGATCATCATGATCATCTGGCGGCCTTCCATTTTAGGCATGTTTTCGATCTTGCCGTGTTCCTTGATGTCGCTTGCGACACGCTCCAGCAGTTCACGACCAAGGTTCTGGTGAGCCATTTCACGGCCACGGAAACGCAGAGTCACTTTGACCTTGTCGCCGTTTTCCAGGAACTTGTACACATTACGCATTTTCACATCGTAATCATTGGTGTCGGTGTTGGGCCGGAACTTGACCTCTTTCACCTCAATGATCTTTTGCTTTTTGCGTGCTTCGCTCTCGCGTTTCTGCTGTTCATATTTGAACTTGCCGAAGTCCATGATCTTACAGACCGGAGGAGCGGCATTGGGCGAGATTTCAACAAGATCCAAGCCAGCCTCATCGGCCATTTGCATGGCGCGTGACGGCGTAACAACACCGACGTTTTCACCATCGGCGCCGATTAGGCGGATTTCATTGGCACGGATTTTTTCATTGACGCGCGGGCCGGTGTCACGTTGTGGCGGCGCATTGTGAGGTCTGCGAGCTATGGACTCATTCCTTTGATCGTTAAATTCGATGAGCGCGAAACGTAACTTTCATGCTAAGGTGATTCAAGGTGAAATTGCCCCTTATTAGCGGATTTTCGTACAACTTTCCCCCTTGTGATCCTGGTTGTGCTCCCTCATTTGACACTCAAGACGGCCATCTAGGGGCCGCCTTTGCAAAAAGGATAATAAAAGATGAAAACTCTGATAGCAGTATTGATCGTCGTTGCCGCCGCTGCAGGTGGGTATGTTTGGATGAATCAAGCCGAAGAAGCCCCCACGGTTGAGGGTGCGATGGACAAAGTTAAAGACGCGGTAAGTGATGCCGTAGAAGAAACCTCGGAAGCAGCCAGTGAAGCAGCCGCAGATGTATCAGAGGCCGCTGCTGAGGCCGCTGCCGCTGCCAAGGAAGCTGCTGAAAAGGCGGCTGCTGATGCCGCAGCTGACGCAGAGGCCGCCGCTGCCGCAGCTGCTGAAGAAGCTAAGAAAATGGCTGAAGAAGCAGCCGCCAAAGCCGCAGCCGCTGCCACCGAAGCGGGCGAGGCTGCATCTTCGGCTGTCGAGAGCGCAACCGATGCTGCAAGCACAGCCGCGGCAGACGCCGTAGATAGCGCCAGCAAAGCAGCAACAGACGCAATGGACAGCGCTGCCAAAGCGGCAACAGACGCTTTGAACGATGCGACTCAGGCTGCAACCGATGCCGCCACAGATGCTGCAACTGACGCGGCCACAGATGCTGCAACTGACGCGGCCACAGATGCTGCGACCGACGCGGCCACTGATGCCGCAACGGATGCGGCAACCGATGCTGCAAAAGATGCGGTGACTGGAAACTGATTTCGATCAGCAGATAGTTCTACCCAAAAAAGAAAACCGCGCCAGAATTCTGGCGCGGTTTTTTGTTTCTAAATCTTTGCTGGATCAGCCAACAAAGGCCTTTTCGATCACAAATTCCTTGGGTTCGGAATTTGCACCTTCGCGCAGACCAAAGTCTTCAAGGATAACTTTGATATCTTTGTTGAATTCCAGGGATCCGCAAACCATACCGCGATCGGTTTCAGGGTTGATTGGGGCAATGCCCAGATCTTTGAAAACGGTGCCGTCTTTCAACAGATCAGTGATCCGGCCCATCTTGGGGCTGTCTTCACGCGTCGTGGTTGGGTAGTAGCGGATCTTTTCGTGGAACCCTTCGCCCATCAGCTCGGCCAACATTTCGTCTTGTTTGATGTTTTCGATCAACTGACGGCCATATTCCAACTCGCCCACTTCGCGGCAGGTGTGGGTGATGACGATCTCGTCATAATCTTCATAGGTCTGGGGTTCACGCAGCAGCGAGGCAAAAGGCGCAAAGCCAGTGCCAGTGGCAAAAAACCAAAGACGTTTGCCGGGCAGCAGGGCGTCATGCACCAGCGTGCCAACCGGTTTGGGGCGCAGGATAATCTGGTCGCCCACATTGATGTGCTGCAGTTTCGACGTCAAAGGGCCGTTCTGAACTTTGATCGAATAGAATTCGAGTTCTTCGTCCCAACTGGGGGAAGCGATGGAATAGGCACGCAGCAGCGGTTTGCCATTGTCGCCCAACAAGCCGATCATGACAAATTCACCAGACCGGAACCGCAGCGAGGCGGGGCGCGATACGCGGAACGAGAACAGGCTGTCGGTCCAATGTTTGACCTCGGTCACAGTCTGAGCATCGGGGAGAACGGGCGCCTTTACGGCGGCGGCAGTTTTGGTGGCTTCGGTCACGGATTTCATCTCTGTCATCGGTTGCACTGCCGGTTGTTTAACCGACACCTCTGATTAATCTTTGATACAAGTCAGGAAAAGGGGGCAAATAGCCCCCTTTGGTTCAATTGCTGGCAAGGACGCAGGATTATCCGCGCAGGCGGGCTTGATAGTTGTGGGCTTTCCAATCGGCGCGGGCAACCCATTGGTCCTCGGGCTGACGTTCGGCCAAGATGCCATCGATCTCAACTTCGTCGAAACCGGCGCGACGCGCCATCGCATATTGATCCGCCAGAACGTGACCTTTAGCGCGCAAACGGCCAGTGTAGCCTTTCAAGCGTAGGGTACGCGCGATCGTGAAGCCGCGCCCATCCGCGAAGGATGGGAAATCAACGCGCACCATGTGGGCGTTGCCCAAACGTTCGCTCAGATCATCTGGGTCTGTGTCCGAAGGCACATCCAACGCGACGACATCGTTGGCGGCATCGTCTAGGGTTACAAAGCCATCGGTCCAGTCATCGGGCTGAAAGCCCTCGTCATTTACAACTACATTCATGTTTTTGCTCCAACACGCACCATTTTGCCATCGACGAAATGAATGCCGCATTCTTCTTTGGTTTCGTTGCGCCAGCGTCCAGCGCGGGGATCTTCGCCTTCTTTGACAGGCGAGGTGCAGGGCGCACAGCCGATCGAAGGATAGCCTTTGGCCACCATCGGATGCCGGGGTAGGCGGTTTTCTTCCATATAGGCACGCACGTCATCGGGGGCCCAATGGGCAAGCGGGTTCACCTTGATCCGCCCGGTGCCGTCCTCAACCTCAAAGAAGTTTAGCTCTGAACGGGTGCCGGACTGGAACCGCTTACGCCCGGTGATCCAACCGTCATAGCCGGACAACGCGCGCTGCAACGGCAAGGTTTTGCGCAACATGCAGCAGGCGTCGGTGTCGTGTGAATTGAGCGCACCATAAGGGTCGTCGCGGTCAATGTCGTCTTGATCTGCGCGAATGATGCGCAGGTTTTTCAGGCCCAGACGTTCGCTGACATCTTGCTGATAAACAAGCGTCTCTGCAAATAGCATTTGCGTGTCGACAAACAGCACCGGGGTCGATTTGTCGATCACAGCCGCCATATGCAGCAATACTACCGATTCAGCCCCAAAGCTTGAGACCAATGCGATATCGCCTGCCTCCTCCAGCGCTCCGTGCATGACATCGGTGGCGCTGTGGTGGCGGAAGCGGGCGTTCAAAAGGTCGACCTTGTTGGTCAGTTCCTGACGATCCGCTCCCAGCTCGGTTTGGATTTCATCAAGCGGCATCGGCCTGGGCCTCAGGGTAAAGGGCAGCCTTGAACGGGGCCAGACCTAGACGACGATAGCTCTCGAGGAAGGTTTCCTCTTCGCTGTTGCGCACGTCCAAATAGGCAAGTACTAGGCGTTCGATGGCCGGAACAATCTCGTCATACGAGAAACCGGGGCCTGCGCGTTCACCAACAGCGGCCGTTTCGGTCGCATCCCCACCCAGAGTGATCTGGTAGTTCTCAACGCCAGCGCGATCCAAGCCCAGGATACCGATGTGGCCAACATGGTGGTGACCACATGCGTTGATACAACCCGAGATTTTGATCTTCATCTCGCCAATGTCGTGCTCGAGCTTCAATTCGTCAAAGCGCGTCGCGATTTTCTGGGCGACAGGAATCGAACGGGCTGTGGCCAGCGCGCAATAATCCATGCCGGGGCAGGCGATGATGTCCGAAATCAACCCGATGTTGGCGGTGGCCAACTCGTGCTCTTTTAGACGCGCATGGATCGCGGGCAGGTCCGATTTGTGGACATGCGGCAAGATCACGTTCTGCTCGTGGCTGATGCGCAGTTCGTCATAGCCGAATTCTTGCGCCAGATCGGCCATAGCCCGCATCTGATCCGCCGTTGCATCGCCGGGTGTTTGGCCATGTTTCTTGATCGAAATCGTGACGATTGCATGATCGGCATCTTTGTGTGCGGAGATGTTAGTATCGACCCAAGAGCGGAACACCGGATCATTGGTGTAGGCGCTTTCGAACGACGCAACCGATGCTTCACGGAACGTTGGCGGAGCAAAGTGGCCTTTGATCTCTTCCAACAGGGCCATATCAGCGCCTTTGAACTGTGGGCGCACCTGCAGGAACCGTTCGTTGACCTTGGCACGAATGGCGTCGATGCCATGCTCATGCACAGTGATCTTGATGCGCGCCTTATATTTGTTGTCACGGCGACCGATTTGGTTCCAGACCGACACGGTCGATTCCAGATATGCCAGCAGATCGTCAAAGGCGACATATTCGCTGAGTGTTTTGCCGATCATAGGCGTACGGCCGAGACCACCGCCCACGATGACTTTGGCGCCTAGAACACCGTCACGCTCAATCAATTGCAGGCCGATGTCATGCGCTTTGATCACGGCGCGATCATTTTCCGCACCGGTGATCGCGATCTTGAATTTGCGCGGCATGAACTGGAATTCCGGGTGGTCGGTGGACCATTGGCGCAACAGTTCTGCATAGGGGCGTGGATCGGCGACTTCGTCCGCAGCAGCGCCGGCGAAGTGATCCGCTGTCACGTTGCGGATGGTGTTGCCTGATGTTTGGATCGCATGCATGCCGACCTCGGCCAGCGAGTCCAGCATATCCGGAATATCGTTCAGTTTCGGCCAGTTGTACTGGATGTTCTGACGGGTGGTGAAGTGGCCATAGCCCCGGTCCCACTTTTCGGCCAGCAAAGCCAGCTGGCGCATCTGGTCGCTGCTGAGCGTGCCATAGGGAATCGCAACCCGCAGCATATAGGCGTGCAGTTGCAGGTATACGCCGTTCATCAGGCGCAGGGGTTTGAATTCGTCCTCGGTCAAAGATCCGTCGATGCGACGATCCACTTGGGCGCGGAACTGGGCGTTACGTTCGGCAAGGAATTCGGTATCAAACTCGGAGTAGCGGTACATGGTTTTGCTGTCCTTGTTGCAGCCCCAGATTTCAGGGCCTTGGAATGGGAAGAGCGATCTTGGGCAGATCTAGGCTCAGGTCTGGGGCTGCGGGGGGAGTTCTTGTTTGCCGTGGAAATAATTCGACGGACCAGTGCGCCGGAAATCTTCACGGAAATGGGTCGGTTCCGGGCCAGTTGAACCAAGGGCAACATCGGCCAAATACGCGCCAACGATGATGTTGGCCTGACGTTCGGCATCGAGCAGGCGCACCTGTGCGTGGGCTTCATCAGTGATGACTTCGGCCTCGGACAAGGTGCGGGACCAGTCATCCGTTGCGGTCAGATAGATCACGTCACCTTCGAGAAGATGATTTGCGGTGACGACTTTAGGAGTGAAAGCACGGGCCATTATGCGAGTTCCTTCTTGAATTCGGTCAGAGCCTGCGCCGCATCGCGGGGCGCAAGGCCGTAAAAGGTCAGGGCGGGGCCGTTCAGTTCGGCCGCAGTAAGGTCAACAGGCAAGTTCTCAAGAGATGTCGCCAAAATACGCTGGTTTGGACGGGATGCGTTTTCAACCAAAGTGATGGGCGTCGCGCGGTCGGCGCCGTGCATTATCAGTCGGCCCTGAACAAAACGTGCAGATTTCTTGCCCATATAGATGGCCGCAACTTCGCCGCCTTGCGCGAGCGCAGCCCAGTCGTGATCTGCAAAGCCTTGCATGTCGTGGCCGGTCAGGAACCGAACCGAAGAATTGCGACCCCGGCGCGTCAGGCTTTGGCCGATCGACGCCACTGCCGCAGAGGCTGCGGTAATGCCGGGAACGATTGCCCACGAGATGTCAGCGGCTTGGACCGCGTCGATTTCTTCATCCAGACGACCAAATACGGTGGGGTCTCCGGATTTCAGGCGCACAACACGTGCACCAGTCAAAGCGTATTCGACCAGCAGGGCATCAATATCTTCTTGTTTCCAAGAAGGACCAAAGCCTGCCTTGCCTACATCAACCAATGTTGCCGTCTGACAGGCCACATCCAGAATGTCCTGACTGATCAAGCGGTCGTGCATCACGATGTCCGCAGCTTCAAAGGCACGCATGGCCTTGAGTGTCAGCAGGTCTGGATCACCAGGACCGGCGCCGACAAAGTCGACATGGCCTGGCATAGGCTGTGCAGTGGTGGTGAATTGATCAGGCATTGCGGCCCCCGGTGGTGTTTGACTTGACCTTCAATATAGGAAATATTCCCTACAAACTGCTATATGCAGGAGAAGATAAGGATGTTTGTTCCGGTTTTTGAATAAAGTGGAACACCAGTCTCGAAAGAAGGAAGAAACTAGAATGTCTGTACGAATAGACGATACGGATCGGAAAATTTTGGCAGAGCTGCAACGCGACGCGAGCCAGTCTTTGGATGAAATTGCCGGTCAAGTCGGCAGTTCAAAGACCCCAGTTTGGAATCGCATCCGTAAATTGCGCGCCGCTGGGGTGATCGGTCAGCAGACCGTGGTCCTGGACGCCGAGGCGCTTGGATACGAGGCCTGTTTCTTTGTCTTGATCCGCACCTCGGAACACGAGGCGGAATGGCAAAACGCATTCCTTAAGGCATTGCGAGATCGCCCCGAAGTGCAGGAAGCCCACCGACTGGCTGGGGATATCGACTATATTCTAAAGGTCCGTGTTAAGAACGCCCGCGCTTATGATGCGTTCTATCAGGCGTTGATTTCCGAAGTGCGCGTACACAACGTGACCGCGCTGCTATCGATGGAAGAGATCAAATCGACTACGATGCTGCCGCTGTAAAAAATTGGGGGCGGCGGCCCCCTTTGGTTTTTTCAGGTTTGGACAATCAAGTTCGACAGACCGTGAAAGTGATAGGTATCGGAATACTGCGGCTGCTCGAATAGGCGCAGATTGGGGCATCGCTCAAACAAGATCGGAAGGGCGACGCGCATTTCCAGACGTGCCAAAGGTGCGCCAACACAGAAATGCAGGCCACCCCCGAAACTGGTATTGGTTTGGATCGGACGTGTTGGGGTAAACTGATCCGGGGCGCCCCACACGGTAGGGTCATGATTGGCCGCCCCAAGCAACAGCGCAACTTGGTCGCCACGATAGAAATGGTGGCCGAAAAGGGTAAGTTCTTCATAGGCATAGCGTGTGAACATGTGCAGTGGGGGATCATGCCGCAAAATCTCTTCGACAGTGGTGTCTAATGTTTCAGGATTAAACAGGTGCGATTGGGTTTTGGTCTGCAATAGGGTTTTGACCCCATTTGACAGGGCATGGACAGTGGCTTCGTGACCGGCGTTCAATACAAGGATGCAGGTGCCGATCAGTTCATCAGTCGACAGCTTGGTGCCTTCTTCCTCGGCTGCAATCAATCGCGTAATCAGATCATCGCGGGGATCGGTCCGACGTGGTGTGATGTATTCCGTTAGAAATGCGGTGAATTCCGCTGAGGATTTGGCGGCAGTGTCTTCGGTCTGGCGGGTTCGGTTGGCTTGATACATGGCAACCATGTCATGTGACCAACGGAGCAATTCCGGCGCCATCTTTTCAGGCACCCCTAGAAGGCGACAGATAGTGATCACCGGGACCTGAGTGCAATAGGCATTCAGCAGATCAAAGGGCTGATCGGGAAAGCGATCAATTAACTGGTGACACAGGGTTTCGATATCCGGCGTGAGGGCTGTGATTGTGCGTGATGTAAACGCCCGCAGGATCAAAGCCCGCAAACGGGAATGGCGCGGTGGTTCCGCTTCTAGCAAAGAGTGGGCCTCGACCTTGAGCCATGGGGCCAGATGATCGGGCCCTTGAATTGCCATCTCAGTGGGAACTTCGCGCCCAAACCGGCGGTCGCGTAAGATGGTGTGCACCGCCTCATGTGTGAACGCTGCGGGCATTTTGTACTGCTGCCAGAACAGCAGCGGGCCTTGCGCCCGCGCCTCAGCATAATAGGCATAAGGGTTCTGAACAAACGCGGGATCTGTCGGGTCTTGGTCGAATGTCTTCATAAGGCGCACCCTTGCGTTGACGCGTGTTGGATGCAAGACCCTTGATATGCAACGACATTGGATCATCCTTGGATTTTTGTTGGTGGTCGGCGCGCTCAGCGCCGGCGTTTGGTCGTATGGCTACAGTCAAGCGGTTGGACAATTGGCCAAACGCGGCGAGGCTGATCTGGAACTGGCCAGCGGCCGGCTCAGTACACAATTGCAGCGGTTTCAAGAAACGGCTGTGTTGTTGGCGGACCATCCGGCCTTGGACCATCTGGATACCCCGTTGGGTTTGGAGGCGGCAAAGGCCCTGTTGCTTGGCGTCGCGGATAAGACATCGGCGCTTGAATTGATGTATGCGGATAGAACCGGCACGGTTTTGGTTTCAGCGCGTGGTCTTGCCCCACCGAACTTGAATGCCCGGTCCTATTTCCGTCGGGCGATGCAAGGGGCGCTTGGCAGCGGTCACGGAATCAAAGATCCGCTGGAACGGCGTGCTTATTATTATGCTGCTCCGGATTTCTCCCCCGATGGGCGGGTGCGCGGGGCCTTAGTCATAGCGGTTGATATTGCGAATATCGAATGGGATTGGCGCGGGAGTAAGCCAGCGGTTTTCTTTACCGATACAAGGGGAGAGGTCTTTATCTCGAACCGGTCGGAAATTCTGTTCTGGCGTCGGGGGCCGGGGGGAGCTGGTTTGATACCACCCAATGGCGGGGCTTTGCCCTTTCAGGCGCAGGTGCTGGACCCACATGAGATCTGGCGCTTGGATTGGGGCCCATATTTGCCGGATACAGCCCTGCATCTGGTTCAGAACCTGCCGGTCATCGGATTGCGGGGCGAAGCGTTGATTGACGTTGCCCCGGCGCGGCAACTGGCGTGGTTGCAGACCTATGCGGTGGCGGCGATTTGCCTTGCGTTTGGGGCGATGTTGTTTCTGGCCACTGAACGGCGACGTACGTTGGCCGAGGCCAACGCGGTGCTGGAAAGCCGGGTTTCGGAACGGACACGCGCCTTATCCGCCAGCAATGTGCAGCTCCGGCGTGAAGTGTCTGAGCGTCAAGAGGCCGAAGCCGCATTAAAAAAAGCGCAGGCTGAGTTGGTCCAAGCTGGAAAGCTCAGTGCCTTGGGGCAGATGTCCGCAGGGATCAGTCACGAGTTGAACCAACCGCTGATGGCAATTCAGCAATTTGCAGACAACGGCACTGCTTTCCTTGAGCGCGGCAAGGCCGAGCGCGCGGGTGAAAATCTGGGCCGGATTTCGCAAATGGCGACACGTATGGCCAGGATCATCAAGAACCTGCGTGCCTTTGCCCGCAATGAAAACGAGCCGATGGGGCGCGTGGATTTGGTGCAGGTGATCAATACAGCGGTTGAGTTGACGGAACCGCGCCTGAAAGCAGATGGCGTGGACTTGATCTGGGCCTCTCCCACACAAGCGGTATATGCGTGGGGCGGCGAGGTGCGTCTGGTGCAGGTCTTTGTCAATCTGTTGAACAATGCGGCGGATGCGATGGCTGGGGCGGATTTGCGTGAAATAGAGATCAAGCTGACACCGGGCGCGCGCTTGGAAGTCGCCGTGTGTGACACCGGACCGGGGATAGAAGAGCCGGAAAAGATCTTTGATCCGTTTTATTCCACCAAAGCCGTCGGCAGTTCCGAAGGCATGGGGCTTGGGTTGTCAATTTCATATGGGCTGGTTCAGAGTTTCGGCGGCAATATCCGAGGGTCTAACCGGACTCGGGGCGCAATGTTTGTGGTCGAATTGGACTATTACAAAGAAGGAACGGCGGTATGATCCGTAAAATCCTGGTGGTTGATGACGATGTCGCTGTGCGGGAGGCTTTGGCGCAAACTTTGGAGCTGGCCGATCTCGATGCCATCACTGCAGGGTCATTTGTCGGGGCCAAGGACCATATCACGCCCGAATTTGACGGCGTGATCCTGTCAGATATTCGCATGCCCGGGCGGGATGGGTTTCACCTGTTGAACTACACCAAAGATGTGGACGAAGAACTGCCGGTGATCTTGCTGACCGGTGAGGGTGATATTCCGATGGCCGTGCAGGCGATGGGAGAGGGGGCCTTTGGGTTTCTTGAAAAACCCTGCGCGGCGGTGGATCTGTTGCCTGTGTTGGAACGGGCGTTGAAAACGCGCGGATTGGTTTTGGAAAACCGAACCCTGAAGCAACAGCTTGAAACCGGTGATCCGGCGGCGCGGATGTTGTTTGGGACTTCTCCGCAATCCGAAGAATTGCGACAAAAGGTCCGGCGATTTGCGCCGACAGGAGCCGAAGTTTTGGTGACAGGGGCACCTGGCAGCGGCATTTCCAAAGTAGCAGAAGTGATCCATCTGATGTCACCAACGGGTCAGGGACCGTTTGTGAAGCGCCCCGCCGCTGGCACGAATGCTACAGAATTTGCACAATTTTGTACGGACGCGGTGGGAGGGTCTTTGTTTATTGATGAAGTGTCTGCATTGCCTGAGGCCACGCAATACGCGGCTCTGGAATTGATCGAACAGGGGCCAAACACGCGCATCATTGCCGGAACAACCGTGGACCTTGCTGATTTGGTAAGACGGGGCATGTTCAATGCCGACTTGTTTTACCGGTTGGATGTGATGCGGGTACGGATCCCGGCTTTGGCCGAACGTCCCGAAGATATTCCGGTGATCTTTCGCCATTATGTGGCACAGGCGGCGGAGCAGGCTGGCATTGAAATGCCAGAGGTCACACCAGAACATCTGGCGGCGCTGATGGCACAGGATTGGCCCGGGAATGCGAGATCCCTTATGTCAGCGGCGATGCGGTTTGTTCTAGGTATGCCAGAAGATGTGGCGGAAGCCTCGGAAATGGGATTGGCGGAGCAATTGGCGCGGGTGGAACGGTCATTACTGATCGCGGCTCTAGGGCGTCAGAATGGCAAAGCATCCGATACCGCTAAGGCTCTGAAGCTGCCTCGCAAGACGTTTTACGACAAGCTTGCGCGTTATGGCATTCGCCCCGAAGATTACCGGCGTTAACCAAACACTCCCGCGCTCTGACCACGCATCCTAGATGCGCGGCCACAGGCCTTGGGCGGGGCAGCCCGACTGCGCCGGACTGCGGTCAGTCTGGATCCTAAGGTGAGTCGCGGAACGATTCGGTGAAGTGTGCGGAAATTCGCACAGTGCGCGTTCGAGGTGTGCGGGAAACCGCACAGCGGAGTTTGTCCCAGTTTTATCTGCGCTCATTAATTCGATATAACATGTTGTAAATGAACAGATATGATCTAACTGCAAGTCAGGTCTGCTGAGTTGTTGAGTACGTGGCTGCGATTCGTTTCACTCACCGCAGCGCGCCGCAGCTGCGGCGTATGCCTATGAATTCTGAATTATTCTGGAGGGAGAGACAGATGAAACTTTTGACAACAGCAGCCACGGCATTGGCATTGAGCGTTACCGCAACGGCTGGTTTTGCGGCATGCGATGATGGCGAAATCGTAGTGAAGTTCGCGCATGTGACCAACACTGACAAGCACCCCAAGGGGATTGCTGCTTCGTTGCTGGAAAAGCGTGTGAACGAAGAAATGAACGGTACTATGTGCCTTGAGGTTTACCCAAACTCAACGCTCTACAACGATAACAAAGTTCTCGAAGCGATGCTGCAGGGCGATGTTCAGCTGGCGGCACCTTCGCTGTCCAAATTCGAAAAGTTCACCAAGCAGTTCCGTCTGTTTGATCTGCCCTTCATGTTTAAGAACATCGACGCAGTGGACGCATTCCAAGGGTCTGAAGATGGTCAGGCTATGCTGGACAGCATGCAGCGACGTGGTCTGCAGGGGCTCGGGTTCTGGCACAATGGTATGAAGCAGATGTCGGCGAACAAGCCGCTGATTTCTCCATCTGATGCCAATGGCCTGAAATTCCGCGTACAATCCAGCGATGTTCTGGTTGCACAGATGGAAGCCATCGGCGGTTCGCCCCAGAAAATGGCATTCTCAGAAGTGTACGGCGCGCTGCAGCAGGGTGTTGTGGATGGTCAGGAAAACACCTGGTCCAACATCTACGGCAAGAAGTTTTTCGAAGTGCAGGACGGTGTCACTGAAACCAACCATGGCATCATTGACTATCTGGTTGTGACCAGTGTCGATTGGCTCGACAGCCTGGATCCAGCGGTACGGGATCAGTTCACAACTATCCTGAATGAGGTCACAGAGACCCGCAACAAAGAAGCGTTTTCTGTGAACGAAGCGGCCAAAGCATCGATCACAGAGGCCGGTGGTAAAATCGTCCAGCTGGACGCAGATCAGCGTCAGGCTTGGGTCGATACAATGCGCCCAGTTTGGGACAAATTCGCAGGCGACGTTGGTCAAGACAAGATTGACGCAGCACAAGCGATCAACGCCAAGCACTAACCAACAAGACAGGCGCTGCTGCATTCGGGGACTGGGGAGTGTTCGACGCAGCCGCCAAGGCGGGCCACGAGATGGCCCGCCGCTAAAAAAAATCATTCAATAACAATGTGGGGACAGTGAGATGTCTGGTTCGAGATCCGGGTCACCCGGGGTCATCGACCAGATCGAAGAGACCGTTATTGCGGTACTCTTGGGTCTGATGACGGCGGTGACATTTGCCAACGTGATTGCACGCTTTGTGTTCAATTCAAATATTCTATGGGCCTTGGAACTGACGGTCTTTATGTTCGCTTGGCTCGTGTTGCTGGGCGCGTCGTATGCGGTCAAAACCCATGCGCATCTGGGCGTTGATGCCATCGTGAACATGTTGCCGACCGCGGGGCGTCGTGTGCTGGCATTGATCACTGTCGGCGCATGCCTGATTTTCTCGCTGCTGATGCTGAAGGGCGCGTATGATTATTGGGCTGTTTTTGCCGATCTGCCGCCCACATCGGGGCGTTGGTTCCCGACGGGGTTTGACCTGAAAGCGCGCAGCCAATCGTTTTACGAGGTGCAGGATGTTCCCATGGTTGGCATGTTCTCGTTTCTCGAAGATCTGATCAACTACGGGGATCGCTATGAAAAGCTGCCCAAGGTTGTGCCGTATCTGATCCTTCCCTTGTCGATGTTTTTGCTGGTGCTGCGCTTTGCGCAGGCTGGAATTCAAGTGTGGAAGGGCGAGGCGGATCGCCTGGTGGCCAGCCACGAAGTTGAAGATGAGTTGGACGAGGCTCGGGCCCGCGCGACCGAGGGAGAAAACTGATGGACGTCATTCTGTTGTTTGGCATGGTCATTGGCCTGATGCTGATTGGTGTGCCGATCGCTGTGTCGCTGGGCCTGAGTTCGACCCTGTTTTTGTTGGTTTATTCCGACAGTTCGCTGGCCTCTGTCGCGGGTACCTTGTTCGAAGCATTTGAAGGTCACTTTACCCTCTTGGCGATCCCGTTTTTCATTCTTGCCTCGACTTTCATGTCGACTGGCGGTGTGGCGCAGCGGATCATCCGGTTCTCGATTGCATGTGTCGGGCATTTTCAGGGTGGATTGGCGATTGCCGGTGTGTTTGCCTGTATGATGTTTGCGGCGCTTTCTGGATCGTCCCCTGCGACCGTGGTCGCCATTGGGTCGATTGTCATCGCAGCCATGCGTCAGGCCGGGTATACAAAAGAGTTCGCAGCAGGCGTGATCTGTAACGCGGGTACTCTGGGCATCCTGATCCCGCCGTCGATCGTGATGGTGGTTTATGCAGCCTCGGTGGACGTGTCCGTTGGGCGCATGTTCCTGGCGGGGATTATTCCCGGCTTGTTGGCGGGTCTGATGCTGATGGTGACGATTTATGTGATTGCGCGGATCAAGAACATGCCCAAGGGCGAATGGGCCGGATGGGGTGAAGTTGGCTCTTCTTTCCGCGAGGCATTCTGGGGTCTGTTTTTGATCGTGATCATCATGGTCGGGATCTACGGCTACCCTTGGTATTCGACCGAATTGGGCATTTACAAAGAAGGCGCGATTTTCACGCCAACCGAAGCGGCGGCTGTTGCCTCTGTCTATGCGTTCTTTGTGGCGACGTTTGTTTACCGCGATATGGGACCGCTGGCCGAAAAGGGCGACCGCCCACGTCGGTCTGTGATGCAGGCCCCATTGGCTTTGCTGTCAGTGTGGGTGCATCCCGATACCAAGCGCGCGTTGTTTGATGCGGGTAAGTTGACCGTTACACTGATGTTCGTGATCGCTAACGCTCTGATCCTGAAGCACGTTCTGACGGATGAACAAGTCCCACAGAGTATTGCAACCGCGATGTTGTCCGCTGGATTTGGTCCTGTGATGTTCCTGGTGGTTGTGAATGTGATCCTGTTGATCGGTGGTCAGTTCATGGAGCCTTCTGGCTTGTTGGTGATCGTTGCGCCTTTGGTGTTTCCGATTGCAATTGAGCTGGGCATTGATCCGATCCACTTGGGTATCATCATGGTGGTGAACATGGAAATCGGGATGATCACACCGCCTGTTGGTCTGAACTTGTTCGTCACTTCTGGCGTGGCAGGGATGCCAATGATGTCGGTGGTCCGAGCGGCTCTGCCGTTCTTGGCCGTCCTGTTCGTGTTCCTGATCATGGTGACCTATATTCCATGGCTCAGCACGATGATCCCCAACGCGGTTATGGGACCTGAGATCATTACCAATTAGACATCGAAAACGGGTGATGCCCTGTTTTAGGTGAATCTGCGATGTCAAAACTGATTGTACCCTGCCAGAGGAAATCTGGCAGGGTATTTTCGTGTTGGGTGGGGCCCTTGGCTTGCGATTTGGACCGCGATCCCGATAGTGCTGGATGTTAGAGTACATGACCGCCCGTGTGTTAAAGATGAGGACCAGCGATTGACCAAGGCAACAGATTTTCCCCTGACCAGTTTTCACTGGGGCACCTATCGGGCCGAAGCCCGCAACGGTGACCTTGTTGCTTTGCACCCGTTTGAGGAAGATCCTGACCCTTCGCCAATCGGGCAGGGGTATTTGGGGGCCTTGAAAGGCCCTGATCGTATCACCGCGCCAATGGTGCGCAAAGGCTGGCTCGAAGGCGGCGCGGGTACCAAGGGGTCTTTGCGGGGCAAAGACGCCTTTGTTGAGGTTAGCTGGGATGAGGCAGAACAACTGATTGCGGATGAACTGACGCGGGTCATCAACGCCCATGGCAACCAAAGCATATTTGCTGGATCTTATGGTTGGGCCAGTGCCGGACGGTTTCATCACGCGCAGAGCCATCTCAAAAGGTTTCTGAACCTTCTTGGTGGCTTTACCCGATCTGTGAATAGCTACAGCCTTGCCTCTGGCGAAGTCATTCTGCCCCACGTGTTGGGTGGGGCAGAACTCATCTACGATGCCACCAGTTGGCAGTCGATCATTGAATCGTGCGACCTGATGGTCGCGTTTGGTGGCGTTCCAATAAAGAATTCGATGATAGGCCAGGGGGGGCTGGGGGCACACCGCACGCGGCCAGCCCTGTTAGAAGCAAGGGCGGCGGGGGTTGAGTTCGTCAATATCTCACCTCTGAAATCGGATCTGTCAGATGCGCTTAGCGCTGAGTGGATCGCGCCCAGACCTTCGACCGATGCGGCGCTGATGATTGGCCTTGCCCATGTATTGCTGAGCGAAGGATTGTCCGATCGTGCATTTCTAGACCGCTACACCGTCGGGTTTGATCGTTTTGCAAACTATCTGACAGGTGAGAGCGACGGCATCGTCAAAAATACTGATTGGGCCGCTGAAATTTGTGGGATTCGGTCCGAAGAAATACAAACTCTGGCGCGGCGCATGGCCAGTGGACGCACAATGATTTCTGTGGCTTGGGCGCTGACCCGACAAGACCACGGAGAGCAAAACTTTTGGCTGGGCACTGTTCTGGCCGCCATGCTGGGACAGATCGGCCTACCAGGGGGCGGCGTTGGCTTTGGGTATGGGGCGGTGAATACGGTCGGGCTTGAGCGACCCAGTCCCCGGTTTCAGGCGGTGCCGCAAGGGCGCAATAAGGTAAAGACCTTTATCCCCGTCGCTCGGATTGCCGAGATGTTGGAAAACCCGGGCGGAGAGTTTGACTATAACGGGAAGAAGCACCAGTTTCCTGACACAAAACTGATCTGGTGGGCGGGCGGTAATCCGTTTCACCATCATCAGGATCTGAACCGATTGCGCCGGGCCTGGGCGCGGCCTGATACGGTGATTGTGAACGATTGGTGCTGGAATAGCGCGGCACAACACGCTGATATCGTATTGCCTTGTACCACACCGTTAGAGCGCGCGGATATCACCTTGTCACCGCGTGATCCGTATCTTGTGGTGATGGACAAGGTCGTCGAGCCCAGTGGGCAGGCGCGGGACGATTACGATATTTTCCGGGGCATCGCGCGCCATCTGGGGATCGATAGGAAATATTCCGAAGAGCGGGACGCTGACCAGTGGATCACTTGGCTGTATGAGCAATCCCGAAAATCAGCCACGCGGGCGCAAATTGACCTGCCTCCGCTTGATGAATTGCGCAAAACCGGATGGTTCAAGATGCCGGTACCGAACGAGCCGCACATCATGCTTAGCAAATTTCGACAAGACCCCGAAGCGTCGCCGCTGCGAACGCCCAGCGGTAAGATCGAGATTTTTTCAGAGAAGATTGCAAGCTTTGGTTACGATGACTGTCCGGGGCATCCGACGTGGATGGAACCTGTTGAATGGCTGGGGCGAGCAGAGCAGGGACAATTGCACCTGATTTCGAACCAGCCGAAAAACAAACTGCACAGTCAACTTGATCAGGGACCAGTGGCGCAGGGCGACCGTATTGGCGGGCGTGAGCCTGCGATGTTGCATCCCGACGACGCTGCCGCACATGGCATTCGTGACGGGGACTGTATCCGTGTCTTCAACGGCCGTGGCGCATGTTTGTGCGGGGCGGTCGTTTCAGATTCAATTGTGCCCGGGGTTATTCAGATTAGTACCGGTGCTTGGTTCCGGCCTGACCCAGACACAGATGTCTGTCTTAGCGGCAATCCAAATGTCTTGTGTAAGGACAAAGGGACATCCAGATTGAGCCAAGGACCCACAGCACATTCGTGCTTGGTTCGCGTCGCGCTTCAGGACGAACGCCTTTGATGACATGTGGACAATCTGAAAATCGGTTTTGGGGCGAGACTGCCCCAAAACAAACGTGTTCTGCTTCCCATCTGGAGGAAGAGATCACAGCTCAGTAACGTTCCTTCAGGATTGCTCAAGCGCTGTGATGATGGGGGAAAAATCAGCTGCTTTCAGGCTCGCTCCGCCAACCAATGCACCATCTACATTTGGCACTGCAAAGATTTCGGCCGCGTTCGAGGGCTTTACTGACCCCCCATATAGCAAGCGGACAGAGCGGCCCACGCCCTCGCCAAAGCGGCGTTCCAAACGGACACGAATGAAGTCGTGCACCTCAGCGATTTGTTCCAATGTTGGCACCATTCCGGTTCCGATAGCCCAGATCGGTTCGTAGGCAATAACCAAGTTCTCGCCTGTTGCCTGATCCGGGATCGATCCGGACATCTGGCCAGCGATAATATCCAGCGTATTGGCAGCCTCGCGTTGCGCAAGACTTTCTCCGAGGCAGATCACAGTAACAAGGCCGGCATTCATCGCTGTGCGTGCTTTGGCGCGTACGTCTTCGTTGCGTTCATCATGATCTTCGCGGCGCTCCGAGTGGCCAAGGATGACGGCGGTCGCCCCAGCATCCAGCAACATGTCTGCGCTGGTGTCCCCCGTGTGAGCCCCTGAAACGGCTGTATGGCAGTCTTGGCCACCAATTGTGATCTGTGATTGAGCCGTCACATTAGCTGCGCGAGACAGCAAGGGGGCCGGTGGGCAGATCAGGATATCCACGTCCGGGGTCGGATGGATTGAGGCCAGTGTGTTCAGCTCAGCGAGGGCCGCGCTGGTGCCATTCATCTTCCAATTACCTGCTGCCAATTTGCGCCGCATGCGTATCCCTCTCACGATCGTGTTCTTTTTAACAATCAGCATCCGATACCATTGCCCAGTACAAGTGACAATTGGTCTTGCTTGCTCTAAGAGCGCGGGTCAGAGCAGAATTTGCAGGGTAGACAGATGATCGACAATCTCGATTTGGCCAAGCTTGACGCACGCGAGACAGGTGAAATGACTCGGTTGGCCGATGCGGTGAAAAATGTGGGGTTTCTGACGGTTTCGAACACTGGGATCGAAGCGGATCGCGTGCGGCAGGTGATGGACAGCTATCGATCGTTTTTCGCCTTGCCCGAGCCAATAAAGCGCAAAGTGGATATGGCGCTTACTGGATCAAACAGAGGGTGGGGCGCCGCGCAGTCCGAACAGGTCGATCCGGGGGCAAACCCTGACTATAAACAGGTGTTTGATTGCGGATATGAATTGCCCGCCGGTGATCCGGTCGCGGCGCGCGAGCTGAGCGTATACGCCCCAAATCTCTGGCCAGAAGACATGCCGGATTTTAAGGTTGATATTCAGGCCTATTATACTGAGACGGCGGGCGTGGCGATGCGGATCTTGCGCGCCATCGCTGCTGCAATCGGCCAAGACGACACTGCGTTTGATGACTCCTTTGGAACGCCTATGGCATTGTTGCGTGGCAATTATTACCCCGAACGTCCAGCATGGGCTGGCGACAAAGATTTCGGTATTGCTGCACACACGGATTACGGTTGTCTGACCTTGCTGGCAACGGACGGGGTTCCGGGGCTTGAGGTGCAGATGCCGGATGAAAGCTGGCAGCCCGTGTCGGCGTCGCCGGGTCTTTTTGTGATCAACTTTGGCGAAATGCTTGAATTCTGGACCGCTGGTCAGGTCAAAGCAACATTGCACCGTGTCAAAGGGGGATCAGAAGAGCGGATCTCCGTGCCGCTGTTTTTCAACCCTGCCTATGACACAAACGTGGCCCCCGTTGGATCCGGGCAAGTGATCACCGCTGGGGACCACCTGACGCGTCGGTATGATGAAACATACATCCACCTCCAAGATAGGTCGGGTTCCACCCCGGCAACCTAGGAATCGGACGTCAAATTTAGCTGGCTGCGGCTATGTCTTGATCTTTGAACTTGATCGACTCGCCGCATCCGCAGGCCTCTGTCACGTTGGGGTTGTTGAATTTGAACCCCGCTTCAAGCAGTGAAACCTCATAATCGATTTCGGTTCCAAAGAGGAACATCTGCGCCATCGGCGCGATCATGACTCGTGCTCCATCCTGTTCAACAACCTCGTCCAAGGGGTTGGTTTCAGTGACATATTCCATGGTGTATTCCATGCCCGCACAGCCGCCCTTTTTGACGCCGATGCGCAAGCCGGTATGACCGTCTTTAGCCATCAGTTTGGCGATCTGGCCAGCGGCCTTGGGGGTGATGGTGACAGCTTGTTTGCCGGGAATGCCGAACATTGGAAACTCCTATGCGCGGATCACGCGCTTGTTGTCCCTAACTTAGGGCCGCAAGGGCGCAGGCTCAAGAGGGGCAATGATCAACTTTGGATACATGTTTCTGGGAAACACGAAAAAGGGCCGCTTGATGAGCAAACGGCCCGATTTGATTGGGATCGATTTGGCTTACAGACCCATGCAGTTGGCATAATAGGTTACAGTCGCAGGCCAATCTGAGAACATGCCTTTGATCTTTACGTCCTGTGCCAGAACATCCAGCAGCTGATAATACATGCTGTCATCGGTGGTAACATCTTTGACAGATTGGAAATACCAACCTCCTCCGCTGGCCAAGGGGCCAGAGCGTTCAAGCGTCCAGGTGATGATCTCAAGCCCCGCGTCCTGTGCGGCAATGGCCCAAGCAGAAGCGACGATTTTGTCCTGCTCGGTGGTCACCAGCATCCACATCGGCGGAGCGATGAAGTTCACACCTTTGGATTTGAGATCAACAAAGTCGTGCGGAAAGGTTTCTGGGTTGGTGTGGTCGAACCCGTCGATCTTGTAGGAGGCATCGAGAAAGACGGCTTGTTTGCCGAATTCAGGTTCGTTTTCAATCCAATACAGCACATCGTCGAGGTTGAAGGACTGCGCCCAAACATCGGATGCAGGCACGCCAGCGGCCTTATATTCGTCGATTATTTTCTGAGCATAATCAGCTTGAGAAAAGCCGTTAAAGGGCATTTCAACCGATGGGGATTTTAGCTCGGGCGTGAATTTTGCACCTAGGGCGCGGAACAGCTCGATCGACTCGGCGTGGGTCATTTGCTGTGCGCCGTCGGTGAACAAATCGGTGCGATAGGGCGCGATCCCGCCCTGGTAAGCCGCTGAAGTCTTGGCAGTTTTGTCGGCACTGTCCATCTTGGGCTTCAGCGTCCGAAATTCAGCCAATGTAATCTCTGAGGTTCGGCATTCAGCCGTGGCCGGGGTGTCGTCCGTGGCAGCTGTGAACGGGGTTTTGCATGTGGAGGCAAGGTCGCTGGTCAGGATGTTGGTGGTGGTGTGCAAGTCGTTTTGGGCGTGACGGCAGACCAGCTCCAGATCCTTGGTGAATGTAACGTCACATTCCAGAATCCCGGCGCCCATGCCTGCGGCGGCGACGTTTGATTCTACGGTATGCTCGGGAAACATCAGCGGGGCGCCACGGTGACCGATTGAAAACAGCGACCGTTTTGGGGCTTGACCCGCACAGGATTGCAGCTTGGTTTTCAGCGCACCCTCGGGCAGCTTTTCGATAAGGTAAGCGGGACGCGGGCCATAATTGAGCCCGGTTGTAGGAACCTCAGAAGAGGTTGACCCGACAGCAAAGGCTAGCGAGGGGCTGAGCGCCAGAGCGGTGCAGAGTGCAGGAAAACGCATTTGAAATCTCCGATATTCGTTTGCCCGGAGAGGTGCCAGCAGACTGTGACAGGCAGGCGACGGGACCGTGACGGTCCCGTTACTTTTTTGTAAAGCCGCAGCGACAATGCCGCAAGTTTTCACATGTAACCGCTTGAATGCGTTACATGAAGCCCAATTCAAGGCGGGCTTCGTCGGACATCATTTCCATGCCCCAGGGCGGTTCCCAGATCAGTTCGACGTCGACGTGTTTGACACCGGCAACGGGTTCGATGGCTTCGATCAACCAACCGGGCATTTCGCCTGCGACAGGGCAGCCAGGGGCCGTCAAGGACATCAGCACCTTGACCTCGTTCTGGTCATTGATGTCGATGGTATAGATCAAACCCAGCTCGTAAATGTTGACCGGAATTTCGGGGTCATACACGGTACGGCAGGCTTCGACCACGAGCTCGTAAAGCGGGTGGGTCACAGAGGAGGGTGCAATCAAAGGGGCACCTTCTAGGGGTTCGGTCGATTGAGTCATCGGGGGCCTCAGTATGGTTCCTGAGTGTTTATATAGGGAAGCAGCTGTGGAGCGTCCAGAGGTCAGCGTGTCATGTCGCACTCGCAGAATGGATAGCGGATCACCGGGGGGTGACATGCGTGCATCCCCCGTGCACCCCCTGTGCACCGCCGCGGCGCAGCAAATTTGACCCTGATGGATGGCGTTAGGGATATCAGAATTGAGCCACCCTCGGTCTGAAGGGCTGAACCCGGAGGCCGCCTTTTTGGGTGAAAGAGCCGCCTGCGGATTTTGGTTAGTTTTCCAACTTTCCAATGGCCTCGGCTATTTTGGCAAGGCCTGAATAGACCGCGCCACCCAGAATGCAGGCGCCGACGATAATTCCGACAAATAAGATGATTGAACCCGGCTCCATGAGGGGTCTCCTTATGTGGTTTCTACCCGTCAAGGGACGGCGGCTGTGGTTGGGACGGCGACTTTGCAGTCCTCAACCTTTTTTCGGGGCGCTTGGCTTTTTAACTGGCCCTGATGAGACTTAGAATTGGTAGGAGATACCGAGCGCCAGAGAGGTTGTATCCGCATCAACGCCCGTGGATTTGATATCGAAACTGTCCCGAATAAGTTCCCCGCTGAGGATAATGCTATCCGTTGCTTTGTACCCAACCCCAATGCCATAGGTTGCGCCGCTTTCGTTGGTATTGCCAAGGTCGATATTTGCGTAGCCGAGAATGCCATAGACCAAGGTCGGCCCCAAATCGTAACCGGCCTTTAGCTTTAGCCGGGTTGTGTCCATGTCTTTGGATGGGCCTAACCCTTTGTATTCGGCGGTGCCATAGCTCAGTTCAGCCCCGATGACCCACTTGTCGGCAAGGCCGTGGTTATAGCCCAGCTGCAGGCCATAGACGGCGGAATGGTCGCTAAGGCCGGCCGTGCCGCTGGTAAGGTCAGCGTCTGAGGCGCCAAAGTGAACGCCGGCGTAAAAGCCGTTCCAATCGTCGCCTGCGAGGGCGAGGGTCGGGGCGTTAAGCAGGGCCGCGATTGCGGTCAATGTTGCGATCTTCATTGTCTTTGCTTTCTAGGTTGTTCGCAGGGCGTTCTTGTCCAAGCGATTGGGTTGCCCTGGCATCTGCAGGGGGGTGATTGGCCCGCAGGCCTTCGGCCGATGAAACATGGTTTCATCAGGGAACGCCGTTGGGCGGAGGTTTGGGGCGTCGGCTAGCGCGAGACAGCCTTCTTGGCTGCGCAAAATGACGCAGAGAGAGACCGTTTTGTGCTGTGGGACTAGTCTGAGCTTAGTCTTGAGGTTCGTTCATGATGTCAGCATCGTTTTGCTCCGCCAACGCAAGAACATCGCCTTGTTCGATCAGGTGGAGGTTTCGGGCAATTTTTTCCGAGGGCCAAGACCACCAAGCGATTTCCAGCAACTGGCTAATTTCAGCAGGGTTAAACCGCATGCGGATGATTTTTGCGGGGTTGCCGGAAACCACCGCATAATCTGGAATTTTGCCACGCACGACGGCCCTTGCGGCGACGATGACGCCGCAGCCAAGTTCGGCTCCGGGCATTAATACGGCCTCTCGTCCGATCCAGCAATCATGTCCCACAATCGTATCTCGCCCCCGAGGGAGGGACGCGCGGTAGGTGCCCATTCGGTCTGGGTCAAAGACGCTAAAGGGATAGGTTGAAAGGCCGTCCATAGGGTGGTTGGCGGTGGCAGTTATGAATTGCACGCCTTGCGCAATCTGGCAGAACCTGCCGATGCGCAATTGCTCTGGCGCGCCGGGGAACAGGTAAGGGGCCAAAGCGCCTGCATGATCGTCTGGCAAGCTACGGTCATTGTAATAAGTCCAATCCCCAACTTCTATGTTGGGGTGGTCGATGACTTCGGACAGGAAAACCGTGGCTGGATCATGCGAGCCATCCGGAAAGATCAAAGGGTTTTTGGTTCTTGGGTTGGGTAGAGGTATCCGGTTCTCGTCAGCCATGGGGCCACTCCGCGTCTGGAAACATGATCTTGCATAGGGTAATTATGATGTGGGAGAAAATATGTCAACTCAGTTGACGAATAAATTGAGGAGGCATTCAAATGTCCAACGATACAGAGGATATGACGCCTGCTGAGATGCTGTATGCCGGGATCGTAATGACCCGTCCTTTGTTGCGTAATATCACCTCGCGTCTTGAGGCGGATTTGGACGGGACGGGTGTTGGTGTTGGCGAACGGGCCATTCTGGAGGTGCTGGTATCGGTCCCTCAGGCCACTGGACCTGAAATCACCCAGATGCTGCAAGTGACACGGCAGCTTGTCGGGCGCTTGCTCAAGGAGATGATCGAGCGGGGGCTTTTGAAAACCATTCCCAATCCCAAGCACCGGACCTCGCATTACTATACTTTGACAAAAGAAAGCCGCGATTTGATTGAAGAGATTCGTGCGACAGAGATGGCGCGGATTGGTGAATTTGCTGCGTGCTTCACGCCCGAAGAAATTCGCGCGTATTACGCCGTGCAGAAGAAGCTGGATGCGGTCATGACACAGGGTTACGACGGCCAATAAAGGGCTGATCTGACACGCTTAGCAACAGATGCATTTTGCCAGGAGTCACATCGGTTTCGTGTCATCATCACTTAACTGGCTGTGGAAGTGCTCTGGTCAGAAGGGAGCCATCAACACACCCATTCAGGCGCTAGTGTCTTTACCCCGACCCGAAGGCCGGGGAGAAGAGGAAGGCTCAGTCGTTGATGTCATTGGTGAAGTGTTTCACCTGACCTTTGGGTAGGGCGAAGAACTTGCGCATGATCAGCCAAGCGGCCAGTGACAGCGCGGCAAAGATCAGCAGGAGCACCGACAGGCTGAGGCTCATTCCTGAAAGCAGCAGGATAAGCCCAACTGCGAGTGCGCCGATGGCAAAGCCCAGAAAGACAAAGCCGGGGATCAGCACCTCAAGGATGCCAAGCACCAGCGCTCCGGCCATCCAGACCCACCAGAGTGTCCAGAATTCAGCGGTCATTACTTACCCCCTTTCAGCATTTTGAAGGCATCTCCGAAGGCTTCGAGTGCGTTGGCAGGTAGGACGATGGTTTGTTTGCCGGTGCCGTTGCCCAAGGCGTTCAGAGCGTCGACCTGTTTCAGGGCAACTTGGTATTGCGCAGCTTCAATGCCGTGATCGGCGATGGCTTTGGCCACGACTTCGGTGGCGTAGGCTTCGGCATCGGCTTCGATGCGGCGGGCTTTGGCGATCTGTTCGGCGGCATAAAGTTCGGCGTCGGCGTTCAATTCGACGGCGCGTTTTGCACCTTCGGCTTCGGTCACCTGTGCACGGCGGGCGCGCTCGGCGTTGAGCTGTTGCAGCATCGCGTCGCGGGTGGCTTGATCCAGATTCACGTCTAGGATTTCGGCGCGGGTGACTTCGATACCCCAATCATCAACCGAACTTTCAACTAGGGCTTTGATTGTAGTGATCAGTTGGTTGCGGTTGGATTGCACTTCGTCGAGATCCATTTTGCCGATTTCAGCCCGCACGATGCCGGCAACGGTTGTAGAAATCGCGGCGTCCACATCGCGGATCCGGTAGACGGTCTTTTCCGGTTCGGTGATGCGGTAAAAGACTGAGGTATCGACTTGTACCAGCACGTTGTCTTTGGTGATCGCGTCTTGGCTCGCAGTAGGCAACTGACGTTCAAGGATCGAGATGCGGTGCGCAACAGCGTCCAGAAACGGCACGATAAAGTTGATGCCGGGGCCAAGCACGGAATGCAGGCGGCCAAAACGTTCCACCACGTATTTTTCTGACTGGGGAACGATGCGTATACCTTTGAGGATGACGACGACAATGAAGACCGCGCCAAGCAGGTAAAGGATGTTTTGGGTAATCAGGCCGATGAGCTGATCTTCGGTCATGAGGGGCTCCTAAGGTGTTGTGTACAATGGTATACACTTGTGGGTTGTGTGGTGCATTTTCAAGATGTGTAGGGGGGGAAAGGCTGGGTGCGCAACTCATTTACCGCGTCGGGCGGGGCGTTGGGGATTGGCGCCCGGAGGCCTGTGGCGTATCGAAGGGGTATGAAAATGATTATTGATACAGATCCGGGAATCGATGATGCGATGGCGATTGCCTACGCCGTCGCTGCCCCTGAGATCGAGTTGCTGGCGTTGACCACCGTGTTTGGCAATACCTTTGTTGGGCAATCCAGCCGGAACGCGCGGTACCTGTTGGACCGCTTGGGCGTCGACGTGCCGGTGGCGCAAGGGGCGGCATTGCCTTATGGCGCCAGCGACTATCAGCCCTCGGCCTATGTGCATGGTCCCGAAGGGTATGGGGATATGGTGGATATTCCCGAGGTGGGCCGCAACCATGCCTTGCCAGCAGCAGAGTATCTGGTTGAGATGGCGCGGGCGCACAAAGGCGAGTTGGTGGTTTGTGCCATTGGCCCGCTGACCAACATCGCGGATGCTTTGCGGTTAGATCCTGAATTCGGGCGCAACCTCAAGCAATTGGTGATCATGGGCGGGGCGGTGTATTGTCCCGGCAACATCACCGACGCGGCTGAGGCAAATATCTATCACGATGCCAGGGCCGCGGATGAGGTGTTTGCCGCCGAGATGGAGACGGTTCTGGTTGGCTTGGATGTGACGCTGCAAACGCTGTATACCCCGCAGGATTTTGAGACTTTGGCCGGGGCATCTGTCGATATGGGCGGGTTCTTGCGCGATATTTCGCAGTTCTACCTAAAATTCTACAAAGAGGCTGCTGGGTTGGAGGGCTGTGGGTTGCACGACTCGACGGCTGTGATTGCCTGTGCGCATCGGCATCTCTTTGATCTGGCTGAGGTCGGGGTTTCGGTCGCTTTGGACGGGCCTGAATTGGGCGCGACGCGCACGGATGCGGCGCGGCCAAAAATCAAGGTCTGCCGGGGAATAGATCACGCCGCGGTTGTTGGGCTGTTCTCAGATCACGTGGCGCGATTGCCCTGAGGGGCAATCGGCTTGCAAAAAACGCGGTGATCGGGCACATCCTGCCCGCTTGAGCCAATTTGGAGTGTCTCAGATGTCTGACCGTATCTCTTTTGATCTGCATGCCACCGATGGCAAAGCCCGGACCGGGGTGATCAACACCCCGCGCGGAGACATCCGCACGCCTGCTTTTATGCCGGTTGGCACCGCAGCGACGGTCAAGGCGATGATGCCGGAAAGCGTGCGCGAGACCGGTGCGGATATTCTGTTGGGCAACACCTATCACCTGATGCTGCGCCCCACCGCTGAACGGATCGACCGTTTGGGGGGATTGCACAAGTTCATGAATTGGGACCGGCCCATTTTGACGGACTCGGGCGGGTTTCAGGTCATGTCGCTGGCGAATTTGCGCAAGTTGACGGAAAAAGGCGTGACGTTCAAAAGCCACGTGGATGGGTCCAAGCACGAACTGACACCGGAACGGTCGATGGAGATCCAAAAGTTGTTGGGATCTGACATTGTGATGTGTTTTGACGAATGCCCGGCTCTGCCTGCGGATCGGGATCGGATCGCTGAGTCGATGCGCCTGTCAATGCGGTGGGCCGAGCGGTCAAAGGACGCCTTTGGGGATCGTCCTGGGCATGCTTTGTTTGGCATTATGCAAGGGGGGCTGGAGGAAGATCTGCGTGAAGAAAGCGCTGCGGCTCTGACCAAGATCGGCTTTGACGGCTATGCGGTTGGCGGATTGGCCGTGGGCGAGGGGCAGGAGGCGATGTTTGACTGCCTTGACTATGCACCCGATTACCTGCCGCAGGACAAACCTCGCTATCTGATGGGCGTTGGCAAGCCGGATGACATTGTGGGCGCTGTCGCGCGTGGTATCGACATGATGGATTGTGTCTTGCCGTCGCGATCTGGGCGCACCGGTCAGGTGTTCACCCGCAATGGAGTGGTGAACATCAAAAATGCCCGCCACGCGGATGATCCGCGTCCCTTGGACGAGGCGTGCAGCTGTCCGGCCTGTTCAAAATACTCCCGCGCCTATCTGCATCATGTGTTCCGATCCAACGAGATGATTTCGGGCATGCTGCTAACCTGGCACAACCTGCACTATTTCCAAGAGATCATGCAGGGCATGCGCGACGCGATTGCGGCGGGCACCTTTGCGTCTTGGCAGGCGGATTTTCATGCTCAGCGCGCCCAAGGCGATATCGAACCGCTCTAGTGTTGCGTGCTTGTGACGGTGGGCCGCTCGCGCATATGTGCATCACCCCGCCCACCATCTCGTATTGAATTTTTGTAGCGGGATTTATGTGTGAATGAAAATTCATCATGTGCCCGTTCTCGCCTTGCGGTCAGGTGTGACACAGGTCATTCTATCGCTCACGAATTTGCCGGTGCGGTTGAAATGCAGGTCTCTGTGCCCCACGTTGTTAACCCATGACCGGAGATGGCCGAGTGTTGCCTTGAATAGGGACCAGTGCCGTCTTGCCAATGATAAGGATAGAGCATGCAAGAGCCTCTGAACTCCTCTTACCCGGTATTGCCGCTGCGCGACATTGTGGTGTTCCCACATATGATTGTGCCGCTGTTTGTGGGCCGTGAAAAATCGGTTCGCGCCTTGGAAGAGGTAATGCAGGACGACAAACAGATTCTGTTGAGCAGTCAGATTGATCCCGGTGAGGATGATCCAGCGACAGATGGGATTTATAAGGCCGGGGTGCTGGCCAATGTACTGCAACTGCTGAAGCTACCCGATGGCACCGTAAAGGTGCTTGTCGAGGGGCAAGCGCGGGTGCGGATCACGGAATTCCTTGAAAACGATATCTTTTTTGAAGCGCGCGCCGAGTATCTGACCGAGATGCCCGGTGACGTGACCACAACCGAGGCGTTGTTGCGCACGGTTGGGGATGAATTCGAGCGCTATGCAAAGGTGCGTAAAAACATCCCGGAAGAGGCTTTGGCGGCGGTTGGTGAAAGCACCGAGCCTGCGAAGCTGGCGGATCTTGTCGCCGGTCATCTGGGCATTGAAGTTGAGCAAAAGCAGGAACTGCTGGAAACGCTGAGCGTCAGTGAGCGTCTGGAGAAGGTTTATGGCCTGATGCAGGGCGAAATGTCGGTTCTGCAGGTCGAGAAAAAGATCAAGACCCGTGTCAAATCTCAGATGGAGAAGACACAGCGCGAATATTATCTGAATGAGCAGATGAAGGCCATTCAGAAGGAATTGGGCGATGGTGAAGAGGGCGGCAATGAAGTTGCCGAACTGGAAGCCAAAATTGCCAAGACCAAGCTGAGCAAGGAAGCGCGCGAAAAGGTCGAAGGCGAGCTGAAGAAGCTCAAGAATATGTCGCCGATGTCGGCGGAAGCTACTGTTGTGCGCAACTATCTGGATTGGATCCTGTCGATTCCATGGGGAGATAAGTCCCGTGTGAAAAAGGATCTGGGCCGTGCGCAGAAGATTTTGGATGATGACCACTATGGTTTGGAAAAGGTCAAAGAGCGTATCGTTGAATACCTAGCGGTGCAGCAGCGGTCGAAAAAGCTGAAAGGCCCGATCCTGTGTCTTGTTGGTCCTCCGGGTGTGGGGAAGACCTCGCTTGGGAAATCAGTTGCCAAGGCAACGGGCCGTGAATTCATACGTATTTCGCTGGGCGGTGTGCGTGATGAATCCGAGATCCGGGGACACCGTCGGACCTATATCGGATCGATGCCGGGTAAGATCATTCAGGCGTTGAAAAAGGCCAAAACAACCAACCCGCTGATCTTGCTCGATGAAATCGACAAGATGGGTCAAGATTTCCGGGGTGATCCCGCGTCGGCGATGCTGGAAGTGTTGGATCCGGAGCAGAACGGCACCTTTGTCGATCACTATCTCGAGGTTGAGTATGACCTGAGCAATGTGATGTTCCTGACCACCTCGAACAGCTACAATATGCCAGGGCCGTTGTTGGATCGGATGGAGATAATCCCGCTGGCGGGCTACACCGAAGATGAAAAGCGTGAGATCGCGAAGCAGCATCTGGTAGGCAAGCAGGTCAAGAACCATGGGTTGAAAGCCAAGGAATTCTCGCTTGAGGATGAAGCGTTGACCGATATCATTCGGGTCTACACCCGTGAGGCTGGCGTGCGGAATCTGGAGCGTGAGATCGCCAAGGTTGCGCGGAAATCGCTGACCAAGATCATCAAGAAAGAGGCGGACTCGGTCACGGTGACGTCGGATAATCTGGATGAATTCCTGGGTGTGAAGAAATTCCGCTATGGTCTGGCCGAAAAAGAGGATCAGGTCGGGGTTGTAACCGGGCTTGCCTATACCTCGGTCGGGGGCGAATTGCTGAGCATCGAGGCGCTGCGCCTGCCGGGCAAGGGTCGGATGAAGACGACCGGTAAGTTGGGCGATGTGATGAAGGAATCCATCGAAGCGGCGTCGAGCTATGTGCGGTCGGTGTCCCCTCAGTTGGGAATTAAGCCGCCACGGTTCGACAATTGGGACATCCACGTGCACGTGCCCGAAGGGGCGACGCCCAAAGATGGACCAAGTGCGGGTCTGGCCATGGTGACGTCGATTGTTTCCGTGTTGACCAAAATCCCGGTGCGCAAAGATATTGCGATGACGGGCGAGGTCACATTGCGCGGCAACGCGTTGGCGATTGGTGGTCTGAAAGAAAAACTGTTGGCTGCTCTGCGCGGTGGGATCACCACGGTTCTGATCCCGCAAGAGAATGAAAAGGATCTGCCTGAGATCCCGGACAATGTGAAAGAGGGTTTGGAAATCATTCCTGTCAGCCATGTGTCCGAAGTTCTGAAGCACGCGCTGGTCAGACAACCCGAAGCGGTTGAATGGGATGAGGCTGCAGAAGAAGAAAAAGCTGCCGCCGCGAAATCGGCGATTTCATCGGGTGATGGAGCCACGGCAACTGCGCATTAAGTCGGGTTGGTTTTAAAAATTTGAAGGGGCGTGCCAATGGGCGCGCCCCTTTCTCTTTTTGTCGTGTCACCAAAGCGGTCCAAAGCTGAGGGTCACAGGTTTAAGAAATATTTGGGTTATTGTGGCAAAACCGGAAACAAAGCTGTATTCTGAGACAAAGCAAAAAATCATAGAGGCATGACATGGCAAGACGAGCGACGAAGACCGCGACGACCACACGCAAGCCTGTGGCGAGCAAAGCGAAGCCCAAGGCACCAGTTGTGGCTGCCGACCCGGAAGTCTTTAAGGACACAGCCGATTCCGAAGGGCCTTTGCCCAAGGTTGTGAAAGTTTCAGAGCCAGAATCCAGTGATGTGGAAACCGGTGAACCCGAAATGAAAAAACGGGAACTGATTGATCTGGTTGTGGCCCGGTCTGGTGTGAAGAAAAAGGATGCGAAGCCTGCGATTGAAGCGGCGCTGGCTATTCTTGGCGAAACAATTGCCGAAGGTCGCGAACTCAATCTTCAACCTTTGGGCAAGCTGCGCATCAACCGCACAGAAGACAAAGGCAACGGTCGGATCATCATCTGTAAACTGCGGCAGAGTCTGGTTTCGCAGAATGTAATTCAGAGCGATGAAAAAGAACCTCTTGCAGCGGCGATGGAGGAGCTGTAAGAGGCTGCTCACGGGTGATTAGCTCAGTTGGTAGAGCGCTTCGTTTACACCGAAGATGTCGGGAGTTCGAGCCTCTCATCACCCACCAAATTCTCGTATCTCGTTGTTGGATTTGATGCATGCCTGACGGATTGTTGGGCGTGGTTTCCGGATTTTTTTGGGTTTTCTGTTTGATGTTCCAGTGACTTAGATGACCCAGCCAATCGCCACATAGCGAAGCGATTTCCCGACTGCGACTAGGGGCAGGAACACCGCAAGTCGTACGTTCAACGCCCCAGCCGCAAGGGTTAGCGGATCGCCAACCACCGGGACCCACGCGAACAACAACGACCAAAGCCCATAGCGGTTAAAGGCCTGTTCAGCGCGTGTCAGTTGCGGTTGTGAAAAGGGGAACCATCGGTGATCTGACCAATGCATCAAAAACCGGCCCAAGTACCAGTTGAGAAGTGCGCCAAGCGTATTGCCCAATGCCGCGATTGAAACCAGCAGCCATGTATTGAACTCGCCTGAGGTCAGAGCCAGTGTCAGCATCACTTCGGATGAGAAGGGCAGAATGGTTGCGGCCAAGAACGCCCCGAAGAACAAGCTGATCAGGGTAAGCATAAGAGGGCAGTCCTGCGATTGGTTTATGGCGCTTGATCTAGCGGGCAAGATGAGGCGCGCCGCCCGGATCGTGACATCAGCTACCGTTTCCCTGACTCATCCGCAAGCTGGCGAGGGACAAGTGTGATACAGCTTGGACTGCAGTGTTCGCGTGGTCGGCGGATCAAAACGCCTGATCTGGTGTCGCGGCGGCGTGGCCACGCGATCACGGGAATTGATCCGCTCATTGAAGGTGCCGGCACCGTATTCCAACTGTTGCAGGGGACCGGGTGTGGGGGGCGGCCGCGCATTTGAGGCTTTTTTGTTCGCGGTTTCGAACTTTTTCAACCATGTATCCATGACGTTGCCGCATTCCCCAGTGATGACGCTGTCGGCCTTGATCTGGGCCCCGGTGCTCACTTTGCCAAAGTGGGTGCATTGATTTCATTGGGCCAGTGTCGTGGCGTATGTTGGGTCGGGAATGATTTTGATTTACCTTGACGAACAACGATTTTCCATCTTGTTTCCTTTCTTTGTCGCATTGACCTGCCTCGGTGGGCTGCGCAATTTGGCGACATGAGCAACCTGTTTGAAATCACCCGCCTTCCACGTCCTTTTGATGCAGATCTGGGGGCGGACGCGCGCGCCTTGGTGCCGGATGCAACGGGGGACTTGGCCCTGTTGATCGAAGGAGTTGGCGGGTCGAGCCCTTATTTGAAGAACCTGATCGGACAAGAACGTGATTGGATCCTACCAGCGTTGGCGGATCCAAATGCGGCGATCGAAGCCGTGTTTGCTGATTGCAAGGGGCTGGCCCCGGATCAGTTAAAGCCGGAATTGCGACGGGCCAAGCGGCGCGTGGCGTTGGTGACCGCTCTGGCGGATATTGCCGGGGTTTGGCCGTTGGAACGGGTGACCGAGGTGTTGACCGACTTCGGGGCCCTGGCGGCGGATGTTGCGGCCAAATCTGAGCTGGCAAATCTGATTAGACGGGGCAAAGTGCCGGGTCAATCCGAGGATGATGTTGAAACCGCTGCCGGGATGGTGATCCTGGCCATGGGCAAGATGGGCGCGCACGAGCTGAACTATAGCTCGGACATCGATATGATCGTGCTGTTTGATGAAACCCGTTATGATCCGGATGATTTTTATGAGGCGCGCCAGTCTATGGTGCGCGCCACCCGGAACATGTGCGCCACGCTGAGCGATAAGACAGCCGATGGGTATGTGTTTCGCACCGATCTGCGTTTACGCCCGGACCCTGCGGTCACGCCGGTCTGCATGGCGATGGAAGCGGCCGAGCGGTATTATGAAAGCCTGGGGCGGACATGGGAACGCGCGGCTTACATCAAGGCGCGCCCCTGTGCAGGGGACATCGAGGCAGGGCACCGCTTTCTTATGACGTTGAAGCCATTCGTGTGGCGGCGGCATTTGGATTTTGCCGCCATTCAAGACGCCCACGATATGCGGCTACGGATTCGTGAAAACAAAGGCACCGGTGGGGCGCTGAACATTCCGGGCCATGATATGAAGCTGGGGCGGGGGGGCATCCGAGAGATCGAGTTTTTCACCCAGACGCGGCAGTTGATTGCAGGCGGACGGGATCGGGATCTGCGTCTGCGTGGCACAGTCGAAGGCTTGACGGCGTTGGCCTCCAAAGGCTGGGTGCCGGATGAGGTGGCGGTAAAATTGAGTGACCATTATCGCGCCCATCGCGAGGTCGAGCATCGCATTCAGATGGTGCATGACGCCCAAACCCACAAGGTGCCCAATTCCGAGGAAGGCATTGAACGCATCGCCTGTTTGATGGGGGTGGATCGCCAAGAGTTGATAGCGGATCTGACTGCGCGGCTGACCGAAGTGCACGAATTGACCGAAGGATTCTTTGCCCCAGATGCTGGTGCTGTGGTTAAACCAGAGCCGATCAAGGTGGAATTTGATGCCTCGGTTCTGGCACGGTGGACAACGTACCCTGCGTTGCGATCAAGCCGGGGTGCCCAGATATTCGAACGGTTGAAACCGGAGTTGCTGTCCCGTTTGGCGCGGACTGCCAAGCCCGAAGAGGCGCTGTTGGCGCTGGATGGGTTTTTGGCAGGTCTTCCGGCCGGGGTGCAGTTGTTTTCCCTGTTCGAGGCCAATCCGCAATTGATTGATCTGCTGATTGATATCGTTGGTACTTCGCATGCGCTCGCCAATCATCTGTCGCGCAATGCCTCGGTATTTGACGCGGTGATCGGGGGGGCATTTTTTGAGCCCTGGCCGGGTCTTGAGACGCTGACACAAGAGTTGAAAGAGTTGTTGGGTGCTGAAGCGGATTACGAGACCCAATTGGACACGGCGCGCCGGTGGACGAAAGAGTGGCATTTCCATATTGGTGTGCACCATTTGCGCGGTTTGATCGACGCAGCAGATGCGGGGGCGCAGTATGCTGAATTGGCGCAAGCCGTGATTGATGCGATCCTGCCGATTGTGACCGATCAGTTCGCGCGTAAACATGGGCCGCCTCCGGGACGGGGGCCGGCTGTGCTGGGCATGGGGTCGCTGGGGGCGTCGCGGATCAATGCCATGTCTGATCTGGATATGATCGTGATCTATGACCCACTGGATCAGGAGGGGTCGGACGGCAAACGCCCCTTGTCCACACGACCCTATTATGCCCGTCTCACGCAGGCGTTGATCACGGCGCTGAGCGCGCCGATGTCTCAGGGGCGTTTGTATGAAGTCGACATGCGGTTGCGACCCTCTGGAACCCAAGGGCCAGTGGCAACCAGTTTGGCCAGCTTTACCGCTTATCAGAGCGATCAGGCTTGGGTTTGGGAACATCTTGCGTTGACGAGGGCGCGGGTTGTGGCTGGCAATGCAGAGCTGGGTGACGATTTGGAAAGTTTCCGCCAAGAAGTGTTGGCCAAGCCCAGAAAGACCGGAAAGGTTCTGCGCGACGTTCAGGATATGCGCGACCGACTGTCGGCGGCGAAACACCCGGCAGGGGTGTTGGATGCCAAAACCGGGGCGGGACGGATGATGGACATCGAACTGGTCGCTCAAGCCGGTGCCTTGCTTGCGGGGCTTGCGGCACGGGATGTGCATTCGGGGCTGGAGGGGGCCGTCGCTGTTGGATGGTTGAATGTCGCGGACGCTCAAACGCTCAAGGACTGCTACGATCTATGCTGGTCTGTGCAAACTGCGGCGCGGTTGCTGTCCGGCAAGGCGATTGAAGCAGATAAGATTGGCGAAGGTGGGGCCGCCTTTTTGTGCCGCACCACTGGGTATGACAAGATAGAAGACCTGCAAGCGGCGCTTGTGCAGAGCTATGACACCGCGGCAGCGGTGATCGCCAGGGTCATAAAGGAGGCCGCAGATGAACCAGACCAAGGACCCGATTGATCAAAAAGGCCTGATGATTGAGGCGTATAGAATCGAGGGAATCAATGACTCTCAGTGCCGCAGCATTTTTCTGGACTGGGCGTTGAGTCTGCCGGAAGGGGTCGCCCAGCGGGACGCCATTGAAACACTGATTCAACGCCATGCAGATGATGCGCCAGATCACCCGATGAGCGCTGTTTTAAAGGCTGGATTGACGACGATGACCTCCCCAAAGCGCCGGGGTGGTTGGCGATCCCGTGAGCGCAACTAGGACGCGAAAAAAGAAATCACCGCTAAATCGAGCGGAAATTGTCTAAAAGTTGCCCCAATTGGGCGGCAAACCTTGGATGTCAAAACAACGGGAATGCGTCTCGGGGTTTGTTCAAGGAGAGAGACAATGAAATCCATGCAAAAGATCCTACTTGCGGGTTTGGGGCTGGCTGTCTCGGCATGTACCGCCGTAGACGTGCCAACCCGGAACGTTCCGTTCGAGCAATTGCCAACATCGGCTGTATCCGCGCCTGTGGGATACCAATCCACAGAAGTGGGCCGGGCTTCGATTGACGCCACCTCTTTGGCGCCGATCTCGAGCGCCTCGGCCGCTGCCAATGCAGCACCTGTGCAAAGCGGAGCCACATCATTGGCCGCGCCTTTGCAATTACACCCGGGTCATGCGCCTGTAACGGTCAAATCCGTTTCGGTTTATGTGCCACGCTCGCTGAAAGTGTCTGAAGCCAACCGATACCTGCCGCGTGGTGACATTGTCTGGCGCGAAGACCCAATCGGCGACCGTCACGCTCAGGTTCAGAAAATCGTTCAGGACGCTCTGTCAAAAGGGGTTGCCGGGTTGAATGGTCCGGTCGAAGTAAACTTGGCTGTGAATCTGGTTCGCTTCCATGCGTTGACCGAAAAGGCGCGTTATACCACGGGTGGCGTTCATTCGATCACCTTTGATCTGGCGCTGGTCGATCCAAAAACCGGTGAATTCCTGACAGAGCCCCGGCAAGTGCGCGCAGATCTGGATGCCTTTGGTGGCCAGCAGGCGATTAACGCTGTAGCCCATGGTCAGACCCAAAAGGTGCGTATTTCAAACCACTTGGCCGAAGTGATCCGGCAGGAGTTGAGCAAGCCCGAGGGCTATGAAAACGCAAGCCTTGGCTTTTTCCAGGTTTTGAACAACCTCTGAGGCTTTCCCATACCCAAGAATTTCCGTAAGAGGGCGCTTATGACAGCGCCCTCATCTTCTTTTGCCCGCCCCACTGTTCGCATGAAACCGAAAACCAATGCGCGTGCCGTGCGCCATGGTGCCCCTTGGGTTTATGCCAATGAAATCGTCACCGACCGCCGGACCAAGAGCATTCCGGCTGGCGCATTGGCCGTGCTCGAGGATGAAAATCGTGCACCGCTGGGATTGGTGGCGTTTAACCCCGATTCCAAAATTATGTGCCGAATGCTGGATCGCGATCCAGCAGCCGAGCTGAATGTGGCATGGTTTCAGGCCCGCTTGCAGCGTGCGCTTGAGATGCGGGAGCGTTTGTTTGATGCACCGTTCTATCGTCTGGTTCATGCGGAATCGGACGGATTTCCCGGTGTGATCATCGACCGCTTTGGTGATGCCTGCGTGGTTCAGCCGAATGCAGCCTGGGCCGAAGTGCACCTAGAGGCGCTGACCGAAGCTTTGGTCGCGGTCACTGGGGTGAAGACTGTTCTCAAGAACGCGTCGGGTCGGACCCGTGGGTTGGAAGGTCTGGATGACGTCAATGCTGTATTAATTGGCAGCGCGCCTGACGCCCCTGTGCCGGTGCCGATGAATGGTGCGACCTATATGGCCGACCTGACAGGTGGTCAGAAAACCGGCCTGTTTTATGACCAGCGTCCGAACCACGCCTTTGCTGCGCGGTTGGTCGCGCCGGGTGCGCGGGTATTGGATGTGTTTTCCCATGTGGGCGGTTTTGGTCTGGCAATGCTGGCGAATGGAGCGGCCGAGGCGATTGCGGTTGACGGTTCTGCTCCTGCGTTGGCGTTGGCTGCGCAAGGCGCTGAGGCGTCGGGCGTTGGCGATCGGTTTGCCACCCGCCAGGGCGATGCGTTTGATGTGTTGTCTGCTTTGTCGGCTGAGGGCGAGACATTCGATGTGGTTATTTGTGATCCACCTGCCTTTGCGCCTTCGAAACAGGCGCTTGAGGCTGGTTTGCGCGCCTATGAGCGGGTTGCGCGGCTGTCGGCACAGTTGGTCAAGCCGGGTGGTTATCTGGGGCTGTGTTCCTGTTCTCATGCGGCGGACCTGAGCAAATTTCGCACGGCGTCGGCGCGTGGCATTGGACGGGCAGGTAAGTCGGCGCAATTGCTGCACACCGGATATGCAGGCGCGGATCACCCGCAATTGCCGCAACTGGCTGAAAGTGGCTACCTCAAAGCGGTGTTTTTTCGACTGTGAAGGTTGTTCTGGACACCTGCGTTCTGTTCCCAACTGTGATGCGCGAGATGCTGATGGGGGTGGCTGATTTGGGCCACTTTACCCCGCTTTGGTCAACGCGGATCTTGGGTGAATGGGCGCGGGCGGCTGTCAAGCTAGGCCCAACGGGCACGATGCAGGCGGAAGCCGAGATTGCCTTGCTGCGCGCGGCTTGGCCCGCAGCTGAATTGCCGCCAGCCCCGGGGGTTGAGGCGCGGCTGTGGTTGCCAGACCCGGCGGATGTACATGTTCTGGCAACGGCGATTTCCGGCTCTGCAGATCTGATCGTCACCCTGAACGCCAAGGACTTTCCGCGTCGGACCCTGTCTGAAGAGGGTTTAGACCGCATTGATCCTGACGCCTTCCTTTGCAATTTTTGGCGTGAGGACCCGGAAAGTGTCGCGCTTGTTGGTGCAAAAGTGCTGGCCGAGGCACGCCGATTGTCGGGGGATGCGTGGGATATGCGCCCGCTTTTGAAAAAGGCGCGCTTACCACGATTGGCCAAGGCACTGGGTTAGCCTTGGGTTTTCCACCGATTTTCGAGGGTTTCCAAAGCCGCAATCCGTTCGGCGGTTTTAGGGTGGCTCATCAACCATGCAGGCGAAACGCCGGCCCGGCTTTGGGTCAGTTCTTCGAGTTTTAAGAACAGGCTTTTTTGCGAGGCAATCCCAATCCCGGCTTTGGTCAGCAGGGCGGCGGCATATTCATCGGCCTCATATTCATCGCTGCGGGACAGGCGCGCCATCAACAGCGAGGCGGTCATATTGGCGATCCACACTCCGATAAAGGGAATGTAGCGCCCCAACACCATCGCCAACGCGGTGCGCAGGGCGTTCTGGCCCGAAAAATCGATCATGCGGCGGCGCGAATGACCCAAGGCCACATGGCCTAGCTCGTGAGCAATGACCGAGCTCATCTCAGCCGCGCTGACGTCGCCTGCTTGGAATTTGCGATAGAACCCTCGGGTGATAAATATACGCCCGTCTGGTGCGGCCAACCCGTTCACCGGGTCGATTTCGTAGATGAACACAGGAATACGTGTCAAACCAAGGGCAGCGGCCATCTGATCGGTCAGCTGTTTGAGCTTGGGATCAGCGAGTTCCGTCGATTTGGCATCCAGATCTTTATGAGTCCGCCAGACCGAAAACCGGTACATGGCAAGGGCATAGAGGATCGCCAGAAGGATCGGGGTAAAACGCAACATGGGTTAGATATGGTGGTACGGACGGGGCAAAGCAATCCCATTGCAGTGGATCATGTTCAGGTATTGTATTTTCCTAAGGTGCTCTCTAATCAAAGTTTGGTTGTGTTTTAGGTGTGTGAATTGGGTAGAGCATGAGAAATTTCATTCAAAAAATGTACGTTTTGTGTCTACGCCTTTTTGGATTATATGGATTTTGTTTGTTTGGGTTCTTCATTTTTGGGGCGGCCACGGTCCCGGAGAATTTACAGGCGCATGTGGCGTTCTGGCCTGCTGTCGGACTTGCTATTGGACTTAACGTTGTTTTGGCGATACCGCCTGCAACCCCACGATGGCTGAGCCGCCCGCCGAATGCCTTAGTAGGCGGTGCCTTGTTCTTTTTTGTGAGCGTTCCTGCCACCGGGTACTTTCTCACTGGGGTTTATGTGGCAGGAGCTACTTTTCCAGATGGAATTGAAGGAATGGTTTGGCTGGAAAATCTTCTGTGGTTTCCAGTCTACTTAACTGGGGCGGTTAGCTTGGCGGCTCTGTTCTTAGGATCTATGCCAAAGGAAAGAGGTGGTGCCCCTGATGTTTCCCGCCGCGAGAGCAGCACCTAAAAATACGTCTGCGCTAACTGCGAACGGTTTGAACGCAGTGGAATATTCTTGGACTAACCCCAGTAGAGGCAGGGCATAAGTTTTCGATTTGACCCTTTACCGCGTCAGATCCCGCATGCCCTGTTCCAACCCAGACAAGGTCATCGGCACCATGTTGGCTTCAAAGATCTCTTTGATCATGCTGATGGAGTGGGTGTAATCCCAGTATTTTTCCGGCACCGGATTGATCCAGAGGTTGGATTTCCACTGTTCACGTGCGCGCTGTAGCCAGACTTGACCGGCTTCGGGGTTCCAGTGCTCATTGGCTCCGCCGGGATAGGCGATCTCGTACGGGGACATTGAGGCGTCGCCCACAAAGATGCATTTGTAGTCAGGCCCGTAGGTGCGCATGATTTCGTCGGTCGAGGTTTGTTGATCCCAACGGCGGCGATTGTCGCGCCAGACACCTTCGTACAGGCAGTTGTGGAAGTAGAAATACTCCAGATGCTTGAACTCGGTCCGGGCGGCTGAAAACAGCTCTTCCACGACTTTGATATGGGGATCCATCGAGCCGCCAACGTCGAGGAACAACAACACTTTGACTGCGTTGTGGCGTTCGGGGCGGGTTTTCACGTCCAGATAGCCGTGTTCGGCGGTGGCCTGAATGGTACCGTCCAGATCCAGCTCTTCGACCGCGCCTTCGCGGGCCCAGCGACGTAGACGTTTCAGGGCGACTTTGATGTTGCGGGTGCCCAGTTCGACGGAGTCGTCCAGATTTTTGAATTCGCGTTTGTCCCACACTTTGGTGGCGCGCTGGTGGCGGCTTTCTTTTTGTCCGATCCGCACGCCTTCGGGATTGTAGCCATAGGCCCCAAAAGGAGAGGTTCCGGCGGTGCCGATCCACTTGTTGCCGCCCTGATGGCGACCTTCTTGTTCTTTGAGACGCTCGCGCAGCGTTTCCATCAGCTTGTCAAAACCGCCCAGCGCCTCAATTTCAGCCTTTTCTTCGGCTGAGAGGTGCTTTTCAGCCATCTTTTCCAGCCAATCGCCCGGAATATCGACAGCTTCCATCACGTCCTGAAACGAGATGTCTTCGAGGCCCTTAAAGCTGGCGGCAAAGGCGCGGTCAAACTTGTCGATGTTGCGTTCGTCTTTCACCATCGACACACGCGCGAGGTAATAGAATGCCTCGACGTCATAGGTGGCCAACCCAACCTTCATCCCCTCCAGAAATGTGAGGTATTCCCGCAGGCTTACGGGGATACCAGATTTTCGGAGGTTTTCGAAGAAAGGTAGGAACATTGGCTCACATCATCAGACGGTGGATTAACAATGTTGCTATCATCCCAACCAAGGAGAAAGCAATTGCATAGCCCGCTGCATACTGGGCGATATCCGCCTTTGTGCCGCTACGTTTCTTGGCGCTCATGCCGCCGAGAAAGGCACCCAGCAGTGCCATCCCAATGATAATCATGCGTGTTTATCCGCCCAACTTGTTGTGGGGGTTCAGGGATGCAGCCTCTTGCATCTTGGCACGAACCGCCCAATCCGAGCCAAACCCGTAGCGTGCCCATCCCAGACTGTCCAGCCTGACAGACCCGGCTTGCTGTGGCTTTCCGGCGAGGTCCAATGCCTCGGCTTTCAGCAACATCAGAGTCGATAGCAGGGCGGCATTTTCGGATTGGCGAGCGACTTTCAGGTTGGGTTCGATCTGGCGTAGCGCAGTGGCGCTGTCACCGCGAGAGATCGCATAGGCCGAAGTCTGGGTGGTGATATAAGCGCGGTGCAGTTCAGTTCCCGGCGTCTGGGCAAGAAAGTGCAGGGCGGTTCCGAAATGTTGTTGGGCCAATTCAGGGTCACTCAATTGGGTCATGCGCCCAAGCATATAGTGGCTAAAGGCCCGGCGGTGGTCTTTCCATCCCAGGTTCTGCGCGATGTTGGTTGCGGCGCTTGCCGCGTTGCGACGGGTTTGGGGTGTCGCGCCGGGGCCCAGCGCGGTCTGGACCGCATCGATCCAGTTGCGCGGTGTCAGGGCGACCGGTTCGGGTTGTATATTGGACCCAGCCGGATTCATCCGTGCGAGCAGGTCAGGCAAGATCGCGGCTACCTCGCTGCGGGACATGCCTGTGCGCAATTCGGGCGCATATGTGGCCTGTAGGATCAACATGTCAAAGCCGGTCAGAACCGTATGCACGTTGTCATCGTTAAAGACCGAATCCGGAAGGCGGTAGAGATCGTTTAGGGGACCAATGGCCTGTGCGAGTTCTTCGTGCAGGCAATCGCGTACCTCTTGCGGGCTGGCGTCATAAGGCAGGAATATGCCCAACCGTTCGCGTTTGCGCAGTAGAGACCAGTTTGTTTTAGGCTTGCGTCGGTCGCGTCGGAATTCAGCAAGGCTGGAAACATTGGGAACAACGAAACACGCTGCTTGCGGTAGGGCCTCGCGGATGTCATCGCGGCTGACGGCTTCGATCGTGATGCGCGCCTGCCCACCGCTGACTTGTTGGATGTCGATCCCGGCTTCGCGTCGCAAACGGTCAATCAGACGCGTGAGATCGGCTTGTAGATTAGGCGGTGGTGAGCCGGTAACCCGGACGCTGATCGGAGCCTCGAATCTGGTGAAAACGGGCAGGGCGCGGCCGCTTTCCAGTTCGAAATGAAGCGACAGAAAATCCGCTGCGATATTGGCGTTCGAGCGCACCGGCCGGGACGGGCTGGGCGAGGCGAAAGACTTCATTGGCGGCAGGGTGCTGTCCGAGATCTGAGCCCGCGTCGGCGGGTCTTCAAGCGGGACAGTGTTACAGCCTGCGGCAACAAGGCCCAGAATAAGGACTGAGCGACGGATCATGGGCGCTGATACCGGATAAACGGCGTTTGCTTGCCGATGCGGTCATACAACTTGCGCGCCGTTTCGTTGAAATCTTGGGTCAGCCAATACACCGAGGGGCATTCTTTTTTGTCAGCCGTATCATAAACCGCTTGGATTAGGGCCCGACCAACACCGGTGCCACGGGTTTCGGGGCGAGCATAGAGGTCTTGCAGATAACAGGTATTCTCAATCTTCCAGGCGTGACGATGGAACAGGAAGTGGGTGAGCCCCACAAGGGCGCCGTCTTGTTCTGCGACGAGGCAGGAAAAATCTTGGGGATCGTCACCGATGAGGCGCTCAAAAGTGGCGTCATACACGGCGTCGGGGACAGAAGTCTCATAAAATGCCAGATAGTCCGTCCACATTTCGGCCCAAGCGGCGCGATCTGTGGTCCGCAGGTCTCGTACAATCGGAGCATTGGTCACGGGAAAAATCCTAAATCGGTAAAAGGTATCAATCTGCTACTTTTGCGGATCGTTCACGGCCGTTTTATGGTGGCATTCTGGCGGTGCCAAGGCAAGGGACCATGCACCATTGATTTACAATGAAAAAAGGCGGAGAAAATTCCCCGCCTTTGTTTAACTTTCCATGAATCGCTCGGTTTTCCGAGCTTACCGTTGGCCGCGCGCCATAAAGGCAAGGCGTTCGAACAGGTGCACATCCTGTTCGTTCTTCAGCAGAGCGCCATGCAATTTGGGCAATGCGTTGGTGCCATTCTTTTTCAGATCGTCTGCAGTCAGATCTTCGGCCAGCAACAACTTGAGCCAATCCAGCACCTCGGAGGTTGAGGGCTTTTTCTTGAGCCCGGAGGTTTCACGGATCTCATAAAACTGGGTCAGAGCGGTGGTGAGCAGTGCTTCTTTGATCCCCGGGTGATGCACTTCGACGATTTTGCGCATGGTGGCGTCGTCAGGGAAACGGATGTAGTGAAAGAAGCAGCGGCGCAGGAACGCGTCTGGCAGCTCTTTTTCATTGTTCGATGTGATGATGACGATTGGGCGCTGACGGGCTTTAATGGTTTCACCGGTCTCATAGACGTGGAACTCCATCTTATCGAGCTCTTGCAGCAGGTCATTGGGGAACTCGATGTCTGCCTTATCGATTTCATCGATCAGAAGAACAACTTTCTCATCCGCTTCAAAGGCCTGCCAGAGCTTACCTTTTTTGATGTAATTGGCCACGTCGTTGACGCGCTCGTCGCCGAGTTGGCTGTCGCGCAACCGGCTGACGGCGTCATATTCATACAGGCCTTGCTGTGCGCGAGTGGTGGATTTGATGTTCCATTCGATCATCCGCAATCCAAGGGCGCTGGCAACCTGTTTGGCCAGTTCGGTTTTCCCTGTGCCCGGCTCGCCCTTGACCAAAAGGGGCCGTTCCAGTGTGACAGCGGCATTGACCGCGATGGTCAGATCGTCAGTTGCCACGTAATCGGCGGTGCCCTGGAAGCGTGCAGTCATCAACTGGCCCTCATCTTGTTCTAGTGTTTCGTGCGCCGGACGGGCGCGTTAGGGACACGAGGTAAATGGGTGGCGCGTTTTTGACAAGATGCGTCGCTGCGTCGAGAATCGAAACAATTTGGCTGAAGGGGCCGTTTTATCCTGAGCGGGCAGCGTTGGCGTCCGACCGTAATTGCAAGCGCTTTCAGGGCGCTTTTTGCCGGGTGTTTCGTAGGGCAGGCCGACTCTAGGTTGAAAACAGTCTGTTTCAGTGCACGGTATTGGTTGGTTCATGTTTGCTGGCGGTAGTTGGTGCCGTTACGTCACTTTGATGCCAGTATTCGAATGTTAAGGAAACAGTGCATAAAAACAAAGTGTTCGGCGCAATGTTCAGGAACTATCAACTTGAAACCCGCTACAGCTGCTTGGATGGGGCTTTGTGTAGTGACAATCACGAATTGGTCGGATAAATGCTGCGGCAGAAGGGGGAGCCAAATGTCTGGGGATTTTAAGATGACGGACGTTGCTGGCCATACCGAGGGAGCCACTATGAAGCAGGAAACTATTCTGCCGGACGACTACCGCCCGGCTGAAAGTGAACCGTTTATGAATGAGCGACAGGTTGAGTATTTTCGCCGTAAGCTCTTGAACTGGAAGAACGAACTGTTGGAAGGAAGCCGCGATACAATCGAAGGCCTCCAAGATGGGACGCGCAATATACCGGATGTTGCAGATCGTGCCAGTGAAGAAACAGATCGTGCGCTTGAACTGCGCACCCGGGATCGCCAGCGTAAACTTGTTGCAAAAATCGATGCTGCCATGCGCCGGATCGACGAGGGGGAATACGGATATTGTGATGTGACTGGCGAACCCATTTCGCTGAAACGTCTAGATGCCCGCCCGATTGCAACGATGAGCTTGGAAGCGCAGGAGCGTCACGAGCGTCGCGAAAAAGTTCACCGCGACGATTAAGTTCGTTCTAAACCGCGACAAAATGCAAAAACGCCGGGGCCTGTTGCCTCGGCGTTTTTGCGTTAAAGGGGGTGTATGGAACTACAAGATCACAAAATCATAGTTGTCGGCGCCGGAATCGGGGGGCTGACTGCTGCTTTAGCGCTGAGGGCGCGTGGGGCGGATGTTACTGTTTTTGAACAGGCAGAGGCGATCACCGAGGTAGGGGCCGGATTGCAAATCAGCCCCAATGGGCGCGTGGTTTTGCGGGCACTTGGTTTGGAAACAGCTTTTGATCAGGTCTCGGTGCAGGCGCAGTCTGTTGTTTTGCGCGATTACCGGCGTGCGGCAGAGGTTCTGCGGCTCGATCTTGCGAAATACGCGGCAGAGCAGGTGTTTTCCTTTGTTCATCGCGCGGATCTGATTGATGTCTTGGCCAGTGCGGTGCGCGCAGCTGGTGTGCATGTGCGGTTGTTGCAAAAGGTGGAGCGGGTCGAAAATGGCCCTAAGCCGGTGCTGCATTTGGCCAATGGTGCACAGGTTCAGGCCGATCTGATCATTGGTGCAGATGGATTACACTCTCCAACAAGGGCAGCGCTGAATGGGGCGGACGCCCCCTTTTTCACCGGACAGGTGGCCTGGCGTACGATTGTCCCAAACACAGTGAACTTGCCGAACGAGGCAAATGTGTTCATGGGGCCGGGGCGGCACTTGGTTTGCTATCCTTTGCGCGGCGGATCAGTTGTGAACATCGTGGCCGTGCAGGAAAAGGCGGAATGGGCTGCCGAAGGGTGGCATCACGTCGATGATCCGGAAAACCTGCGTCGGGCCTTTGCTGGGTTCCAAGGCGTGGCGCGTGCGTTGTTGGATCAGGTCGAAGATGTGCGCCAATGGGGTCTGTTTCGCCATCCGGTGGCGGATGTCTGGCAGCAGGGGCGTTTGGCCATCTTAGGCGATGCGGCGCACCCGACACTGCCCTTTATGGCGCAGGGCGCGAATATGGCGTTTGAAGACGCTTGGGTTTTGGCAGATTCATTGGCGACGCAACCAGATATCGAAATGGGTTTGGCGCAGTATCAGGCCCGTCGTCATCAACGGGCCAGTCGGGTGATCGAGGCCGCAAACGGCAACGCGTGGAAATACCATTTGAGCTTCCCACCAGTGCGCGGCTTAGCGCATTTGGCGTTGCGATTGGGTGGTGCAGTTGCGCCAGAACGGATGGTTCGTCAGTTTGATTGGCTCTATGGCTACGATGTGACCGCTGGATCGGGTTGATCAGAAGGTGAGATCAATCCAGACCGGCACGTGATCGGATGGCTTTTCGTATCCGCGAATCTCTGAATCGATTTTGCATTCGTTCAACAGATCTGCTGCCTGTGGGGTGAGCAGAAAATGATCAATCCGGATCCCATCGTTTTTATTCCAGGCACCCGCTTGGTAATCCCAGAATGAGTAGTGACCCGGGCCTTGGGTGCGGGCGCGGAAAGCTTCGGTAAAACCAAGGTTCACAATGCGTTGGAACGCAGCGCGGCTTTCGGGGCGAAACAGCGCGTCCTCGCGCCACGCCTCAGGGCGTTTGGAGTCTTCGGCTTGCGGGATGATATTGTAATCGCCCGCCATCAGAGCCGGTTCCTCGGCGGCCATAAGCTCTTGTGCACGAGCGTAGAGACGCTCCATCCATTTGAGTTTGTAGTCGTATTTCCCACCCTCGACGGGCTTGCCATCGATCAGTTCCACCGGGTTGCCGTTAGGCAGGTATAGCCCGCAGACCCGCAGCGCCTGTTCACCGATAACCGTCGCTTCGATCCAGCGCGCCTGTTCATCGCTGTCATCGCCGGGCAACCCGCGACGCACGTCTTCCAGCGGCAGCTTGGACAGGATCGCAACGCCGTTGAACCCTTTTTGCCCGTGGGTTTCTACGTTGTACCCGCGTTCTTCGAACAGCTCGCGAGGGAATCCTTCGTCGACGGATTTGATTTCCTGCAACAGGACCACATCGGGCTGGGCTGTATCTAGCCAAGCTGGCAGAGCCTGCGCACGCGCCTTGATACCGTTGATGTTGAAGGTTGCAATTTTCATGGCGGTGTCCCCGGATTAGCACGCCCGACGATGTATCCCCCAACTTACGTCAGGGGGCAAGGCGCAGGGGCACCTACATCGAGAAAGACGTGCCGCAGCCGCAAGATGAGGTGGCATTGGGGTTTTCGATCACAAAGCGCGCGCCGATCAATTCTTCGGTGAAATCAATCACCGCGTTTTCCAGAAATGGCAGGGACACGGTGTCGACGACGACCTGTTGGCCCTGACCTTCGAGGATCAGATCATCGGCTGCCGGGGCGTCCAATGCGATTTCATATTGGAAGCCAGAACAACCGCCGCCCTCGACGGCAACGCGCAGGGCTTGCCCCTGATCGGCGGCACCAATTTCGGCCAAACGTTCGAACGCGCGGTCGGTGACTTTGGGGGGCAGGTTCACGGCGGAACTCCAATGTTTCTTTATGCTTCGCTGTACAATATAGAAAGTGCAAGGACAGGCGACAAGGACAGACCTCATGAGAGCGGCCTTTGCCTCGGATCCCGCACGTGCCAGGGGACGGCTCGTACCGGAGGAAGAGAGTAGTTTTCGTTCCTGCTTTCAGCGGGATCGGGATCGGATTATTCACGCCAGCGCGTTTCGCCGGCTCAAACACAAAACACAAGTTTTTGTGGAACATGAGGGTGACAATTATCGCACCCGCCTGACCCATTCCATCGAAGTGGCGCAGGTCGCGCGGACCATTGCTGGCGCCTTGGGGTTGAATGTGGAACTGACCGAGGCGGTCGCATTGGCGCATGATCTGGGCCATACCCCGTTTGGACACACAGGCGAGGATGCATTGCATGAGCTGATGGTGCCCTACGGTGGGTTTGATCATAACGCCCAGGCGATCCGCATCGTCACCTCGTTAGAACGCCATTATGCCGAGTTTGATGGGTTGAACCTGACGTGGGAAACGCTGGAAGCCATTGCAAAACACAATGGCCCTGTTGTGGGCGATCTGCCGTGGGCCTTGGCCGAATGCAACGCTGCTCTGGATTTGGAGTTGCACACCCATGCCAGCGCAGAAGCGCAGGTGGCGGCTTTGGCAGATGACATAGCCTACAACAATCACGATCTGCATGACGGATTACGTGCGGGACTGTTCAGCGATGCTGAAGTGGCAGAATTGCCGATCGTTGGTTCAGCTTATGCCGAGGTGGACAGGTTGTATCCGGGGATTGATGAAAATCGCCGCCGTCACGAGGCGCTGCGCCGAGTGTTTGGTGTCATGGTGTCGGACGTCATTCAGACTGCACAGGCTTTGCTGGCGGGGTCTGGGGCACAAAGCGTCGAGGATATTCGAAACTTGGGCTATTCCGTGGTTCAGTTCTCGCCTGAGGTCTGGGCGCAGCTGAAAGAAATCCGTACCTTTCTGTTTACGCGCATGTACCGCGCCGCGCCGGTGATGGTGGTGCGAGCTGAGGTGTCCAAAGTGGTCGAAGATTTGTTCCCGATTTATCTGAATGACCCTAAACAAATGCCGGAACGCTGGCACGAGGAGATCGAGGCGGCGACCTGTGAAACCGCGTTGGCGCGGATCGTTTCGGATTATATCGCCGGGATGACGGACCGGTTTGCCCTGCAGGATCACGCGCGTTTGACTGGATCAGACCCAAACCGGGTGTGATCTGTACGCAAACGGCTTGGTTCCATTGACCTTAGCGCCGCGCGTGTTAAACCGCCGAGCAAGCAAAAGGACGCCAAAATGAACCTGTTTTCCGAGATCCGCAGCCTCGTGCTGGATGCGCTGGCCGCAATGCAAGCCGAAGGTACCCTGCCTGAGGGGCTCAGCTTTGACAATGTTGCCGTCGAACCGCCCCGCGATGCGGCGCATGGGGACATGGCGACCAATGCAGCGATGGTTTTGGCTAAGCCAGCCAAGATGAAACCACGCGATATTGCCGAAGCTCTGGCAGCCAAGCTGGCAGGAGATGATCGCATCACCGGTGCCGAAGTGGCCGGACCGGGATTCTTGAACCTGCGTTTGTCCGCTACTGTCTGGCAGGGGGTTTTGGCAGCCGTTCTGGATCAGGGGACCGCGTTTGGTAAATCCGACATGGGTCAGAACCGGAAGGTGAACGTGGAATACGTATCCGCCAACCCAACCGGTCCGCTGCATGTGGGACACACGCGAGGTGCGGTGTTTGGCGATGCTTTGGCGAGCTTGCTGGACTATGCTGGCTATGACGTCACCCGTGAATATTACATCAACGATGGTGGTGCTCAGGTCGATGTGTTGGCGCGGTCTGTCTATCTGCGCTACCTCGAAGCGCACGGTCAAGAGGTTGCTTTCGTCGATGGTACCTATCCTGGTGATTACCTTGTCCCGGTTGGGCAGGCGCTGAAAGATAAGGTGGGCGATGCCTATCTTAATCAGCCCGAAGATGTGTGGCTGGCTGATGTTCGCGAATACGCGACCGAAGCAATGATGGACCTGATCCGGGCCGACCTGGCCCAGTTGGGCATCAAGATGGACAAGTTCTTTTCGGAAAAATCGCTGTATGGCACCGGTCTGATCGAGGCGGCGCTGAAGTCGTTGGATGACAAGGGGCTGATTTACGAGGGTGTGCTTGAGCCCCCGAAGGGCAAAAAGCCCGAAGATTGGGAACCCCGCGAACAAACTTTGTTCAAGTCGACCGAGCACGGTGATGACGTGGATCGTCCGGTTAAAAAATCTGACGGCGGCTGGACCTATTTCGCGCCGGATATCGCGTATCACTACGACAAGGTCAGCCGTGGCTTTGACGAGCTGATCGACGTGTTTGGGGCCGATCATGGCGGATACGTCAAGCGGATGAAGGCGGCGGTTTCGGCTCTGTCCGGGGGCACGGTCCCGCTGGATATCAAACTGACCCAGTTGGTGAAGCTGTGGAAAGACGGTGAACCGTTCAAGATGTCCAAACGGGCAGGGACGTTCATTACCCTGCGCGATGTGGTGGATCAGGTTGGTCCCGATGTGACACGTTTTGTAATGCTGACCCGCAAGAACGATGCCTCGCTCGACTTTGATTTCGACAAGGTGTTGGAGCAGAGCCGCGAGAACCCCGTGTTCTATGTTCAGTATGCCCACGCGCGGGTGATGAGCGTACTGCGTCGTGCTGCAGAAGCCGGGATTGCAGCGGATGAAGCGACGTTGAAATCAGCCGATCTGAGCAAGGTTAATCACGAGGCAGAGCTGGTTGTTGCCAAGAAACTGGCAGAATGGCCACGCTTAGTTGAGACTGCTGCGCGCACCAATGAACCCCATCGGGTCGCCTTTTATCTATATGAATTAGCAGGGGATTTTCACGCATTGTGGAACCGGGGCAACGAATTGACCGAGCTGCGATTCATCCAAGATGGCGATGCAGCCACAAGTCAGGCAAAAATGGCACTGGCACAGTCTGTAGCCGTTGTTATTTCTGCGGGTCTTGGTATTCTAGGTGTCAATCCGGCGCAGGAGATGCGGTAATATAAACCGCCCGAAACCGCCGGTCTGAGGCAGACATAAGACAACCTTGGCGCATTGACGCACGAGGGCAGTGAGGCGGACATGGCGAGTTTTGACTACACGGGGCAGGTTGCTCCGCAACAGGTGCATTATACCTATCAGATGCCCCCACAAGGGGCGCCTGAGCCTCTTTATGAAGCTGATGATCACGATGCGTTGGGCCATAGTGGGCCGGCTACATCCGGCTTTGCTACAAGCCGTATGGTCACCCTGTTGGGTGCGGTTGGATCGCTTGCACTGGTTGTTGGTATCGGCATTTGGGGGTTTAAACTGGTGGCGCGTGACGTCAGCGGCGTTCCAGTTGTGCGGGCGATCGAAGGTCCGATGCGCATTCAGCCCGAAAAACCCGGTGGTACGCCTGCGGACCATCAGGGGCTTGCGGTGAACAATGTTGCGGCGCAAGGCACGGCAGCTGCACCTGCAGACCGGTTGATGCTGGCTCCGCGGCCGGTGTCGTTGGCGGAAGAAGATGCGCCGATGGGGGAACTTGCAACAACCCAGGTCGCCCTGAACGAAGTTGGTGAAAATGCGTTAGACGCATTCCGCAATGGGTCCATCGACGAATTGGTGGCAGAATTGACGGAAGGGGTTGAACCTTTGTCGCTCGTAGATGCGGCGTTGCCTGAAGCACAGGTTGCAGGGATTGTTCAGCCAGAACCATTGGCGGCGATTGATCCCGCGGATCTTGTGGCGCAGCAGCCAGCGATCGCGTTGCTGGATGAACCGGGTGTACAGCGATCCTTGCGCCCTCGCGTCCGTCCGGCCCGTGTTGTGCAGGCCTCGGTCAGTTCATCTACATTGAACGAAGCGATCAATTCTGCTGTTGCCACTGCGGCCAGCCTGGATATCGATGCCGAAAGCCTGCCAGTTGGCACGCGATTGGCGCAGCTTGGCGCCTATGACAGCCCTGAAATCGCCCGCGCGGAATGGGATCGGCTCAATGCCCGGTTCGGCGATTACATGGATGGCAAAAAACGGGTTGTGCAAAAAGCCTCCAGCGGGGGTCGCACTTTTTATCGTCTGCGGGCCATGGGTTTCGACGGGCTGAGCGATGCACGCCGGTTCTGCTCGGCGCTGGTTGCTGAAAAAGCGGATTGTATACCGGTTACGACGCGATGAATTTCGGCGCCACAATTCTGGATGCAGATGGGTTTCGGCTGGCATCTGACGAAAAGGCGCTGTTCCGAGAAGTGAACCCATTTGGGTTCATTCTGTTTGCGCGCAACATAGATACAGCGGATCAAATCCGCGCCCTATGCGGTGACTTCCGCGAGGCGGTTGGCTGGCACTGCCCAATTACAATCGACCAAGAAGGCGGGCGTGTTCAGCGCCTGCGCGCGCCGCTGGCACGGGTTTGGAAAGCCCCGTTGGATCATGCTGCACAAGCAGGCGAACACGCTGAGAGGGCGATGTATCTGCGGTATCGGTTGATTGCACATGAACTGCATGCCTTGGGCATTGATAGCAATTGCGCGCCCATGGTGGATATTGCGCAGCCAGAAACCCACGCGTTTTTGCGCAACCGCTGCTATGGGAACATGGCGGATACTGTAGCCCGTCTTGGGCGTGCCGTTGCGCAGGGGCACCTGGACGGTGGCGTCTTGCCGGTCGTGAAACACATTCCGGGCCATGGGCGTGCGACTCAAGACAGCCATTTTGATTTGCCCCATGTAACGGCGGATCTGGAAGAGCTTGAAGACACAGATTTTGCGCCGTTCCGAGCGTTGAATGACCTGCCTTTGGGGATGACGGCGCATTTGGTCTATGATCAGATTGATGCTGCACCTGCTACAATTTCGGCACCGATGATGGACGTGATCCGGGAAAATATCGGCTTTGACGGTTTGATCATGACCGATGATATCTCGATGAAGGCGCTGAGCGGGTCGTTAGGGGCTTTGTCCCGCCAAGCGATCGAGGCAGGCTGTGATGTGATTTTGCATTGCAACGGAACCTTGTCTGAGCGCGCCGAGGTCGCAAACGCGGCAGGGCTCATGACCGATGCGGCACAGATGCGGGCCGAACGGGCCATTGCAGCACGGTTGACCCCTGAAAACCTTGACACAGTGGCCGCCGAAGCGGAACTATCTCGCCTTATGGGCGGGCAGGTGTATGACGGATAACCTTTTTTCGGACGATCAGGTCTCGGTCGCCGAGCGACTGGCGGCCGAAGCGCTGATTGTCGATGTTGACGGGTTCGAGGGCCCGTTGGATGTGTTGCTGTCTTTGTCGCGCACGCAAAAGGTAGATCTGCGCCGGATATCCGTGTTGGACTTGGCGCGACAATATCTTGCCTTTGTCGAACAGGCCAAGGCGTTGCGTATCGAATTGGCAGCGGATTATCTTGTGATGGCGGCGTGGCTTGCGTTTTTGAAGTCGCGATTGCTTTTGCCGCCGGATCCCAGCGAAGAAGGCCCGACCGGTGCTGAATTGGCTGCACATCTGGCGTTCCAGTTGGAACGATTGCAGGCGATGCGCGATTCAGCGGCGCGCTTGATGGCCCGGGACCAACTGGGGCGAGACTTTTTTGCGCGTGGTCAGGGGGAAGACATCACCAAAATCCGAACGGTGACATACTCCGCGACCCTGTTGGAGTTGATGCAGGGCTATGCGCGTATCCGAACCCGTGATGAATTCCGCCCCTTTGTGATGGATCGCGATTCGGTGTTTACCATGGAAGAAGCATTGGAACGTATGCGGGGATTGATCGGTTTTGCCGGGTCGTGGACGGATATGATCAGTTATTTGCCCGAAGGGTGGTCCGGTGATCCGACACGCCGTCGATCTGCGACCGCGGCCACTTTTGCCGCCTCGTTGGAACTGGTGAAAGAGGGGCATCTGGAGATCAAACAATCAGAAAGCTTTTCCCCAATCCATCTGCGGAAAAGGGAGCAAAAGCGTGAGTGACACCGGACAAAGCCTGTTCGAAGCGCCCCCAATGGCCGAACAGGAACGCATGGTCGAAGCGGTTCTGTTTGCCAGCCCCGAGGCGGTGACGGTCAAGGAACTGGAACAGCGCATGCCCCATGGCTGCAATGTGGCTGAAGCGCTGATCCATCTACAAACCCGGTACGAGGGGCGCGGCGTAAGGGTTATTCGCATCGGCGACACATGGGCCATGCGCACTGCACCTGATCTGGGCTTTCTGATGCAAAAAGAAACGGTTGAGCAGCGCAAGCTGAGCCGCGCAGCCATCGAAACCTTGGCGATCATTGCTTATCACCAACCAACGACACGCGCCGAAATCGAAGAAATTCGCGGCGTGTCGGTGTCGCGTGGAACGATCGATCAACTTTTGGAGATGGAGTGGATTCGTCTAGGGCGGCGGCGTATGACTCCGGGGCGTCCGGTGACATTTGTTGTGACGCCTCAGTTCTTGGATCATTTCGGGCTGGAAAGCGCACGTGATCTGCCGGGCTTGAAAGAACTGCGCGCCGCAGGACTGTTGGAAAACAGACCCCCGCCGGGGATGTTTCCGTTGGGGACAGCGCGGGATGATGACGATGAGGATGATGAGCAAAGCGAACTTTTCGAGGATCCTTAATGTAAATGCCCTGAAAACGGCGCATTTTCACACTATTTTATGAACCACGAGTGGTTCGGGCAGCGACACAGGATATCTGACATGAACATGAATCAAGTCATCAATATGGTCATTCGCACCGTTATGCGGCGGTTGGTCAACTCTGGTATCAACGCGGGTATGGATGCGGTTGCAAACCGGGGGCAGCGCAAAAACAAATCCCATCATGATATGGATGCTGAGTTAGGCATCAAATCTGCACCGCAGCAACAGCCCTCGGCCGAGCGGTTGGCAAAGCGGGAAATGCGTCAGGCTCGCCGGGCAGCTAAGGCTGCACAGCAGGCGACCCGGATGTAACCGACCGGCGCAGGCTTAGGGCTTCGACCGCTTCGATAAGACAGAGAAATGCTGAAGCGGTTAAGCACCCGATGAGACCAAACTGAGAAAATAGTACGGATCCGATAAACGGGGACAAGAACACGCACAGATAAGTGACTGTGCTGTTCAATCCCATTATGGCACCGCGTTGGATCGGATCCAGGGCCGTCAACCGCGCCACCACGAGATTCAGCGCGAGGTGTTGGCCAATGCCCCAGAAGAATGCAAATCCCACCAACCCCAGGTAACTAGTTGAAGCTAAGCCCATCAGGCCATAGCTGACCGCGACCATAGTAAACAGCGGCGTCGTTGCACGGGCAAGACCCACCCGGTCTAGAAGCGGGTCCACCAGCACCGCCAGCCCGAATCCGATTCCATAGCTGAGCGAGATTGCACCTGCCATCGCGCTGGTGCCGTGCAAGACTTCGGTCACATGGATGCCCATGAAGAAGTACGACGTGTAAAAAGCGGTCATGATTAGGGATACAGCGGTTAACGCACGTCTCAGGCCCGGGACCCGCAAGGCGCTAAGTGGCGATGTTAACCGACCGCTGCCCACACCCATAGTACGCAGAGGCGAGGACAGCACCCACAGCAGGGCCGCAGCAGCCGTTAAAACGGCATAAACCGCACGCCACCCTACCAGATCCGTTGCATAGGCCGAGACACTGACACCAAGCACTAGCGATACAGTCCAGCCGGTCAAAACTGCGCCTGTCACTTGCGCTTCGCGCCCTGCAGGAGCGATCGAGGCGGGCAGGGCATAAATAGCGGGCAGAGCGATCCCGGACGCGACCCCACAGAGCGCCTGTGCAACGATCAAGGCAATCAGAGTTGGTGCCCAGGCGCTGGCCGCCAAGCCGAGCGCTAATCCAATCAGGGCTAGGCGCAACATACGCCCAGCACCATAGCGATCAGACAGGGGGGCAAGGGTCAGTGCTGCGAATGCGGTGCCAAGCCCATAGGCGCTGGCGGCATGCATGACTTGGGCTGCCGGTACGCCCAGCGTTTGACCCACGGCAGAGACAATCGGCGCAAGGAGAAGTGAATTCGCCCCGATGATACCGATGGAACTGAGAAGAATTAGAATCGGCGCCCACATGTACAATATCCATGAATCTTGTTCGGTGTTCGTGCTATTCCTTGGAATGGCATACGGCAAAAGGAAAACGATATGGCTGTCGCAAAAACAGAGGATGTTCGGAAATCTACCGGTATGATACGGCCATTGGATGACTTGGACCGAAAGATATTAGGCACGTTGAGCCGGGATGCCACCCAAAGCTATGCCTCAATCAGTCGCGAGGTGGGATTGTCGGCCCCCGCCGTGCACGAGCGAGTCAAACGGTTGCGATCCAGTGGGGTGATTAAATCGACGGTGGCTCAGCTGGATGGCGCAGCTGTTGGTAAACCTTTGCTGGGGTTCATTCACGTGGATACGACGGGATGGGGTAAAACCCGCGCGATGCTCGCACTCGAAGATCGCCCCGAGGTCGAAGAGATCCACGGTGTAACCGGCGACACCTGTCTGATCATCAAGGTTCGGGTTGCGTCGCCCTTGGCCTTGGAAGGGCTGTTGGCGCAGATCTATGACGTCGAAGGGGTTCGAGGCACGCGCACTTTTGTGTCGCTGTCCACTCACTTGGAGCGCAGTGTGCAGGCAGAGATCAGTGATGATCTTGAAAGCCGATCTATCATTAAATAGAAGCGGTTAGGTCGGGGTTTTGAAGTGCTTTGACAGCTTCAGGCCTTGCCCTTGGTAGTTTGACGCTATGCCAGCCCCATACAATTGAGTCGGCATTTCGGCCATTCTCTCGTAAACAAGTCGCCCCACAACTTGGCCATGTTCTAAAACAAAGGGCGCTTCGTGGCAGCGTACCTCAAGCACCCCCCGCGATCCTTCGCCACCGGCTTCGGCATGGCCAAAGCCGGGATCGAAGAAGCCCGCATAATGGACACGGAATTCGCCAACCATTGCCAAATAGGGCGCCATTTCAGCGGCAAACAGCGGTGGGATATGGACTGCTTCGCGACTGACAAGAATATAGAAAGCACCGGGATCAAGGATAATGCAGCCGTCCCGTGTCCGCACCTCTTCCCAATAATCGCCGGGGTCGTATTCGCCGATGCGATCCAGATCAATCACCCCAGTATGTGGTTTTGCCCGATACCCGACAAGGTCCGTTCCGGGCAGCTGTAGATCGACCGAAAAGCCGAGCCCATCCTGAATAACCGCGTCGCCGTCAACGAGCCGTGTTTCTTTATGTAGCGTGGTCAACTCGTCGTCAGACAGTACGGCCTGACCCTGTCTGAACCGAATCTGGTTCAGCCGCATTCCCGGACGAACGAGAACGGAAAAAGAGCGGGGGCAGATTTCGGCAAAGAGCGGACCGGTATAGCCAGAGGGAATTCGGTCAAATTCGGTGCCACCGTCGGTGATCGTGCGGGTCAACAGATCCAATCGCCCGGTGGAGCTTTTGGCATTCGCCACTGCGCTCATGTCCGCGGGCAGGGCCAGTGATTCCATAAGAGGAACCAAATACACGCATCCTTTTTCCAGAACGGCGCCTTGGCTCAAGTCGATACGGTGCATTTCAAATTCGTCAAGACGGTCTGAAACGGTGCGACCTTCACCCGCTAGGAAAGAGGCGCGCACACGGTAAGCCGTTGTTCCTAGACGCAGATCTAGGCTGGCAGGCTGTACCTGTTCAGGAAGAATAGAGGGAGTAGCGTGGATTGATCCATCCACGACCATAGCTTCGATTTTCTGATTTGGGCAAACACCGGTCATCCCAAGTCCTCTCGTTCTTGGAGGCCGGGGTTTGCCATCATCTAACGTCGGCGATTTTTGGTCGGGCTAGCAGGACTCGAACCTGCGACCTTCCGTCCCCCAGACGGACGCGCTACCAGGCTGCGCCATAGCCCGACGTTGGAGCTTTCATAACGGTTTTGACGGGCGGGGCAAGAGGTAATCTGAGGCTTTTTTACGAACTTGTTGAACTTGTTTCTTGCCGATCAAGCCAGGCCTTTAGTTCATTGGCAATTGGGCGCATGGCGGCCAACGTTGCGGATGAAAAAACGGAATTCCCGCTAAGTCTTTGTAGGGGGCCAGGAACATATTCTTCTGTAATTTCAACAGTCGCAGATGATTCTATGGGGGCTACGGCCACAGGTTCTGGTTCGCTTGGCTCTGGATCTGCGACAGGGGCCGCAGCCGGAGTAATGACCACCGGTTTTTGGGGCGTAAGAACGACTACAGCCGAATCATCAGGGTCTTCTGCGGGTTCGGGACCCAGATCCATATCAATTTGCGCAACCTCACTGGACAGAAAGGGTTTGGCCTGAAACTTTACGACCGTTTCCTGATCTGTCGCAACGGTGTGGGCCATCTCGTCTAACCCTTGTGATAGGGCGCTGACATGGGCCACACCGTTCTCGCGCAAGATTTTTTGCACACCTTTGATCGTCAGCCCATCATCATGGAGAAGCTTTTTTATCCCCCCAAGCAGCTGCATGTCTGCAGGGCGATAGTACCTGCGACCACCAGCCCGCTTTACAGGTTTGACCTGTGAAAACTTGCTTTCCCAGAACCGTAACACATGGGCCTGAATTCCCAGCCATTCCGCTACTTCGCTGATGGTGCGAAAGGCGTCGCGTGACTTGCTCATGTGTCTCAGTTCCTAATTTATTTTCGGTTCCCGGCCGCAACCCGGTCCTTCATCAAATGGGACGGGCGAAAGGTCAAAACGCGGCGAGGTTGAATTGGAACCTCTTCGCCGGTCTTGGGATTGCGCCCAATGCGAGCAGATTTATCGCGAACGCTGAACGTTCCAAACGACGAAATCTTGACCTGTTCACCTCGGACCAAAGCGTCCGACATATGTTCCAGCATGCCTTCGACAAGCTGCGCACTTTCGTTGCGTGATAGACCGACCTCACGAAAAACTGCTTCGCTCAAATCCATCCGCGTTAGAGTTTTATCACCCATACCGTCCCCCATGTTGCTGATAAATCATAGGGGTATGAGAATTTACCTGTCAATATCAATGAATTGCGAGTGTTAAGTTAACGGCGGTAAAAAGCTACCACCGAATGACAACTGCGCCCCATGCCAAACCGCCGCCAATCGCTTCGGTAACGATCAAATCACCTTGCTTGATTTGGCCGCGTGCTTTGCCAACAGACAGCGCAAGAGGGATCGATGCGGCCGACGTATTGCCGTGATCTTGCACCGTCACCACCACGTTATCCATGCTGAGGCCCATCTTTTTGGCAGTGCCCTGAATTATACGAATGTTGGCCTGATGCGGTACAATCCAGTCAACATCTTGAGCACTAAGCCCAGCTTTTTCCAAAGCAGTGTTTGCTGTTTTTGCTAACTTTTCAACGGCATGGCGGAAAACTTGGTTGCCCTGCATGCGCAGGTGGCCGGTGGTTTGTGTTGACACACCGCCATCGACATACAGCAAATCTTTGTAGCGCCCGTCTGAATTCAGATCGACAGAAAGAATGCCGCGATCCTGTTCTGCTGTGTCTTGGGATTCCAACACCAGAGCCCCAGCACCATCGCCAAACAACACGCAGGTTGATCGGTCGGACCAATCCATGATTCGTGAGAAAGTTTCCGCGCCGATCACCAAAACCCGGTTGGCCTGACCCGAAACGATCAGAGCATTCGCGTTGCTCAGGGCATAAACGAATCCTGCACAGACAGCCTGAACATCAAAGGCAAAGCCAGATGTCATCCCAAGCCCGGCTTGAACCATAGTCGCCGCGGACGGGAACGTTAGGTCGGCGGTCGAGGTGGCAACGATGATGGCATCGACATCGTTCGCGTCGATGCCGGCATCGGCAAGTGCGGCACGTGCCGCATTGATCGCTAGGTCAGAGGTGGTTTCCCCGTCGGCCGCAAAGTGACGGCGTTCGATGCCGGAGCGGCTACGAATCCAGTCGTCTGAGGTTTCCAAAGTCGCTTCGAATTCTGCATTGGGAACAACGCGTTCCGGCAAGTAGTGTCCGACACCTGTGACGACTGCGCGGCCTGTCATGGGGGGTTATCTACCTTCTTGTTTTTGGGATTCTGGTGACGCAACGGTCGCTGCATCTTGTTTAAGCTCTTCGATGGATGCAACCCGCGCGGCCAGTTTTTCCGAAAATCCGGATTGTGCCAGCGTAAAGGCCAGCTTGACAGCCGCGGAAACACCGGTCGCGTCCGCGCCACCGTGGGACTTGATAACAGTCCCGTTCAGGCCCAGAAAAACCCCACCATTCACCCGCCGGGGGTCAATGCGTTTCTTCAAACGTTGCAGAGATGTAATCGCTAAGACTGAGGCAAGTTGTGACAACCAGGAGTATTTGAATGCCTGCTTTAACAGCTCACCAACCAGGCTGGCAGTGCCTTCCCCGGTTTTAATGGCGACATTACCGGTAAATCCGTCCGTGACGATCACATCCGCCGCATCCCCGGGGATATCGCTGCCTTCGACGAAACCGACGAATTCAAAGTTGGCGGTATCGGCAAACTCTGCAATCAGAGTATGCGCCTCTTTCAACTCTGTGCGGCCTTTGTGTTCTTCGGTTCCGACGTTCAGCAGGCCAACACGCGGACGTGCAAGCTCCAGCCCGTTGCGCGCGTAAGAAGCCCCCATCAAGGCATATTGAAGCAAATCCTTTGCGTCGGCGCGAACATCGGCACCCACATCCAGCATGACATTAAAGGCCTGTGGGTTGAGGGAAGGCCACAGAATTGCAATAGCAGGGCGGTTCACGCCAGGCAATTTGCGTAGGCGCATCATCGACAACGCCATCAACGCGCCTGTGTTCCCACAGGAGACCGCGCCGCTGGCTTCACCTTTTTTGACCGATTCTAACGTCGACCACATTGAGGTTTTCTTGCCGTGGCGCACCACCTGGCTGGGCTTGTCGTCCATTGTGACGACGTCGCTACAATCGCGAAAGGCGACGCGTCCTTCTAGGATGCGCCGCCGTGCGACTAACGGTTTTAACGTGTCTTCGGGGCCGTGGAGAATGAACCCGATATCCGGGTTCTTCTCTGCCGACTTAGCAATGCCCGCGACAACTGCCGACGGACCGGCGTCACCGCCCATGGCGTCAACCGAAATGATGATGCGACCGTTAGAATCGCCTGTCTGATCTGGTTGCGCCGTCATTTTGGGCCTGCTTCAGAAGGGACTTAGGCCGCGTCTTCGTCCAGATCGATCTCGTCAACCTGTGCAACGATTTCTTTGTCGTCGTAGTGGCCGCAAGATGCGCAAACGTGGTGCGGGCGCTTCAGCTCACCGCAGTTTGAGCATTCGTTAGGGTTTGCAGCAACCAGGGAATCGTGTGCACGGCGGTTGTTGCGGCGCGACTTGGATACTTTGTTCTGTTGGACAGCCATCGTCTCAACCTTTGTCTATCTGGGCCGGTGGGCGTTCCCGAAGGCCGTGTTACATTGTTCGTTTCTAGCAGTTTGACGTGCGTTTAGGCCTCAGCCCCGGCGATGTCCAACCTTAAATCCGATGAGCGCGCGAAAATACTGCGATTCTCGTTGTGATCAAGCGGTTTTTACAGGCGCCCCCTATGGCAGCTTTTGTCAGCGGTGTCATTCCTCTTTTTTAAGAGAATCGCGCAAAGCCGCTAATCCCGCAAAGGGTTTGGCATCTTCTTTGGTCATTGGCTTCTTGCCGGGCTCAGTAAACACCGCCTCACTTACATCAGCGCCTTCGGCGCGCGGATACTGGGGCAGGGCCAAGGATAAAGCTTCGATCATGACAGCTGCAGGGTCGATATATTCTGCGAGCGCTTCGACTTCGTCATCTTCGTGCATTTCGACATCGTCTTCTTCGGGCTCTTCCCAGTCGGCCATGTAAACCCGTCGGATTGTGACATCTATGCGCGTGCTGACGGGGTTCAGGGTCACGACACAGGGCTGCACGACTGTGGCGCCTAGTTTGGCGGTTAACAGCCAGTCTTTCTTACCTTGCGCTTTTATGTGCCCCTCAAAGCTGAGTTTGCGCAGGCCAAGCAAGCTCAGTTCGGTGGCAATAGACTTTAGTTCTGCCGCGCCGGGGCGCAGAGAAAAGGAAGAAGAGGTATTCTGCGGCAAATCGGCCACGCGCAGTGCAGAAGGGTTGGTCATCAAGGGGCTTTCGTTGGTTGAACCAGAGCGTCGGTTTCTATAATCGGGATAAAAGGCGCAAGAAGCCAAGGCAAGGGGGCAGCGATGTTCACATTCACTCAGCTGAAGAAATCTACGACACGGTTCGCACTGGTCGCGGTTACGGTTGGGGCTTTGGCGGCCTGCTCAGCAGTCTATCGTAACCATGGTTATACACCTACACCCGATGAGTTGAACGAGATCACAGTGGGCGTTGATACACGCGATAGCGTCATCGAAGCGGTCGGTGCCCCCAGTTCAGGAGGGGTGTTGGACGAATCAGGTCTGTATTATGTCGCCACCCGCATGCGTCACTATGGTCCGCGTGCCCCACAGATTGTGTCACGTGAATTGGTTGCGATCAGTTTCAACCAGGCGGGCACAGTCAAAAATGTTGAGCGTTTTGGGCTAGAAGACGGGCGCGTTGTGACGCTGCAACGTCGAGTCACGACCTCGAGCGTTGAAAGCAGCACCTTCTTGCGTCAGCTTTTGGGCAACCTTGGCAATTTCAACCCCGCGGCGGCTCTGGGCCAATAAATCAGGCGTCATTTTGCTGAAACAGCCTGTATGATAGGCCAAGCGGGACAACAGGACCGGGTTATCTTGCAAGAGGCTGATACATTGGCACATGCACAGCTACTGAGCAAAGGACGCTTTCGCGTCAGATTGGCCCAATCTCAGGCAGATATGGCCGCGGCGAAAGTCTTGCGCACGCGGGCCTTTGGCACCGCCGTGCTGGATCAAGACCCATTTGATGACCAATGTCAGCATGTATTGGTCGAAGATTCCGACGCAAACAATGCGCTTGTCTGCTGTTTTCGTCTTCTGGTGCTTGCAGGTGGGGCTGAAATCGGTCGCAGTTATTCAGCCCAGTTTTATGATTTGTCTGCCATGCAGGGTTTCACGGGCAAAATGGCGGAGATGGGGCGGTTTTGTATCGACCCAGACATGAAAGATCCCGACATCTTGCGCGTCGCCTGGGGGTCTATGACCACTTATGTCGATCAAAACGAAATAGAAATGCTGTTTGGGTGTTCGTCCTTTGAAGGGACCGAAACCAGCGCCTATTTGGATGCATTTGCGATGCTGAAACATCGACATTTGGCCCCCAATCGATGGGTGCCAAGGGTCAAAGCTCCGGATGTCTTTCGCTATGCCGCACGGTTGCGCCGGAAACCGGATAGTAAAAAAGCGTTGCTGAGAATGCCGCCCTTGTTGCGGACCTATCTGATGATGGGGGGCTGGGTCAGTGATCATGCTGTGATCGACCGACATCTGAACACGCTGCACGTCTTTACCGGGCTTGAGATCGCCGCGATCCCGCCCGCGCGCAAGCGATTGCTGCGAGCCCTTGCCTGAGCGGGCAGTATTTTGGAAAAGATGGGGTAGAGGCGTTGACGCCCTAAATCCAGCGGTTTAGCTCGACGGTATGGCACGTATTCCCTTATTGCAGATGTCCGGTATTTCGCTGACCTTTGGCGGCGACCCGGTTTTTTCGGATCTTGATCTGGTGGTTCAACCCGGCGACCGCGTCGCTTTGGTGGGGCGCAATGGATCAGGTAAATCAACCCTGATGAAGGTCATGGCTGGACTGGTCGAAGCGGATCGGGGCGACATCGTCGTGCCGCCCGGACGATCGGTTGGCTACATGGAACAAGACCCCGACATGGGCGATTTTGCGACATTGGGGGATTATGCCTCTAGCGGGTTGGAACCGGGTGAGTTGTACAAGGTTGAGCGTGCTGGCGAAGGGTTGAAGTTTGATCCATCCCGCGCAGTAAACACCGCCTCTGGTGGGGAGCGGCGTCGGGCTGCTTTGGCCAAACTTATGGCCGAAGCCCCAGATTTGATGCTGCTGGACGAACCAACAAACCACCTGGATATCGAGGCGATTGGGTGGCTGGAGAGCGAGCTGAAAACCACACGTACGGCCTATGTGTTGATCAGCCACGATAGGGCATTCTTGCGTGAGCTTACCCGTGCAACCCTCTGGGTTGATAGAGGAATGGTGCGTCGCCAGGAAAGGGGGTTCGAGGCTTTTGAGGCCTGGCGTGACCAGATCTGGGACGAAGAAGACACTCAGCGCCACAAGTTGAATCGCTTGATCAAGGCCGAAGCCAGATGGGCAGTTGAAGGCATTAGCGCGCGGCGCAAACGCAATCAGGGGCGTGTACGTGCACTGAATGATTTGCGGGAACAGCGCGCAGGTCAAATCAAACGCCAAGGAGCGGCGGAATTCGCTTTGGAGGCAGGGCCAAAGTCGGGCCGTAAGGTGATCGAAGCCGAGGGTATTTCAAAGACATTTGGCGACAAACAGATCATTCGAGACTTTGATCTCAAGGTGCAGCGCGGGGATCGCGTGGCTTTTGTGGGGCCCAATGGGGTCGGCAAAACCACCTTGATCAACATCCTGCTTGGGCAGGTTGAACCTGATGGCGGACAGGTGCGTCAGGGCACAAATCTGGAAGTTGCGGTGTTTGATCAGGCCCGCGCCCAGCTGGACCCGGATATGAGCCTGTGGGACAGCCTGACGGGCGATCCATCAATGCGTGTGTCTGGCAAAGCGGATCAGATCATGGTGCGCGGCAACCCCAAGCATGTGGTTGGTTATCTCAAAGAATTCCTGTTCGACGAACGTCAGGCCCGTGCGCCGGTGCGCTCTCTGTCTGGGGGGGAAAAGGCGCGACTGCTGTTGGCGAAACTGATGGCGCACAGCTCGAATTTGTTGGTGATGGATGAACCAACAAACGATCTGGACGTGGAAACGCTGGATCTGCTGCAAGAGCTGTTGGATGACTATGATGGGACCGTGCTGTTGGTCAGCCACGACCGTGACTTTCTGGACCGTGTGGCCACCACGACGGTCGCGATGGAAGGCAATGGAACGGCCACGGTTTATGCTGGCGGGTGGAGCGACTACATTGCACAACGCACCCCCATCGAAGAAGAAAAACTCGAAAAAGCAAAGACATCAAAGCCAAAGGTGAAGCAAGAGAGCAAAGCCAAAGCGGGTTTGTCTTTTGCTGAAAAGCACCGGTTGGAAAAGCTACCGTCCGAGATTGAGCGACTTGAAGCTGAAATCGCCAAACTCGAAGAGCTGATGGCCGATCCCGAACTGTACACACGCGAGCCTGTTAAATTCCAAAAAGCCACCGATGCCTTGGTTCAGCGCCAAGAGAAGTTAAGCGCGTCAGAAGAGGAATGGCTTGAGCTTGAGGAAAAAGCGGCAGGCTGATCTACGGCAAGGCGCGCGCGGGGTTGCCAACAACGCGTGCGTCTGCGGGGACGTCCTTAAACACCACGCTGCCGGCGCCCACGATTGCACGATCCCCGATTGTGACGCCGGGCATGATAATGGCACCCCCACCGATCCACACATTTGCACCGATGGTCACGGGCAGAGCGATTTCCAACCCTGCTTTGCGGTCAGTCGGGTCTTTGGCATGTTGGGCGCAATAGACCTGCACCGCAGGGCCCAGCATTGTGTCATCACCAATCCTGACCGGAGCCGAATCAAGGATGGTACATCCGGTGTTTAGAAATACGCGATCGCCAAGGGTGATGTTCATGCCGTAGGCGCAGTGAAACCATCCCTCAATATAGCAATCACAGCCAACCGCGCTGAACAGATCCACCAGTTCAGGCACCAGATCACGCCGCTTGTCAGGCGCGCGATGATTGTTGTGGTACAAGGCGAGTCGGGCGCGGTCGCGTAAATCTTCCAGCTCTGGATCTAGGCAACTATACCAATCCCCGGCCAGCATCTTTTGCAACGGTGTCATCCGCGCCCTCCTGTTTCAAATCGTCTTAGCGCATGCGCAGGGCGCCATCCAAACGGATGACTTCACCGTTGAGATACCCCATTTCGACGATGAATCCAGCCAAACGACCATACTCTGACGGATCGCCAAGGCGCGCCGGGTTTGGCACATCAGCCGCCAATTGCTGTTGCACCTCTTCGGGGAGGCCAGCCAGCATGGGCGTCATGAAAATGCCGGGGGCGATGGTCATGACCCGAATCCCGGTCGATGACAGATCCCGTGCCATAGGCAAAGTCATGCCAACAACACCGCCCTTTGAGGCGGAATAGGCAGCTTGACCCTTTTGGCCGTCAAACGCAGCGATAGAGGCAGTATTGATAATCACACCCCGGCCACCGTCTGATTCGGGGTCGTTCTTCGCCATTTCAACCGAGGCAAGGCGCGCGACGTTGAAGCTGCCGACCAGATTAATGTCGATGGTGCGTTTGAATGCGTCCAGCGGGTGCGGGCCATCGCGTCCAACGGTTTTGATGCCATAGGCAATACCGGCACAGTTAACGCAGGCGGTGATTTTTCCCATTTTTTCCATGGCATGGGCAATGGCGGCGGCGACAGATTCTTCGTCTGTGACGTCAGTTTGCGCAAAATGGCCGCCGATTTCACCAGCAACTTGTTGTCCGCGCTCGGCGTCGCGGTCCAGTATGGTGACCTGCGCACCGTTTGCTGCAAAGTGGCGGGCCGTGGCCTCACCCAGACCCGAAGCGCCGCCAGTGACGACGGCGGCGGTGGTGGACAGTTGCATGTGGGGCTCCTCTCCCATGATATGAACATTTGTTCAAATAATCATGTGATGGCGAGTGAGTCTAGCTGTGTGCCATCAGCTTTGTGTCCATCGCGGCGAGGGGACGCAGCGTTCGCCCCAGAACGGGCCACCATCCCCAAGTCCCGCCCAACCGACGCGGCTGTGCCCCGGTTCCCAGTTTGAACCGCGCCAATCCCGGCGAATCTTCGGTAGAGATCAGGCCGAGGTCCAGTCTTTGGTGCCCTTTGCGGGCCAGCCAGACCATCGCCTCCCACATCAGCAGATTGTGAGCGCAGTGGTGTCGTCCGCGCGCCGTCGTATGGCCCAGGTGGTAGGTTGCACTGTCGCCGTGGCACAAGATTAAAACGGCGGCAACCGGGGTTGTGTCCGCAAAGGCAGTAAACAGTTTGGCCTGGCCCTTGTTTGTCTGGGCATAGGCAAGGGTCAATGGCACGGGCCATGTTTTATATCTGCGCGTCTGTTGCTGCGCCTGTGTGGCGGTGAACAGCCAATGCTTGGGGTCAAGCGGCATGTTTTGGCGAGTCACACGCAGGTTTTGGCGTTCCGCATAGCTCAGGCGGTTCCGCCATTTCTGGTGCAATTGCTCGTGCAAGTCCCCTGTCAGGTTCAGCTCCGCCACAGAGGCCGGGCTGACCAAGGGAACTGCCCCCATATCAGACAGCTGCGGCGTTGGTGTGTCAGGGTTAATTATCAGGGGCGTCCGGTGCAGCCCGGCGCGACGAAGAGAGCCGGGCAGCGTGCCGCTATTCACCTGCGCCCGAGACAAGACAGCCAGCCTTATCCCGATAGGGAGGCGGCGATACAATGCGAGACTTTGATCATCCAGAACCATTGGGGGGCGACCGATGTCGCGCAGGGTTGCCGCGAATTCGGGGCTTTGCTGCAGGGCGGATGACGTGGTGGATGGGGGCGCATCAAACATAGGCTGATTAACCATGATGAAACCTAACGCGTGGTTAATGGCGTCATGAACAAAGTCTATGGTCACAGCGCCTCAACCCCACGCATGACAAAGGCGGCTGCCCTCTTAGGGGCAACCGCCTTGTCCATACCTGTCTTTCTGGTGCTCAGCCTGATTGACTGGTTTTATCTTTAGCCCAGCTGCACCAGCGCGTGGCGCTTTTTGCCCGCGCTCAACTTGAGCGGCGAAGACAATGCAGTCGCGTCAATCATCAATCCGGCATCGGTGAGCGGCGCATCATCCAGCTTGGCACCATTTTCGGCAATCAGGCGTTTTGCCTCTTTCCCGGTTTTTGCCAGACCCGACTTAACGATCAACTGAACGATCGAAATGCCATCGCCCAGATCCCCTGCGCTGAGGGTTAGGGTGGGTAGATCATCACCAACGCCACCCTTTTCAAAGACTTCGCGCGCTGTGGCTTCGGCTGTTGCTGCGGCATCGACACCGTGGCACAGGGCGGTCACTTCGTTTGCCAGAATAACCTTGGCTGCGTTGATCTCGGACCCCCCTAGGGCACCCAGACGTTCGCATTCATCTACGGGCATCTCGGTGTACAGTTTCAGGAACCGACCAACGTCAGCATCGGTTGTATTGCGCCAGAATTGCCAGAATTCGTAAGGCGAGCGCATGTCAGCGTTCAGCCAGACTGCACCATCCTGCGATTTGCCCATCTTCTTGCCGTCGCTGGTAGTAAGCAGGGGCGAGGTCAGGCCAAAAACCTGTCCTTCGATGGTGCGACGTGTCAGATCGATCCCGTTGACGATGTTGCCCCACTGATCCGATCCGCCCATCTGCAGGATACAGCCATAGCGATTGTTCAACTCCATAAAGTCGTAGGCCTGCAGAATCATGTAGTTGAATTCCAGGAAGGACAGTGACTGTTCCCGGTCTAGACGCGATTTTACCGATTCAAACGCCAGCATCCGGTTGACCGAGAAATGGCGACCGATGTCGCGCAGGAACTCAAGGTAGTTCAGATTATCCAGCCATTCAGCATTGTTCAGCATGAGGGCCGCGTTTTCCGCGCCACTGTCATAGTCGATATAGGCCGAGAATACCTTTTTGATGCCGGCGATGTTGTCATCGATCTGGGCTTCGGTCAGCAGGGGGCGTTCATCCGCGCGGAATGAAGGATCGCCCACCTTGGTGGTGCCGCCACCCATCAGGGTGATTGGCTTGTGTCCGGTCTTTTGCAACCAGCGCAGCATCATGATCTGAATCAGGCTGCCGACATGCAACGACTTGGCCGTTGCATCAAAGCCGATATACCCGGGCTGGACCCCTTTGATCAGCGCCTCATCAAGGCCCTGATAATCGGTGCAATCGGCCAAAAAGCCGCGTTCCATCATGACTGCGATGAAATCCGATTTGGGATGGTAGGTCATGTCTTGCCTCGGGTTTGTGTTGCGGTGCACCTTTTGGGGTGAATTACACAGAAAAAGATGCGTGGCACCGTATAATGTGCAATCGGGAGAGTGGGAACCGAATTCAGGGCAAAAAAGTGCGACTCTCTGCGTTATGGTGGTTCGAACAGTAAATATCGTGTCAAACGCGATCAGATCGGGGAACAAGCGCCCGGTCAGACAGGCAAAAAGGAACAGGCCATGAGCAAGGCCATCAGTAAAACAGGTCCGGTCCGGGCGTTGGGCGCAATGTCTGGCACGTCTCTGGATGGTGTGGATACGGCCGTGATCGAAACGGATGGGGTCGCGATCTTTGGGTTCGGCGAGGTGGGCTACCGTGAATACGCAGATCAAGAGCGATCTGTTCTAAGGCAGGGCTTGGGGAAATGGCACGGGCCTGAGGTCGAAGCAGCCACGGCCGTTGTGAATACAGCCCATGCAGAGGCCTTGGCCGAACCGTCCGATGTGGCGTTGATCGGATTTCACGGGCAGACGCTTGCACATGACCCGCAGGGGCGCAGAACGCTGCAAGTTGGGGATGGCGGTTTTCTGGCGGGCGCTCTGGGCGTTCCGGTCGTCTGGGATTTCCGGAGTGATGACGTCGCTATGGGCGGCGAAGGCGCACCGCTTGCACCTTTCTTTCATTTCGCTTGCGCCAAATGGTTTGGGGCGACTGAGCCGCTGTGTTTTCTTAACCTCGGGGGCGTGGGGAACCTGACCTATGTGGACCCGTCGTTTGAGCGTGCAGAAGACGCTGGTGCCCTGTTGGCCTTTGACACAGGACCAGCGAATGCGCCGATAAATGATGTGATGCAGGCCCGGCTGGGGCTTGAGATGGACAAGGGCGGTGCGGTGGCTGCCCAAGGCACGGTCGAAACCGGCGCGTTGGAGCTGTTTTTGGCGGAACCCTACTTTTCACGAATGCCGCCCAAGTCGCTGGACCGTGACGATTTCTCGGAAATGATTGAGCTGGTGCAGGAGCTAAGCGATCCCGATGCGGTGGCGACATTGACGGGCATGTGCGCCGCTGGTGTGGTTCAGGGCATCGAACATTGCCCAACCCCACCTACGCGCGTACTGGTGACAGGGGGGGGGCGACACAACCCTGTCTTGATGGAAATGTTGCGTGTCTCGCTGGATTGCCCCGTCGACCCGGTAGAGGCTGTTGGTCTCGATGGGGATATGCTCGAAGCGCAGGCTTTTGGCTATTTGGCTGTGCGTGTGGCCCGCGGGATGGCGACGTCGTGCCCCGGAACCACGGGGGTAAAGGCTTTGGTGGGGGGAGGGATCCTTAGCGTTCCAGAGACTGAACATACTCAGCCGTAAAGGCCGCATACCCATCCGAAGTTGATTTCAAATGTTGCGCTGTCCAGTCGTGAAAGGCGGGCAACTGGTGAAAAGGAACATTTGGAAAACTGTGGTGTTCTGCATGATAGGGCATGTTCCACGCGATGGCGCGGACAGCTTTGTTGGTAAAGGTGGTACGGGAGTTTTCCAGCATATTGGCCACAGGGGGGCAAAGCCCGTGCTCGGCGAGCAGGTAGAGCCGCAAAAAAGGCTGCCCGATCAGCAAGGGAATAAGCCAAAGCCAGATCACCATTGGGGAAATGAGCAGGCTGAGTGCCATTGCCGTGTAGAGGGCGAGTATAACCCGTGCTTCGCGCTGCATGGTCTTGTGTTGCCGTGTGGGCAGGTAAGGCGCATCTAAGTCACCACGCGCGTTTGCTATGAGGGTAATAACCATCGCGCGCCAGTATCCCCAACCGCTAAGGTAGATCAGCCAGCTGATGTAATTGTCCGGACGGGGTTTGCCTGCCAATTCGGGATCGCGGTCCGGGTCGTTGGTGTATTTGTGGTGCGCCAGATGGAAATAGCGAAACCAGATAAAGGGTAGGGCGATAAGGGCTCCGACCAGATGACCAACAGCCTCGTTGATCCAGCGCGTTTCAAAGGGGGTTTGGTGCGTGCACTCGTGGCTGAGCGTAAACAGGAACACCAAAAGAACCCCCTGAGGCAGCATCAGCAACGGCCAAAACGGGATCTGTGCCACTATGCCTGCGGTGCATAGCGCGATCAGGCCAAAATGCAGCGCAAGGTGTTTTAGCCCAGCCCTGTCGGAGCGCTGTGTGAGACGCGCTTTGGTGTCAGAGGGGAGCGAAGAGATAAGTGTACGGTGATCCATGGGAAGAGCATGGCGCGAGGCTGATGCTCTGGCAATAGCCCAACCAAGCGGAGCCTGCGGCGCAGGCGCTCAATTCTAGGTTTGGCGCCGGTCGCACACGCGGTGGCCTGTTCAGGCGCGTGGGATGTCAAAGCCGGGGGCCGCCAGCTCAAACCCATCGAATTGAAACCCGGGGGATACGGTACAGCTGACCAGTGTATAGGCTCCGTTGGTGCGCGCAGCCTGCCAATGCCCCTCGGGGACGATGAGCTGGGGAAAGCCTTGTGTCAGATCAGGTGTGAGTAGATGATCGGTGGCAGGCCCTGTGTCAGTGGGGCTGAGCGACAGGGTCAGCGGAGCACCTGCATGGTAAAGCCATATCTCAGTCGCATCCACTTTGTGCCAATGGCTTGATTCGCCGTTTCTGAGCAGGAAGTAGATACAGGTACCACTGGGCCGGCCCTCATTGTCTGCTATCCATGTTTGGCGATACCAGCCACCTTCGGGGTGTTGTTCAAGGTTCAGGTGGGCGATGATCTGATCGGGTGTCATGAGGACCTCTTGTCATTTGGATCAGTTTATCGCGATGAGAGGTTGATCCGCTATGGCAATCCTGCATTTGGCGCATATGTTCTGCGCATGTCACTGATTATACCCTTCGATAATAGCTTTGCCCGGATGCCGGGTGTGTTTTTCTCTCATCAGAACCCGGTTGCGGTGAAGAACCCGCATTTGATTGCGTGGAACGCTGATCTTGCCGCGGTAATGGGAATCACGCCGGGGGAGGTTGAAGAAAGGGCCAGCGTTTTTGCCGGGAACGCCATCCCCGAGGGCGCAACACCCCTAGCGCAGCTCTATTCAGGGCATCAGTTTGGCAATTATAACCCGCAACTGGGGGATGGTCGGGCCGTATTGTTGGGGGAGCTGGTTGGAACCGATGGGATACGCCGAGATATTCAGCTCAAGGGGTCGGGACGCACCCCGTATTCCAGGCAAGGGGATGGGCGCGCTTGGTTAGGGCCGGTATTGCGCGAATACGTTGTCTCTGAGGCAATGCATGCGCTGGGCATTCCTACGACCCGCGCGCTGGCCGCTGTTGAGACAGGTGAAACTGTACAACGAGAGCAAGGATATCCCGGTGCGGTTCTGACTCGTGTGGCTAAAAGCCATTTGCGCGTGGGGACATTCCAGATCTTTGCCGCGCGTGGAGATACCCGCAGCCTGACCCAATTGACCAATTACGCGATAGAGCGCCATTACCCAGAAGCAGTAGGCCCAATGGGGTTGTTGCGCGCCGTTCGGGATGCGCAGGCAAAGTTGATCGCGCATTGGATGTCTGTTGGTTTTATTCATGGGGTCATGAATACGGACAACAGTTCGATCTCGGGAGAGACCATTGATTATGGTCCCTGTGCCTTCATGGATGCGTATCACCCAAACACAGTGTTCAGCTCAATTGATCGAATGGGGCGATATGCCTATTCGAACCAACCAGACATTTCGGTTTGGAACCTTGCTCAGCTTGCGACGGCCTTGATCCGTCGAATGGACGACCCAGAGGCGGCAGTCGAAGAAGCCACTGAGATTGTACACGCGATGCCTGATATGTTGCAGAGCCATTGGTTGACACGGTTCCGGGCAAAGCTGGGTTTGTTAAATGCTGAAGACGGCGATGCAGAGTTGATAGCAGAGTTGTTGCAAGGGATGGCTGAAAACCAAGCTGATTTCACCAATACGTTCCACGCGCTGGGCAAACCGAACGCACGAGATCAATTTGTCTCTCCCGCGGTGTTCGATACATGGGAGGAGAATTGGCGCGCCCGAGTTGAGCGAGAGGCGAACGTGGATGAAACGCTGCGTTTGGCAAATCCGGTGCTCATCCCTCGCAACCATCGTGTAGAGCAGATGATCGAGGCGGCTGTTGCCGGTGATTATGCGCCATTCAACCGTTTGAATGCAGCTCTGAGCCAACCGTTTGTAGAAAACGCGGAATACGCAGACCTGCGAACACCGCCGACACAGCAAGAGGTCGTTCAAGCGACCTTCTGTGGAACCTGACGCTTATTTACGATTGATCAGGACAATTCCGGCAGCCACCAGTCCCAGTGCGATCCAGACTTGGCTGCCGATATGTTCCCCCAATAGGGCCCAGCCAAAGAGAACGGCCAGTACAGGTGACAAGAAACTAAACGATGCGACACCGCTTGCCTTGTACACGGCGAGCAAGCGAAACCACGCGATGAAGCCAAAACTGACCACAGCAATGGATTGAAATGCGAGTCCCGCGTAATGGATCGGCTGGGGGTCTCTGATCAAGGGGCCGAACAGGGGCGCAACCAAAAGCAAGAGGGGCGCGGATACAACCAGTTGTGACATGAGCTGTGTTTCTGCTGAGGTCTTGGACAGATCGCTCATTCGGACAACGAGGGCGATCCCAGCCCATAATACAGCCCCCAGAACGGCCAGAAAATCCCCGGTGAAACTGACATGCCCGCCTTTGCGATCCAGCAAAGCAAGGATAACTCCTCCCATGGCCAGCGCCAGGCCAACAATACGGATCCCATTCAGCTTTTCCCCCGGCAGCAGCACATGTGCACCTAAAGCCAACCAGACGGGCATAGAGTAAAATAGGATGGATGTGCGAGACACAGTTGTCATGTCCAACGCCAGATACAGGCAGATGAATTCGAGCGAAAAGAATAGGCCCGTCAAAAGGCCAGCCCATATCGCGGAACGGGGGATTTGGATCTTGCCGCCGGAAAACCGGATCCAGATCAACACAAAGACGATTGCGCCCAAAGACCGTAACCCTGCCTGGAAAACAGGTGCAAAACCATCCCCGGTGACTTTGATCACAACTTGGTTAAAGGCCAGCAACGTAGCAATTGAGATGAGGGCGGCTGCGCCAGAGGCGTCAACAGGGCGTTTTTCGATCATATGTTCACTGGATGGGCAGCAAACGCGACTGTCAAGCGCAGGTTGGGGGTTCTCTCTTGCGCCGCTGCGTCGGTTGCCTCACTAAATACGTGGCGGTATCTGATTAAAGAGTGTTCATGCCCAATTCAGCTCATTTTCGTTTGGCTAGTTACAATATTCAAAAATGCGTCGGGCTGGATTTACGGCGGTATCCGCGACGGACCGTACAGGTCATCGAACGGATGCGTGCCCAGATCGTTGTCTTGCAAGAGGCGGACAAGCGATTGCCACCGCGTCCGGCGGCTTTGTCTCATTTTGTGTTGGAAGAAGCCGGATGGAAGGTCGCAGATCTAGGCGGTGCGGGCAGCCTTGGCTGGCATGGCAATGCGGTGATCTGGAAAAGCGATGATCTGGCAGTTACCGCGCTGGGCCATCACACGTTGCCGGGGTTCGAACCTCGTGGGGCGGTGCGGGTAGAGTTTGAAACCGCGCATGGACCGATCCGGGTGATGGGGATGCACCTTGGGCTTTTGTCAGCGTCGCGCCGCCATCAGATTGTTCAGCTTAGCAATGAAATGAAGAAGTTACCAAAGATGCCAACGGTTTGGGCTGGGGATTTCAACGAGTGGTCGAACCAGCCAATATTGGACCACCTAGCACCAGGTATGCGCTTTTTAGCGCCAGTCGCCAGCTTTCCTGCGCCGCGCCCGGTTGGGGCTTTGGATCGCATCGCACTCAGCGCTGGGGTCACAGCCCTAGACCATGGGGTACACGAGAAACGCCCGGCGTCCGTTGCATCGGATCATTTACCTGTTTGGGCTGACCTGATGCTGGAGTAAGGGCACCGCGCGGATCAAACCGCGCGATGCCATTGTGATTAGGCCGCTTGACGCGGGCCACCTTTGCCACGTGCGGGGCCGCGACGCCGACGACGTGCACCGCCGGGCTTGCCCTCGCCACCACCTGCGGTACCAGCGGAATTGCCACCGGGCTTGCCGCCAGAGTTTCCTCCGCCGTTTCCGCCCGGGCGTCCGCCACGGCCACCACGACGGCCACCTTTGGCTGGTTTTGGTTTGTTCGGGTCCTGAATAGGTTCCCATGGACGGCCCGAGGCAACAGGGATCTGGGTGCCCAGAACCTTTTGGATTGCTTTCAATTCATCCATCTCGTCGGGTGAACAAAAGGCAATCGCAGCACCGTCTTTACCAGCGCGCGCCGTCCGGCCAATCCGGTGGACATAGCTGTCAGGCACGTTGGGAAGATCGTAGTTGTAGACGTGTTTGACGTCTGGAATATCCAGACCCCGGGCAGCAACATCGGTTGCAACCAGAACTTTGACCTGACCGGATTTAAACGAAGCAATGGCGCGATCCCGCTGGCCTTGGCTTTTGTTGCCGTGGACCGCAGCCGTGGCATAGCCCGCTTTTTCCAGAACGCGTGCCAGCTTGTCTGATCCGTGTTTGGTGCGCCCAAAGACAATCGCACGTTCTTCGCGGTGCTTGTCCAACAGCTCGATCAGCAACTTTGACTTTTCCGCCTTGGCGATAAAGTGGATTTCTTGTGTGACCTTATCCGCAGCCTTACCCGGGGGCGACACTTCGATCCGGCGGGGTTTGTTCAGATAGCTCTGCGCAATTTCGTTCATCTGCTTAGGCATAGTGGCCGAGAACAGCATGGTTTGACGCTCAGTTGGCAGAACACCCGCAATTTTGCGCAGCGCGTGGATAAAGCCAAGATCCAGCATCTGGTCCGCTTCGTCCAACACAAGGAAGGAACACGCCTGCAGATCAACCGCGCGACGGTCCATCAGATCCAGCAAGCGGCCCGGTGTTGCCACCAGAATGTCTGTTCCGCGCTCAAGGCGACCGATCTGTGGATTGATCGAAACACCGCCAACCACCAAGGTGATCTTCAGCGGTGTGTTCTTGATCATGCCCCGCAGGTTTTCAGTAATTTGCGAGGCCAACTCGCGGGTTGGGGCCAAAATCAAGCTGCGCACGTGGTATTTGGGCACGCGCTGTTCGTACCGCATCATCAATGTGACCAGTGGCAGGCCAAAGGCTGCGGTTTTTCCGGTGCCGGTCTGGGCCAAACCCAGAATGTCTTCGCCGTTCAGGGCGTGCGGGATGGCACGGGCCTGAATCGGGGTGGGGTCAGTGATCCCGTTTTCTTTCAAACGGTTCACCAGAGCCTTTGGCAGGCCCATCATTTCAAAATCGCTCAACGTCATGTCCTTTCGCGCCACCCAACATGGGCAACGCTTGTGCGCCGCAATCCGCGCGGCTGTTGGGGCGCGCGAATCCTCGGGCCCGATAGCGTCATGCCAATTCGGGCCGGTCCGGCGCTTTGCCCCACGCGTGATCTTGGGAACAGTAGGCCTTGTCCTGGTCTCGGCCTGCGATGGCCGGGGCGCTTTATGCGCTCTTGGTTCTTGTCTGCTCACGCGGCAGAGGACAGGGCTTGGAATGCCAAATGGCCCCTGCCTGTGGAAAAGTCAACTGGGGACAAGTTGCAAAAGTCGGTAGCCGTAGCGGTTCAGACGTAATAAACCAGATTCTCAGACGATCAGGGAACGCACTATGTCGGACACAATCATCAGACGCTGCGAAGCAAAAGGGCTACGCATGACTGGCCAACGCCGGGTTATTGCACGTGTCTTGCAGGAAAGTGCCGATCATCCGGATGTCGAGGAACTCTATGCCCGAGCCAGTGCCATAGATAATGGGATTTCGATCGCAACGGTGTATCGAACCGTGAAACTGTTCGAAGAGGCGGGCATACTGGAACGGTTGGAATTTGGCGACGGGCGCGCACGCTACGAAGATGCTGAACGTGACCATCATGATCATCTTATCGATATGAACACAGGTGAAGTGATTGAATTCGTTGATCCTGACATCGAGGCCTTGCAGGAAAAGATCGCCGCTAAGTTGGGGTACGAGCTGCGCGGGCACAAGCTGGAACTCTATGGTGTGCCGATCCGCAAATAGCGTTCGGGCGACTGTTGTCTTGAACTTTTTGGTGCGCGCAGGTTTCAGCGGCTTATCGTTCTTTACTGCGCAGCCGGGGCTTTTGGCATTCAAAGCGTTATTAATGCGGGTGGTTGGATCGAAACCGATATTCAGAATGGTTTGATTGCGACACATCAAGAATCTTGATGAATTCTTTCAATTCTATTCATGATAAAGTGCGTCATAGTGCTTGCTGTGCCGCGTAAAGTCGGCTTTTGCTGGCTTCAAGGGCCACGCGGGCCCCGCGCGACTTTCTGACAAGAGACAAACACATGAACAACCTCAACGGCATTCTGCTGGTGGTGGCGTCTATGGCGGCATTCACGATGGAAGACACGTTTATCAAGAACCTGTCGTCTTCGGTGGCCGTGGGCCAAGTGCTGATCATGCTGGGGCTCGGCAGCATGGCGATGTTTTACGTGCTTGCACGGGTGCAGGGGCATTCTGTGCTCATGCCACGGGCGTGGCGCATGCAACCGGTTCTGCGTGCCGTAACCGAAGCGATTTCTGCCTTTGGTTTTGCCGGTGCTTTGTCGTTGGTTGATATTTCCACTGTGGCCGCCGTGTTCCAAGCGACGCCCTTGGCTATCACAATGGGCGCCGCGCTGTTTCTTGGCGAACAAGTCGGTTGGCGTCGATGGAGTGCGGTGTGCGTAGGGTTCATAGGCGTTTTGATGATTATTCGCCCGGGCTTGGACACCTTTGATCCTGCGGTCTTGCTGGTTTTGCTTGCCGTGGCGGGTGTTGCGACACGCGATCTGATGACGCGCGTGATGGATAGCGCGGTTCCCTCGAGTGTTATCAGTTTTCAGGGTTTTTTGATGTTGATCCCAGCCGGGATAGCGCTGTTGGCTCTGTTGCCTGGTGAAACTCGGATGTTACATGGATTAGAGTGGGCCCAGATTGGCGGCGGAGTCCTTTTTGGGGTGTTGGGGTATTATGGCATCGTAGCGGCGATGCGCATTGGGGACGCTTCGGCCGTCACTCCATTCCGCTATACGCGCCTGTTGTTTTCCATTCTGATCGGGATGATCGTCTTTGGCGAACGCCCTGATGTGATGACCTTGCTTGGGGCGGCGCTTATTATTGCATCCGGCTTGTACACGGTTGTGCGCGAACAACGCGCGACGAGAGCGGCGCGTTTGGCTGCGGCGTGACGCCTCAGGTTTGCGCCAACACGTCTTGTATAGTGAACACATTCCGGGGTCTGTTAGCCCTAACTGGCGGAAATAGTCGATGTTAGCGATAGCGAGGCCGTTTCCCATTTGGGTTCGGCCTGTTATGAGGCAGGCAAATTAGGCCGGATCAAGGATCGACAAATGAGCACCATTATCGACATTCACGCGCGCGAAATTCTCGACAGCCGGGGCAACCCAACCGTTGAGGTCGACGTGATCCTCGAAGACGGCACCATGGGTCGTGCCGCAGTCCCATCAGGGGCTTCAACCGGGGCGCATGAAGCCGTTGAAAAGCGCGATGGCGACAATAACCGTTATATGGGCAAGGGCGTGTTGGAAGCCGTTGCCGCTGTCAACGGTGAGATTGCTGAAGAACTGGCAGGCTTTGACGTACTGGAGCAGGTCGCGCTGGATCAGGCAATGATCGAACTGGACGGCACGCCAAACAAGGCACGTCTTGGCGCAAACGCAATTCTGGGCGTATCGATGGCAGCCGCCAAAGCAGCGGCTGACTATACTGGCCAGCCTTTGTTCCGCTATGTAGGCGGCACATCCGCGCGGGTTCTGCCCGTTCCGATGATGAATATCATCAACGGTGGTGAACACGCGGACAACCCGATTGATATCCAAGAATTCATGATCATGCCCGTCTCGGCAACCAACATCCGCGAAGCTGTCCGCATGGGCGCAGAGGTGTTCCATACGCTGAAGAAAGAGCTGACAGCCGCAGGCCTGAGCACGGGCATCGGCGATGAAGGTGGGTTTGCACCCAACATCGCGTCCACGCGTGAAGCGCTTGATTTTGTTCTGAAATCCATCGAAAAAGCAGGTTACAAACCGGGCGAAGACATCTATCTCGCGCTCGATTGTGCAGCAACCGAATATTACAAAGACGGCAAATACGTTCTGTCCGGCGAAGGCAAATCGCTGACGTCCGAAGAAAACGTTGCCTATCTGGCGGCACTGGTAGCGGATTACCCGATCATCTCGATCGAAGACGGCATGTCCGAGGATGACTGGGATGGCTGGAAAGCCCTGACAGACGCAATCGGTGACAAGGTTCAGCTGGTTGGGGACGACCTGTTTGTGACCAACCCTACGCGTTTGGCCGAAGGCATCGAAAAAGGCAGCGCCAACTCAATGCTGGTCAAAGTGAACCAGATCGGCACCCTGACCGAAACACTTAAAGCCGTAGACATGGCCCACCGCGCGCGGTTCACCAATGTGATGTCGCATCGCTCTGGTGAAACCGAAGATGCCACCATTGCGGACCTTGCGGTTGCCACCAACTGTGGTCAGATCAAAACCGGCTCGCTGGCGCGCTCGGACCGGCTCGCGAAATACAACCAGTTGATCCGCATCGAGGAGATGTTGGGTGAAGTGGCTGAATACGCAGGCCGTTCGATCCTGAAAGGGTAATCTACGCCTTCAGCATGGACAAAAGGGGCCCGAGACTGTCAGTCGCCGGGCCTTTTTATTGAAATTGGCTGTCCACAAGTGCGTGGGATCAAAGCCCTTCGGCCAAAAGGAGATCAGTCTGAGCTGCTTGTTCTCTGATCGCACGGGCGGCGCCATATTCGTCTGAGTGATAAAACTGGCGCGCCATATCGAGGCTCTCGAACTCCACCACCACAGAAATCCCGCTCTCCGGACCTTCTTTGATTTCGGGATCTGGGGCGTTTACCAAAACTGTGCCGTTGTATTTTGCGATCGCAGGTCCCGCCAAGGCCCGAAACGCTTGCATCTTTTCCATGTCATGTGCGCGGATATGCGCAACGAGATATCCTTTGGGCATGTGAAATTCCTCTGGTTCTGACAATTGAACTCAGAGAATAGCACAATATCCGTGTCAGAGCGTTTTGGTCATCAGCATGTATCGCTCCCGCGGTTTGAAACGGGCGCGTTGATAGATGTGCTGTGCGGATTCGTCTTCGCGGTCGACCTCAAGGTGTACGGCTTTTAGCCCGCCCTCGGCCAAGGCTTTGGGCAGATCAATCAACACTTCGCTGGCGATGCCGCGCTTACGCACCGCAGGACGGATATAGATTTCGTCGACAAATGCATCCATGCCACCAAATTCGACCGACCAGCCGAATGTGAGCACGATGTACCCTAACGGCGCGCGGGCAGGTCCGATCAGATATACGCATCCAAGCGGAATACCGTCTAGCAACGGGGCTAGGGCGTTTTTGCGGGACTCTTCGCTGCTCTCAATAGCCATTTCCGCGTGGAACGCCGCAACCAGCGTCATAAGCCGGTCAAGATCTTCGGGTTTAGCCAGATGAAGCGCGGTGCTCATAGTCTGGCCAGACGTTCAGTCAGTAGGTCGAAAAAGCCGTCGCTATCCACATCCCCGATAAACAGCGCATTTGGCGCGCGATCTGTAACGCCCCACCAATCCGCAACGGTCATTCCGAGGGTGAGTTCGGACTGGATTTCGATTTCGACATTGATATGGCGCCCAGTGAACAGATCGGGGCGGATCAAATAGGCTGTGACACAGGGGTCATGCAGGGGTGCACCTGCTGAGCCATATTTGTCCTTGTCAAAACGCTCAAAGAAATCAGTCATCTCGGCGACTGCGCTACCGACCTTGGTGCCAAGTGTGCGAAAGGTGTCATTGCGTGGCTTTGTCACCAGTGCTTTGTGGGTAACATCCAAAGGCATGACCACAATCGGTGCGCCAGATTTAAACACAATATCAGCGGCTTCTGGATCGACATAAATGTTGAATTCGGCAGCCGGCGTGATGTTCCCAACTTCAAAATATGCCCCACCCATCAAGATGATTTCCTGCACGCGCTCCGCGATGTCTGGCGCTTTTTCAAAGGCGCAGGCGATATTGGTCAAAGGACCGAGTGGGCAGAGTGTGACAGTGCCAGCCGGTTCGGTGCGCAGGGTTTCGATGATAAAATCGACACCGTGCTTGGTCTGTAGCTCCATGGTCGGATCAGGCAGCGTCGGGCCATCAAGGCCCGTTTTTCCATGAACATGTTCAGCTGTGACCAGCTTGCGCGACAGCGGGACGTCGCATCCCGCAAAAACAGGAACGTCAGTCTTGCCTGCCAGTTCACAAACAATGCGGGCGTTCTTTTGAGTCAGAGGCAACGGCACGTTGCCAGCTACCGCCGTGATTCCCAGAACATCAATCTCTTCCGGGCTGGCCAAGGCCAACAGAATAGCCACAGCGTCATCCTGTCCGGGATCTGTGTCGATGATGATTTTGCGCGCGCTCATGCCTGTCTCCGATCAAACGAAATCGGACAGTTACAACTCGTGCGTGGGAAGTCTAGTCACGTTGCAAGGTTTAGGCGTTTGATGGCGCAGCTTTGGCTTTTGCAGCACGTTCGCGGGCCTTTGCGTCATCCCACAAAGCATCCATTTCTGCCAATGTACTGGTTTGCGGGGTTCGACCTTGTGCAGCAAGATCGGCCTCTACGCTTTCAAACCTGCGGGTGAATTTGGCATTGGTACGGCGCAGTGCTGTTTCGGGCTCGACTCCCAAATGACGCCCCAAATTGACCATCACAAAAAGCAGATCGCCGAATTCATCTTCCATCGCGTCGGCATCCAGATTGTCGCGCGCCTCGACCAATTCAGCGGCCTCTTCGGTGATTTTGGCCAGAACATGGCTGGCGTCGGGCCAATCAAAGCCAACACGCGCGGCTCGCTTTTGCAATTTCAGCGCACGTAACAAGGCCGGCAGATTCGGGGCAACTCCCTCCAACGCGCCTTGTTGTGCCTTGTCGGCCCGTTCGGCTGCTTTGATGGCTTCCCAATCAGCGGTTTGTTGTTCCGCAGATTTATCGCGGTTTTCATCGCCAAAAACGTGCGGGTGACGGCTGACCATTTTGTCAGACATTGTGCGCACCACATCCTGAAAATTGAAATGCCCGGCTTCCTGCGCCATCTGAGCGTGGAACACGGATTGGAACAACAGATCCCCCAATTCGCCCTTTAGTTCGCCCCAAGCCTCGCGTTCAATGGCATCAGCAACCTCGTATGCCTCCTCGATGGTGTATGGGGCGATGGTGGCAAAATCCTGTTCGATATCCCACGGGCAACCGGATTCAGGATCACGCAGGCGACGCATGATTTCCAACAGACGTTCGATTCCCGCGTCAGAGTCGAGGATTAGGGGGTTTTCTGGCATTGCGGCGGTCCTCATTCCGGTGTCAGATGCATCAATCCCGCACCTTTGCTATGGAGTCTAGCCTCAATGCCCGTTGTGAACCGTATCGCTGACTATGCGACAGATATGACCAAATGGCGCCAACATTTGCACACCATCCCAGAACTTGGGCTTGAGTGCCCAAAAACGGCGGCCTTTGTAGCAGAGCGACTGCGCGAGTTTGGTGTGGATGAATTACACGAAGGGATCGCACAAACCGGCCTTGTTGCCATCATCAATGGGCGCGGAGCCGGGGAGACCATCGGATTGCGTGCGGATATGGACGGGTTACCGATTCCTGAAGAGACAGGCGTCGACTATGCCTCTACCCATGCCGGAAAAATGCATGCCTGTGGCCATGATGGGCATACGACTATGTTGTTGGGCGCCGCGCGTTATCTGGCGGAAACGCGAAATTTCTCGGGTCGGGTGGCGTTGATTTTCCAACCTGCTGAAGAAAATGGCGGGGGCGCGGATGTGATGGTGCGCGAAGGCATTATGGATCGGTTTGATATTTCTCAAGTCTACGCCCTGCACAATGCGCCGGGGTTCGAGGCAGGTGGATTTTACACGACACCGGGCGCATTGATGGCGGCAGTTGATACGTTCACGGTTCATATTCAAGGTGTTGGTGGTCATGGTGCGATGCCCCATGAAACCCGCGATCCGGTTATGGCGGCCTGTGGCATTGCGCAGGCGGTTCAGACGATTGTGAGCCGCAATCACCGCGCGCTTGATGATTTGGTTGTTTCTGTCACTCAGATCCATACGGGCACAGTGGACAACGTGATCCCGGATACAGCCTATCTGAACGGAACCATTCGGACTTTTGATCCGGCAGTGCAGAAAATGGTGATGGAGCGGATGGCGCAAATCGTGGCCGGGCAGGCGGCGAGTTATGGGGTTGAGGCAACGTTGGATTACGAAGTGGGTTATCCCGCGACGATCAATGATGCGGATAAGGCGGCTTTTGCTGTTGGCGTTGCCAGCGAAGTGGCGGGGGACGCAAAGGTTCAAGGTGACTCGGGCCGTGAAATGGGTGCAGAGGATTTCTCGTACATGTTGCAAGAGCGTCCGGGCGCGTATTTGTTTCTGGGGCAGGGCGACAGCGCCGGGCTGCACCACCCCAAATACAACTTCAACGATGAAATCGCACCGGTTGGCGCGTCGTTCTTTGCGCGGATCGTTGAAACAGCACAACCAGTGGAATGACGCCCTTCTGAGCGTCGCGCACCCTCCCACCCCGACACTCAAAAGGGCGTCATGTCATGGCATTAGAAGATGCAAAAAATCAGGTAGACGAAGCTTTTACGCGGACCGATCTGAAAGGTCCTTCGTTTGAGAACACATTTGGTGGGGCGACCTCTTTTCTGCGCCGTCTTTATACCAAGGATCTTGAAGGGGTGGATATCGCGGTGACGGGGGTTCCGTTTGACCAAGCGGCCACCAATCGCCCGGGCACGCGGTTGGGTCCGCGCGCCATACGAGAGGCAAGCGCATTGCAATCGCCAGACGCGCCATATGGCTGGCCGTTTGACGCGTTGAGCGAAATGGCCATCGTTGACTACGGTGATATGGCGTTTGACTATGCCAACGTGCCCGCGTTTCCCGGAACCGTGACGGATCATATTCGCGGCATCCTGGGCGCGGGGGTATCTTCTGTCACTTTGGGGGGGGATCACTATATCAGTTTTCCGATCCTCAAGGCCTATGCGGAAAAATACGGGCCAATGTCGTTGCTTCAATTCGATGCGCATACGGACACTTGGGCCGATGACGATATGGAGCGCGTTGATCACGGCACGATGTTTTACAAAGCTGTGAAGTCTGGAATTGTTGATCCCAAGCGTTCCGTTCAGGTGGGCATTCGCACCACAAACGAAGACACGTTGGGTGTGAACATCATTGATGCGCGCGAGGTCTACGAAGCAGGCCCCGCTGCGACTGCGCAGAAAATCAAAGCAATTTTGGGGGATCACCCAACATATCTGAGCTTTGACATTGACGGGCTTGATCCCGCCTTTGCGCCCGGTACCGGGACGCCGGTTTGGGGCGGGCTGACCTCTATTCAGGCGTCAATCATCCTGCGCGATATTGCCGGGATCAATATCAAAGGCGGGGATGTCGTCGAAGTCTCGCCGCCCTTTGACACAACGGGGGCCACTGCGATTGCAGGGGCGCATATCGCGACGGAAATTATCTGCTTACTGGGTTGGAATAAACGCAAATGACGAAGAACAATCAGCCGATCAGCGGCAACGATCTGGCCCGCTTTTCTGGACCGAACACATTTATGCGCCTGCCACAGGTTGACGCGCTAGACGGGGTTGATGTGGCTGTCTTGGGAATCCCGCAGGATATCGGCACCTCTTGGCGGTCTGGCACGCGGTTTGGCCCAAAACAGATCCGCGCCGAAAGTGCGATGATCCGGCCCTACAATATGGCAACAGGGGCAGCGCCGTTTGACAGCCTGCAGATCGCAGACATTGGCGATCTGGCGATCAACACATTTTCGCTGTCTGAAAGCCTGAAGATCATCAAGCAAAGCTATGACGCGATTCTTCAAAATGATGTCATCCCCGTTGCAATGGGCGGTGATCATTCGATTACTTTGCCTATCCTGCGCGCCATCGCCGCCAAACACGGCCCCGTGGCCTTGGTCCATGTGGATGCCCATGCCGACGTGAATGATGAGATGTTCGGCGAACGCGAAACCCATGGCACCGTGTTTCGGCGCGCCTACGAAGAGGGGCTTATTCAGGCCGACAAGACCTACCAGATAGGCATTCGTGGATCTGGCTATGCCGCTGATGACTTTACCGAGGCGCAAGGCTGGGGGTTCCAGCAATTTCAAGCAAATGAACTTTGGCATCGCAGCCTTTCTCCCTTGGGTGCGGAAATACGTCGCGATATCGGTGATAGGCCGGTCTATGTGACTTATGATATTGATAGCTTAGACCCGGCCTATGCACCGGGCACCGGAACGCCGGAAATCGGAGGTCTGACGACTCCGCAGGCATTGGAGCTGATCCAAGCGCTGCGTGGGTTGAATATTGTCGGCTGTGATCTGGTCGAAGTGTCCCCGCCCTATGATCCTTCGGGCAATACGGCGCTGACGGCTGCAAATCTGCTCTACGAGCTGATCTGTGTCCTGCCGGGCGTGACGTCACGATAACGACCCGTGTGGCATCTTGTCAGCACGGCTGATCAAGATACACAGAAGGGAAACAAGTGCTGGGGCGTGTGATGACTATTGTTTGGGTTTTGATTGCAATTGCAATTGCGATTGTTGGGTTGGGCTACATCCGGCTCGCCCCCAGTGACCCAACTCAATGGCATGTCACGCCGCAGGGCGATGTTGATAGAGATCTGAAGTTCGGCGTTGTGCGCGTGGTTGCAACTGGTCCCGGTGGATTGGGCCAGTTTGATGCGATCGCGAGCGCCTCTGTCCGGACAACGGTTTTGGCCGGGTCAGTCGGCGAGGGCATGGTGACCTATGTGACGCGATCCAAAATGATGGGTTTTCCAGACTACACAACAGCCCAACAAGACGGTGACACGCTTCGTATCTTTGGTCGGCTGCGGTTTGGACGATCAGATCTTGGGGTAAACAAGCAGCGGGTTGAACGTTGGCTCGGGCAGATGCAGCTCTGAGGACAGGCATCCCTCTTGTACTTCGCGCCACATGGGAACGTTCAGTGACATTTGGCATTGCGCCATGAACATGCGCCCATCCACCTGCAAACAGATGGTTTCGCCCAACTCAATGCGCGACCCGCTGGTATCTGTGCAATAACAGTCCTGCACTTTGCCCCCCGGTCCAACAACATCGGCCCAAACAGGGCTGGCGATTAACGTGGATATAAGGATCAGTCGTTTCATAAGGGAATGGTATCACAGTCTTGCCCCTTGACCAATGCGTCTTGATGTCGGACACCGCCCTGATGATCCCAGAAGAACGCCTAGAACAGATCACCCAAAGGTTTCAGTTTCTTGAGGCTGCAATGGCCGATGGGGCCAGCGGTGGTGACATAGCGATGCTCGCGAAAGAGTATTCAGATCTGCGCCCTGTTGTAGAACAGATTTTGGCGTGGCGTCGGCTGCTGACCGACGTAGCTGAAGCCGAAGACATGTTATCAGATCCTGATATGAAGGAACTGGCCGAAGAAGAGCTGCCGGAACTGCGGGCCAAGATGCCCGACGCCGAACATGCGCTTCAATTGTCGCTGTTGCCCCGTGATGCGGCAGATGTGCGCCCGGCCATGTTGGAAATCCGTCCCGGTACGGGCGGGGACGAAGCCGCGCTGTTTGCCGGGGATCTGGTGCGCATGTATCAGCGCTACGCCGAAGCGCGCGGCTGGAAATTTGAGATCATCGAAGAACAGCTCACGGAATTAGGCGGCGTGAAAGAGGTTGTCGCCCACATCAAGGGTGAGAATGTATTTGCGCGTATGAAATATGAATCCGGCGTGCATCGTGTGCAACGGGTGCCAACAACAGAAAGCGGGGGCCGTATTCACACCTCTGCTGCAACCGTTGCCGTGCTACCCGAGGCCGAAGATGTAGACATTCAGGTCGACGCAAATGATCTGCGGATCGATACAATGCGCAGTTCGGGCGCAGGTGGTCAGCACGTGAACACCACGGATTCGGCCGTGCGGATCACGCACATACCGTCCGGAATTGTGGTGACCAGTTCGGAAAAATCACAACACCGGAATCGTGAAATCGCGATGCAGGTTTTGAAAACACGACTGTACGATGCGGAACGACAACGCATTGATGGCGAACGATCCGCAGATCGGGCCAGTCAAGTGGGGTCGGGGGATCGCTCAGAACGTATCCGAACCTACAATTTCCCGCAGGGCCGCATGACGGATCACCGGATTAACTTGACGCTCTATAAGTTGGACCAGGTCATGCAAGGTGATTTGGACGAGGTGATTGATGCGCTGACGGCGGATGATCAGGCACGCAAACTGGCTGAGATGGGGCAATGAGCACCGCACAAACCGCTGCGCAGGCCATGGTCGGGGCCACCCAAAGATTACGGGCGGCAGGCGTGGCTGACCCTGCGCGGGATGCGCGGATCTTGTTGGCCCATGCCGCTCGGATCGAAGCAAGTCGCGTTACCTTGATTGCGCCCGAAGATCTGGATCCGGACATTGCGGACCGCTATGAACAACTGATTTCGCTGCGCGCCGTGCGTGTTCCAGTGTCTCACCTGTTGGGTGAGCGTGAATTTTACGGCCGCCGTTTCAAAGTCAGCAGCGATGTCTTGGACCCACGTCCCGAGACGGAAACCTTGATTGAGGCGGCGTTGGCTCAAACTTTTGACCGTGTTTTGGATCTTGGGCTTGGATCGGGCTGCATCTTGGTCACCCTACTGGCCGAGCGGACCAGTGCAACAGGCGTTGGTGCCGACCTCAGTGAACCGGCCTGCCTTCAGGCAAGTGCGAACGCGGTATTGCACCGGGTTCAGGATCGGGCCGAGATCATCTGCTCAAATTGGTTCTCTGCGATTGAAGGGCGATATGATTTGATCGTATCCAACCCGCCCTATATCGCCTTGGATGAAATGGCCGGGCTCGAGGCAGAAGTGCGCGATCATGAGCCGGAGATGGCATTGACCGATGGGGGCGATGGTTTGGGCGCCTATCGAGAGCTTGCAGCGGGTGCGCCGGACTATTTGTTGCCAAGGGGGCGTTTGCTTGTCGAAATCGGGCCGACCCAAGGCTCTGCAGTGGCTGCGCTTTTTGACGCAGCCGGTCTGAGTGAGATTCGCATTATCCCTGATCTGGATGGGCGGGATCGGGTTGTTAGCGCACAAATACCCGGCTGATTTGGCGAATTGTTGCTGAAAACCTCTAAACCTGCCGAAAATACACTCCTTTTTTCAAGCGCCCTCTTGCCTGAACCGTCTGGACGTGATTACTCAGGGGTGTCGCGGCGATTGACGCTTACCCGCTCATCCCCGACGCCAAGCCCCACAAGTCGATGACCCGGCACACACTGAACGCACGAGGCGTCAAACGGGGCAATCGGTAGCGCATAACAAGGCTGACAAAAGATATTATGAGATCTTCCAAATCCCGTTCGCGGTCGAAAAACAACCGCAGCCGGCCTTCTGGTGGCAACGTCGTCAACCGCGTGTTTGACAGCTCGGGCCCCGAAGGCAAGGTGCGCGGCACGCCGCAGCAGATCATTGATAAATACAACCAGCTCGGGCGCGATGCGCAGCTGGCAAATGATCGTGTCGCCGCGGAGAATTTTCAACAGCACGCTGAACACTACATGCGGATGCTGAGCGAAGCGCAGCGTGAGCAAGATGCCCGCCGCGAAGAGCAGGAACGCCAGAACCGTGAGCGCCAGGCAGAGCGTGACCGTGAGCGCGCTGAGCGCCAGGATCGCGAACCTGCACCACAGCAGCAGGGCCAGCAGCAACCGCATCAGCACGGCCAGCAGCAACCGCAGCCGCACCAGCAATCCCATCAGCCACAACAACAGCAACAGCGGCAACCTCGGGTTGATGATCCTGCGAATGCACCGCAACCTGATGTGTTGGACCTCAACGACAGCTCGGACGAAAATACTGGCTTGGTCGAAACACCGGAAAGCAAACCGGCTAAACCGCCACGTCGCCCCCGGACACGCAAACCCGCGCCCAAGGCCGAGACTCCGAACACAGACGTAGCTGGTGGCGAAGCGCCTGCCGCTGAAGCTACGGCACCTGCGGCTGAACAACCAGCCGAGGCGCCAAAGCCAAAACGCGCACGGGCTAAGAAACCCGCCAAAGCCCCCGAGGCTACGCCAGATGAAGGCGGTTCACCAGAAGCGGCTGAATAAGCCGCTCAGTGAACGAGGTTCTAGAATTCAAAAGGCCTCCGAATTTCGGAGGCCTTTTTCTATCAGAGACGTTTGTTTCTCAGCTCTTATCCATCTCACGCGCTAAGGCGCAAAATGCTTCAAGTGGAACCTGTTCGGCGCGCTCTGTGGGTTTGATCCCGGCCGCCAACAGCCGATCCTCGATATCAGGGGCTTGCCCTTTGAGCGCCGCGCGCAACATTTTGCGACGCTGATTAAATGCTGCAGCCACCACCCGGCTGAGAACGCCCGCAGGGGCGGGAAACCGGGGCTCGGGCAGGGCGGTCAAATGGACTACTGCGCTCGACACTTTTGGCGGTGGCGTGAATGCCCCTGGGGGCAATGACAGAACAATGTGAGCGTCGGCGCGCCACTGCGCCAAAAGTGCAAGACGACCATAGGCTTTGGATCCCGGTTGGGCCACGATGCGCTCGGCGACTTCACGTTGGAACATCAAGGTCAGGCTCTGCCAGAACGGTGGCCAATCTTTTGGGGTCAACCAACGCACCAACAGTTCGGTTCCCACATTGTACGGCAGGTTCGCCGCAATCCGCACAGGTGGCGTCAGGTGCGCCAACGGGTCGATTTCCAGCGCGTCACCGTTGATGATCTCTAACCGTCCCGGATAGGTTTGCGCGATTTCGTTCAGCGCTGGAATGCAACGCGTGTCTTTTTCAACGGCCAGAACCCGACGTGCGCCCTCAGACAGCAATCCGCGCGTCAATCCACCCGGTCCGGGGCCAATTTCAAGCACATCGCATTCGGTCAGATCACCGGCTTGGCGGGCAATCTTGGCAGTGAGATTCAAGTCCAGCAAGAAATTCTGCCCAAGTGATTTCCGGGCAGACAGCTGATGGGTCGCAATGACCTCGCGCAGCGGGGGGAGGGTGTCGATGGCGCTCATGCCCAGAGGTGTAGTGTGTGCCATAGGGCAAGCACCAGTGAATTAGTGTCATTGACGCAATCTTTTCGACAGAAACGTGGGATTAGGGCGCTCGCATCGATGCACGCAACCAATCATCAGCATGCAGCCGCTTGGGCAACATACTGAACTCTCACCGATTGACAGAGGACTGATTTGGAAAACGCGCCCGAACTGGCCGCGTTTCGGTAGGCTTATTCTGACGTAATGACCGCGTCAGCACGAAGCCGTTCCAGCAGGCTTGTCGCAAAGGATTCAAGGCGCTGCTGTGTCAGCGCATTTGCAATGTCCTGACGAGACGTGTCTTCGCCTAACTTTTGCGCCCGACCACACAGCATCAGGAACACCATAGTTTGACCATTGTTCCGGGTCAGCGATGTAGAGATCTCGTTTGGATCAAGCTTAGCCAACTCAAGCGAAATGTCTTTGGGTATTTCGGACGGCTTGGCGGTGACGCGATCAAGCGCCTGTTCTGGTTGGCCCTTGGCGATGCCATATAGGTCATCACAGCTATCCACCTTTTGACGCAAGCTCTGTGCAAGGGATTGCGTTTCCTGACTGCGCCCACCGGGTAAATAGTACGCCGCATATTCAATTGATGCATATTGTGGCGCGCCGCCCGAGACCTCTTGCAGACCGCGCATCTGGAACAAAGCAACCGCATTCGGCAGCGAAATCGGTGCGGATATGTCTCCGGGGTTCAATGCCAGAATGACGGGCTGGAGGCTGGGGGGAAGGCTACTTACCGTAAGCCAATCCATACGGCCGCCATTGCGTTTGGTATCTGAAGCTGAATATTGGGTAGCAGCCGAGGAAAACGCGTCGTAAGATTTCAGACCAGAGATGTCTTGCGCAAGCTGATCAACCTGATCCAATGTTTGCGGAGTAACGGGGATGATGATCTCTGACAAAAGAACCCGCAATCCCCCACCACCGGATTGACCCAAGGCCCGATCGATTTCTTCTTCTGTTGGACGTGCGCGGGACAAGAACCGTGCCGAAATGTAATCGCGCCAAGACAGCTGATTGCCGACAAAGTCGCGAACGGTTTCCGCTGATACACCCGCTTGTCCAACGGCTTTCAGAAACTCTTCTGCAGACATTTGACCACGCGCTGCAAATTCATCGATCCCCAGCTGGACATCTTCGGGTGCGATGGCAAAATCAACATCGGCCAAAATTTGCCGTTTAAGACTCTCATCAATCAGGGTTTTGCGCGCTTCTTTTTCGGCATCTCCCGGGATCCGCAAGATTTCCATGAACAGGATACGTTGCTCAAGCTCGTACCGGGTGATCACATCCTGATTGACGCGGATGGCTGGTGCAAACAACCCCTGTGCCTGGCTTGGGGTTGCAGGAACGGCCAATGTGCCCGCCAAGGCAAGTGCTGTAGCTGATTTAAGCAGACGGGACATAGGTCGGGTCAAGGGAGTCAGGATTTTCTGCATGATCGCCTGTATTCTTTGTTTCCGCTCTGGACGGCAAAACCGTTCAACGCAATGGTAAAGCCGAAATCGGTGGAGGGCTCAATACTTGTCGTCGAGGTGTAGCGCCGGTTCAGGGAAATGTTAACCGTGACACATTCGTTTTGATAGACCAGTCCGACACCGGCCCCGGTCGCGCGCGAGTCTTCGATGTCATACCGCAGGTTGGCGTTGGCCTTCCAATTTGGGGTGACTTGATATCCGCCATCGAACCAGAATTCAGAGACAGCCAATACGCGATTTTCCGCGGGGTCCCGTCCAAGCCACAGATAACTACCGCTTAAGTTTGATCGTGTTCCCGTCCATTCGCCGCGGACTTCGGCCTTTGAGAAATTCAAAGAATTGTTCACCAAGCCACGCGCTGTCAGTGCCAATTTCTCGTCCAGACGCAGTTGACCTGCTAACAGAATGTCAGACGAGGTGCCGCTCAGGCCGGACGTTTTGGAAAACTCGGCAATACTTGTTTCTCGAAAAACCTGACCAACAGTCGCAAAGGCTTGCCACTTTGCGGCAGAATACCCTGCCCAGTTGAGACCAACCACGGCCGAGGCCCCATCCTCGCGTCGGTCTGGGGCCGGAAAGCGCGACAGCGACAGAAGGTTCCCCTGATCAAATTCGACAAAATTGCTTTCGTCGTTTGGCACATCCGCATTCGAAGTGTTTGCCCATCCGACTTGCAAAATTGGTTCAATGAAGTGAGTCATGCCAGACCCAGAACTTCGCGTCATCGGGTACCGCAAAGTCAGTGCCGCGCGTGGCGTGGACCGGGTCGAGCTTGATGGGTAAGTGCTATCGTTAGAAACCCCTGATTTATCGATAGAAACGCCCATCTTCCAATCGACTCGCAGGCCCTGAACAAGGGTCCAGCTGCGCAACCATTCTGCATCTGCAGTCAGGCGGGTCACATCGCGTCCCAAGACGTCAATATCTGCAGTGCGCTGATGGCCGTGCAGATCCAGATTTAGCCGGAACTCTCCACCGATGCTGGTGGGGAACAGTCGTTTCTCATACCCCACGTCGATAATGTTAGATGGGATCTGATCTTCGTTTTCACTGTCGCGTAGGGTTTCATAGTGAATGACGCTCGCGCGAAATGCGCTGTCGCGTTTTACCCGCGTGATTGCGATTTCACTGCGCAAACGGTCAAGGTTGGGCAGGCCGTAATCAACGAGATAGGCATTGTCCGAGACCGTTTTCAGGTCGAATTCAAACTTGAAACTGTTCACAAGATCGAAATCCCCTGTCGCGTAGAAGAATCCACGGTCTTCGTTGGGATACAGATCATCGCGCGTGTAAGCGCCTAACAGTTCAATCCGCCCACGCCGAAACGCCTGCCGAAAGCGGAAATCCAGCGTTTTGGTTTTCGACGAGATATAGGGCGTCACCGTCAAATCCCGGTGATCGCCGAGCTTGAAGAAATAAGGAACTTTGATACCAGTTCCCAATTGTGATGTTGTGCGCCAGGATGGGATCAGAAACCCTGAGGCGCGTTTGAGGTTGGGATCCGGTAACCGCATCCCCGGCAAATAGAAAATGGGCACATCCAGCACGCGAAACTGTGCATTCTCAAAATAGAGCTGCTGCTCCAGTTGGTCGTGGGTGACCTTTTGTGCCCGGATTTGCCAAAGGGGTGGCTTGCCATCTTCACAAATATGACAAGAGGTTACGGACGTTTTGTAAAGTTGAGAGTAACGTCCCCCAACACGTGTCATTTGCAGGGCAGCCAATTGCAACTGCTGATCAAACACAACCCGCGCGCCAGAAAGAATCCCGTTCTGAAGCCCTTCGTCAAGTTCTGCTGAATTGGCCAGAACGGTGACGGTTCCACCTTGGTCAATCCGAATGGGGCCTGTGATTGTTAGCTTGCCGCTTTCCCGATCAAATACAATCTCACGGGCGCGCAACCGGGTATCACCCTGAAACGCTTCGACATTCCCCTTGGCGATCAACTGACGATCGGGCGTGATGAAAACTGAGTCAGCGACCAGCATCGCGGGGGGCTGCACAGCCTCAGCGGACCCATTCGACGACACGGCTGGTGCAGATTGGGCACTCAGAGGGGCGGACAGGCCCAAAAAGCATACGCTAGATAGGACAAGAGACGCAATTTGGCGCATCAGCCATCCTCCGCATGGAGAAGTAATCCGAGGGTCAACATTATCGCCGCAGCAGGTGGGGCCCAAGCTGCAAGAGCCACAGGGATTTGCCCATTTTCACCCAGAATTTGTGCGAAGTTTCTGACGAAATATAGCGTAAAGCCCAGTAGTACCGCCGCCAGAACAGCCAAACCCGTACCTCCAAACCGCGTGTGGCGCATGGTAAAGGCCGCCCCGACAAGCACCATCGAGACAAGGAACAAGGGACGCGCCAGCTCTACCTGAAACCAGACCTGATGCTGCTTGGTCGAAAACCCAGCCTGTTCGAGTTGGCGGATCATGTTGGGAAGGTCATAGATCGAGATACTTTCACGGCGCCCCAGGCTGTCATGAATGCGTTCGCGTGTAAGGGTCGTTGGAATTTTAAGTGTGTCATGCGTCGTTGCAGCTGATTCTGTGTTGGTACCGGTATTCAGGGGCCAGACTTTGACCGTCTTCAGGACCCAGTTGTCGTCTTGCAACTGCGCGCTTTCGGCCGAGATCTGACGAATTGGTCCCCCATTCGGCGCATAGCTTAGAATACTAACTCCAAACAAAGTAATACCATCGCCACCAAACCCCGTTGCGTGAATAACAGATTGCCCCTCCGCACTGCCTTGGCGCAGCCACAGCCCCTCACCGCTGAGCGACAGAACCGAGGGTCCACCCGTCCGATAAGTATCGGACAGTTCTTGGTATCTCTTTGATGTTGCGGCAACAATGGGGTTCAGTGTCGTAACGGCAAGGCCACCAATGATTGACGCCACAAAGATTGGCGCAGCAAGGGCTCTGATACCCGATCGACCAATGGCGCGTGTCACAACCAGTTCGGAACTCCGGGCCATGCCCACGAACAACACAATGGTTGAGAGAATCATCAATAGGGGCAGAATTTCACTAATCGCAGCAGGGGCATTCAGCAGGGTCAGGCCAAACAACTGCCCAAAGGAAACGTCCACCCCTTCGAACCGGCGAAGTTGCTCGATCAGATCGATCAACAGAATCAGGGTCAGAAAAACGGCCCCAATGACCAGAAAACTCTGCAAATAGCGACGGGCGAAATAGCGATCCAGAATCATGAGACACCCCCAACTTTTGGTCTTCGTCGCCAAAGCACAGACAAGGGCCGCGAGGAAAACTGAATGAAGAGCACAGCTATAATGATCCCCAAGACGGTAGGCAGGTAGATGAGAGGCCACAGATCAGGGTTTTCAAGAACCGGGTCGGCCACAAGGCCGCGCAGAACTTCGAGAAAGACCAGGATAACAAAGGCCACCATGGCCTGTCGCCAAACCCCAAATCGGGAAAAAGACCCAAGCAGCAGGGCCGAGTACCCGATAAGCGTTACAGCCACGCATATCAGAGCGCGCGCGAACCTCAGGTGCAATTCATCCGCGATTTGCCCCGATGAATAGCCATCCTGTTCCGAGATCTGAGGCCCCCCGTTGATCATTTCGAGGGTTGGGATCGCTCGAATGTTTCGGGTCCCGTCTTTGGTTTTATTGATCAAAGAGCTGATATCATAAGAAAAATCAGCAAAAACCGTTGTCGACAGGGTGTTGTTCTTCTCATCAAGGCTTTGTGCAAGCCCGTCCACCATGATCAGGTTGCTCTGGTCACCATTCCGAACAAGGAACGCTTTGGAACCGGTATAGATAACACTTTGCTTTGGGTTGCGGCGGTCGGACAGAAATACATCATTCAATGTTCCATCCGCATCAATTTGACGAATATAGAATGTAACCCCGGAAGCCGGATGTAAAAAACTACCTTCGCTCAAGAGACGTGCAGTCACATTACGCGCCACTTCTGCTTCGCGGATGGCAAGCTGCTTGATCGACGCGGGCAACAATACATGGGTCAACATGCTCATCATCGCGGCTGCGATCAGACCAAATACAAAAACCGGACGCGCCAAACGCCACGGACTGGATCCCGTGGCCTGCATGACGGTTAGTTCGCTGTCGTTCTTCAAGCGGTTGGTAACAAAAACGGATGCAGCAAAGGCAGCAATAGGCAGAACCATTCGGATGAGATTCGGTAGCGTCAATGCTGTGAATTCCAAGAAAACAAACGCCGATTGACCGTCGCCAATCAGCTTGTCGAACAGGACAACCGCTCGGTTTATCCAGAACACAGCAACAAGAATCAGTGCAAAAAAGCCGAAGAACAGCAGAAATTGCGACAGGACGTATCTGTCGTATCGTGACACTGCGATCCCCCCGGAGCCTGCCAAGTTATTTTTGGTGACCTTAGTCCAATTGATCGCCGGGGAAAACTGCTATCTGGTCAATATGCAGTAGTCACGCTACCTGTTTGTAAACCACATGTTGAGGAACCCCATAAAATGAGCAGCCTGACCCCGATCCGTTTTCAACCCACCGACTTGGATACGATGGCCTCCGCCGAGGGCCGTGTCGCCATCATCATACCGCCCGAGGGGAAAATGGATCCGGCCGCGCGGCGTGCGAACCGGCTGACCAAAGGGGCCGTTGCGCGTTTGGTCGAAAGCGAAAAGTTCACCAAAGCCAAGTCAGGACAGGTTATTGCACTGGCGTGGCCGGCAGGCATGGCAGCCGAAGCGTTGGATGTTTTGGTGCTGTCACGGCGTGCCGACGCAGCCGAAGCGCGCAAAGCGGGCGCATCTTTGGCCAAGCTACAGGGCGTTGCACCGCTGCATCTGATGGCGGGTGGCCAGAACCGGGCAGAGCAGGTCGCGTTGGGAATCGCTCTGCGAAACTATCGGTTTGATGCGCATAAAACGGCCGATGCGGAAACCGCAGGTGATGTCGTAATCTCTCACACCAAGTCTGAAGAGATTGCCGAAGCCTATGCGCCGCTGCAAGCGGTGGCCGAAGGCGTGCACATGACACGGGATCTGGTGAACGAACCCGCCAACATCCTAACAACCACCGATTTCGCAAATCGACTGGCTGAAATGGAATCACTGGGTCTCAAGGTCGAAGTTCTGGAAGAAGACGCATTGGCCGAATTGGGCATGCGGACATTGCTCAGCGTTGGGCAAGGCTCTGTCAGCCCTTCCAAAGTTGTTGTGATGAAATGGGACGGTGGTGAAAAAGACGCGGCTCCATTGGCTCTGGTTGGCAAGGGTGTCGTCTTTGATACCGGCGGGATTTCTCTGAAACCAGCCGGGGGCATGGAAGAGATGACCATGGATATGGGGGGGGCTGGTGTCGTTGCTGGTACCATGCGTGCCTTGGCGTTGCGCAAGGCAAAAGCCAATGTTGTTGGTCTGGTTGGCTTGGTTGAAAACATGCCCTCTGGCGAAGCGACGCGCCCCGGCGACGTTGTTAAATCCATGAAGGGTGACACGGTCGAGATCATCAACACTGACGCCGAAGGGCGTTTGGTTCTGTGTGACGTGATGTGGTACGCGCAAGAACGGTTCAAACCTGCAGGAATGATTGATCTGGCCACGCTGACCGGTGCCATCATTATTGGCTTGGGCCATGAAAATGCAGGCGTATTCTCAAACGATGACACCCTGTGCAACGCGTTCCTCAAAGCCGCCAGTGCCGAGGACGAAGGCGCGTGGCGAATGCCCTTGGGCAAGGGCTATGACGATTTGCTAAAGTCGCGTATCGCCGACATGAAAAACATCGGCGGACGTCCGGCAGGCTCGATCACGGCGGCGCAATTCCTGCAGCGGTTCGTGAAAGAAGAGACCCCTTGGATCCATCTGGATATTGCAGGCGTTGCTCTGCTGTCCGGCGAGTCCAGCTATGCGCCCAAAGGGGCGACCGGTTGGGGCGTTCGCGCACTCAGCCGTCTGGTGCAGGACCACTTTGAGTAAAACCCATGGGAGCCGCTTATTTCTATCATCTGACGCGCGGACCACTCGAGGAGACTTTACCTGTCCTCTTGGGCAAAGCGCGTCAGGCCGGTTGGCGCATTGCCGTGCGGGGCACAGATCCGCAGCATCTGGCGTGGTTGGATGAGCGGCTTTGGCAGGGACCCGAAGACGCGTTCCTGCCGCATGGTTTAGCGGGGGGTCCGCACGATGCGGATCAGCCGATCCTTTTGACTACATCAGCGCAGGCCGCCAACGATGCGACCTGTGTTATGGCCGTTGTCGGCGCTGCTGTGACGGCAGAAGAGGTGACCGCCCTAGATCGCGTTTGTATTCTGTTCGATGGTACCGACCCCGAAGCGGTCCAGCACGCCCGCACCCAGTGGAAGGCGCTTACCGATGCGGGATGTTCAGCCCAATATTGGTCTGAAGAGTCTGGGCGTTGGGAAAAGAAGGCCGAAAAATAGACCCCCTAAATTTGTATACTTAACAATGCCTTGTGGCGCAAAGATCATGTTGAGATTGTCACGATCTAACGCGACAGAATCAGATTTCCATCGGTAATGGCAAAGCTTGAAAACCTCTGAAGGTATTCCATGCCCAACAGGGATCTATCCATTTCCCCTTCATTGACCCAGGCCGAAATGCCCTGATCCCTGAACGGTCCCAGCACTATTTCTTCGATCACGGCGGGGGCTGTGCGGACTTCGCCATTGGCTGTGAGCGCGCGTCCAAAATAGTTGAGCTCTTTTAGATCGATGCCGATTTTTTCTGCATCTGCGTGGCTCAGAACGATCTGGCTGGCTCCTGTATCAACAAGGAAATCCACCGGGGTCCCGTTCACTTTAAGCTGGAGATAGTAATGCCCATCGCGGCCACGAGGGACGGTGATGGCATTTTCAGATGCCGTCATACGTGCCGCAGGGCTGACGGTAGTCCGGATATCTTCCCACAATCCAATCACAGCGATAACGCCGACGAATATGAAAACCCAAGCCAACGCATGTTGCATCGTTTTCCCCAAAGAGGCGCGGTTCTGGGCAATAAACCAAAACACCAAGGCAGCAGCCAACAAGCTTAGATACACCAGCCGTGCTGTATTCTCGCCGTCCATGTCTGCTCCTACTGGTTGTGGTAGTGGGAATATGGGGCGTCAGCCCGCAAAACCAAAATCTCGTAACCCACTTAGGATAAATTGAACGGACAATGCGGCCAACAACATGCCCAACAGACGCGTCATCACGTTCAGCCCGGTTTTCCCCAATAAACGCGCCAGAACGCCCGACGACAGATACAGCACCAGCACGACCGCGACGACGGAAACCATGACGCCAATCACAACGGCTGTGCCCTGCAGACCGGGTGCTTGCCCCGCAAGCAGGATGATGGTGGCGATGGATCCGGGCCCAGCAATGAACGGAATCGCAAGCGGAAAAACCGACGGATCGGTGTTCTCTTCCTCTTCCGCGTTGCTTTCGCGGCGTTTGGTGCGTCGTTCGAACAACATCTCTATTGCGGTGAGAAACAACAAAACCCCGCCAGCGACACGAAAGGCGGGCATGGATATGCCCACAAACCCCAGAACCGATTCCCCGAACGCCGTGAACATCGCCAGAATGACTGCGGCAGTCAGACAGGCCCGGATCGCCACACCGCGTCGTGCGGCGGGATCCATCCCTTGCGTCAACGCCATAAAGATCGGAGCCTGACCCGGTGGATCAATCACCACAAACAAGGTGGTAAAGGCGGTGACCAGAAAGGCGTAGTCGATCATAGGGCCTCAGCTTTTTCCAATTTTTCCAAGGCCTTCATCCACAACTCTTCGGCGCGATCTTGTGCATCCATGACTTCGGAATACTTGCGCTGCCAAACGATGGCTTCGTCTTTGCGTTCTTCATCATACAAGGCTGGATCGGCCAGTTTTGTTGCCAGCTTGTCGCGCATCTCGCTGATTTTCTGAAGCCGTGCCTCGCCTTTACGCACCTCGCCACGCAGCGCAGTGATTGCATCGCGCGAGGGGCGTTGCTTGGCTTTTGCTTTCGGCGCAGACGGTTTTGCCGCAGGTTTGTCGCGCGTCAAAAGCAGATCGCGATAAGACGGCAAATCACCCTCGTAAGGTTTGACCGTACCGCCTGACACCAGCCACAGGCGGTCAGCGACCAAGCTCAGCAAGTGCATATCGTGGCTGACCAGAATGACCGCACCGGTATAGGCGGTCAGCGCCTCGACCAAGGCTTCGCGGCTTTCAATATCAAGGTGGTTGGTCGGCTCATCGAGGATCAGCAAGTGCGGCGCGGGCAGGGTGGCCAGCAACAACGACAGGCGGGCCTTTTGCCCCCCGGACAGACGGCCAACCTCGGTGTCAGCCTGATTTGCCCCCAAACCAAAGCCCGCAAGACGGGCCCGCAACTTGGATTGCCCTTCGTGGGGGCGTTCGCGCATCAGGTGCTGCAACGGTGTTTCGTCGATAAACAGCTCATCCACCTGATGCTGGGCAAAGAAGCCGATCCGCAATTTGCTGGATTGGGTCATCTTGCCCGACATCACATCCAACCGGCCTGACAGCATTTTCGAGAGTGTTGATTTGCCCTCACCGTTTTTGCCCAACAAAGCGATCCGGTCATCTTGGTCGATGCGCAGGTTCAGTTTGCTCAGGATCGTGGTGTCATCATATCCAACAGACGCACCTTCGGTGGCGATAATGGGCGGCGACAGTTCCTCGGGTTCGGGGAATGTGAAAACAGTCCGCGCCGCGTCTTCGGGCGCCCGGATGGTTTCCATCTTTTCCAACATCTTAACCCGGCTTTGCGCCTGCTTGGCTTTGCTGGCCTTGGCCTTAAAACGATCAACAAAGGCCTGCAGGTGCGAGCGCCGTGCATCTTGCTTTTTGGCCTGTGCCGCCTGATTGGCCCGATTCGCCGCGCGTTGGCGGGCAAACTGATCATAGTTGCCTGAATAATAGGTCAGCCCCAGATCTTCGAGGTGAAGGATTCCGTTGACTGAGCGGTTCAGCAGCTCACGGTCGTGACTGATGATGATGACCGTATGCGGGTATTTGGTAAGATAGCTTTCAAGCCACAACGCCCCTTCGAGATCCAGATAGTTGGTCGGTTCGTCAAGCAGCAGCAGGTCGGGCTGTGCAAACAGCACCGCCGCCAAAGCAACACGCATTCGCCAACCGCCTGAGAAGTCTGAGCAGGGGCGCAGTTGAGCTTCAAAATCAAATCCCAACCCTTTGAGAATCGCAGCGGCGCGTCCCTCAGCGGACCAGGCGTTGATGTCGGTTAGGCGGGTCTGAATCTCTGCGATCCGGTTGGCGTCCTGCGCGGTTTCAGATTCGGCCAACAAATCTGCCCGCTCGGTGTCGGCGGCCAGTACGGTATTGATCAGCGACACCTCGGACGAGGGCGCTTCTTGCGCGATCCCACCGATTTTGGCGCGATTGGGCAAGGAAATATCACCGGATTCCAAGGACAACTCATTCCGGATCAACCGGAACAGCGTTGTCTTGCCGGTGCCGTTACGCCCCACCAATCCGACCTTATGGCCTGTGGGGATCGTGGCACTTGCACCATCGAACAAAAGACGGCCTTCGACCGCATACGAGATATCTTGGATCTGTAACATGACGTGCTCTTAGCAGAGCCTTTGCGCCACCACCAGCGGCTTAGGATGGTCAAAGTAATTGCCGCATGATACCGCAAGCAGGGTTCGATTTCGAAAGCATCCCATGCGTCCTGCTCAAAGCCCACCCCATATCGTGACGTTGATCCTCAGCACTGCCTTGGCTGTGTTGTCGCTGAACATGTTTCTGCCCTCGCTCGCCAATATGGCTGTCGACTTTGAGACCGACTATGCCGTGGTGAATCTGTCGATTGCGGGATACATCGCGGTTTCCGGGGTGTTGCAGATCATCATGGGGCCGCTGTCTGACCGATATGGGCGACGCCCCATTCTGCTGGCTTCGCTTGGGATCTTTGTCGTGGCCTCGATCGGCTGTGCCTTGGCGCAATCGATCTGGGTGTTTCTTGGGTTTCGTCTGTTGCAGGGTGCCGTTGTGGCGGGCCAGGTGTTGTCGCGCGCCGTGATCCGGGACATGCATTCCGCGAATGAGGCGGCAAGCAAGCTGGGCTATGTGTCGATGGCGATGGCTCTTGCACCAATGCTGGGGCCCATGTTGGGTGGCGCGCTTGAAATGCTCTTTGGCTGGCGTGCCAGCTTTGTGCTTTACACCGCTTTGGGGTCGGGCGTCTTGATCCTGCTCTGGGTCGATCTGGGGGAAACCAACACATCTCCCTCAGAAACCATGGGCCAGCAATTCCGCACCTATCCCGAACTGTTCGCATCGCGCCGGTTCTGGGGGTACAGCCTATGTGCCGCATTTTCGGTTGGGGGATTTTATGCCTTTATCACAGGCGCCCCATTGGTTGCCGCCGCTTGGTTCGATCTGAACCCATCCCAATTGGGTTTGGGGATTGGCATCATTACAACGGGCTTCATGGCCGGGAACTTTGTCACCGGTTTGATTGCAGCCCGTACCAAGCTGATCAGCATGGTCTTGGTGGGCCGCGTGGTGGCCACAGTTGGTCCGTTGGGTGGTTTGATCCTGTTCCTGATGGGATATGGAAATGTCTGGGTCTTTTTCATCTCAGCTATTTTCATTGGCTTCGGCAATGGTCTGACGCTTGCGAATGCCACTGCCGGGCTGATGTCGGTGCGTCCGCATCTGGCAGGCAGTGCCTCGGGCCTGTCCGGGGCAATGACCTCAGGGCTCGGTGCAATCCTGACAACCGTGAACGGCGCATTGGTCAGCCCGGAAAACGCGCCCTACATGGTGCTGGGCCTGATGATGGCGGCCAGCTTTCTGGGTTTGGTCGCCGCACTCTATGTGGCGTGGGTAGACAAGATTGACCCACTGGCAGACACGATCTGACGGGCCAAGGTACAGGTTTTCGCCCCGCCTAGGTGGATAGATCCATCATAACACTTTTCATATAACCGATACCGTGTTACGGCGGCGCCCGATATACATCGGCACGAGAGGGCTCGTGCTGTCTGATTAAGGAGAGGCCTGATGGCTCTGGAACGCACTTTTTCGATCATCAAACCCGATGCAACCCGCCGCAACCTGACCGGCGCAATCAACGCCAAGTTCGAAGAAGCGGGCCTGCGCATTGTTGCACAAAAACGCATCCACCTGACCGCTGCTCAGGCTGGTGAGTTCTACAAAGTTCACGCCGAGCGTCCTTTCTACGGCGAACTGTGTGAATTCATGGCATCCGCTCCCATCGTTGCTCAGGTTCTCGAAGGCGAAGGTGCCATCGCGAAAAACCGCGAAGTCATGGGCGCAACCAACCCAAGCGACGCAGCCGCCGGTACCATCCGCGCTGAATTCGCTGAATCTGTTGGTGAAAACTCGGTTCACGGATCCGACGCACCTGAGACCGCCGCAGTAGAAATCGCGTATTTCTTCTCAGGTCTCGAGCTGGTTGGCTAAACCCGCTTTTCGATCACACCGATCGCGTCAAGGGCCGCTTCGAATTCGGAGCGGCCTTTGTCGTAAGAAGACGCCACAATAGCGTCGAACCGTTTGCGCAGGGCCTTCTTTTCGTCCCCCTTGCAATCGTTCCAGGGTCGCCCTTGCAACGCCATGACCAGCACGTAATATCCGATAAAGTGGGGTTTGCTGCCGTGCTGCAGCAATCGGGCATAGGCCGGGTCGGCTCCCAGCTCTCTTAGTTCTTGTGCGGAATGGATCCCTGCGCGTGCGCAGCTTTCCTCGTATGCAGGGCCAAGATTTCGAATTGAGGAAACAGGATCAGTCATAGGGAATCTCTAACCTGTGATCCTAGGGGTGTCGACCAGTCTGCGACATTCCAGACCTTGCGGTCGGTTAATGCCCTGCCTAAGCATTTGTGTAAGGACAGGGAGAGAGCACATGACGCACACAGTAACACGCGACGCGATCGCGCGTTTTGATTTGGCGAATCCGCCTGCAGGATTCACCGACGACCCATTTCCGTTTTATGATGCATTGTTGGCCTATGCCCCTGTGTTGCCGCAACCCGATGGGTCAGTTCTGCTTAGCCGTCACGCAGACCTGGATCGGATTTATCGTGACACAACTCTGTACTCGTCGGATAAAAAGGCAGCGTTCGGCCCAAAGTTTGGGGTGGATTCCCCTTTGTTCGAACATCACACAACTTCCTTGGTGTTCTCAGACCCGCCGCTGCACACCCGTGTGCGCAAAATCATGACCTCGGCACTGACGCCACGGGCCATCGCGCGGATGGAACCGGGATTGGTTCAGACGGTGGACTATTTGTTGGATGCAATGGCGAGCAAAGAGCAGGTGGACCTGATCGAAGATTTCGCCTCGACCATCCCAATTCAAATTATCGGGAATTTGTTAGATGTCCCGATGGACGAACGCGGCCCCCTGCGGGATTGGTCACTGTCTATCCTAGGAGCCCTCGAACCCACACTGACCCCGGCACAGTTGGCCGAAGGACAAGACGCGGTGACGCAGTTCAAAACTTATCTTGAGGATCTTGTCCGGCGTCGCCGCACCACGCCGGGAGACATCGAAACCGACGTGCTGACCCGCCTGATCAAAGGGGATGGGGCGGACGGCCAGCTCTCGGAAATCGAACTGCTGCAAAACTGTATTTTCATTTTGAATGCCGGGCATGAAACCACCACGAACCTGATTGGGAACAGCCTTGCGTTGCTCAATGATCATAGCGATCAAAAGCAACGCCTTTTGGATCAACCTGACCTGATAAACCCCTGTATCGAAGAGGTATTGCGGTTTCGCTCTCCCAACCAAATGGGCAACCGGGAAACCACTGCAGAGATCGAGATTGATGGCCTGACGATCCCGACGGGAACCAATTTGCACCTGTGTATGGGCGCGGCCAATCGCGATCCGGCAGTGTTTGATCAACCAACGCACTTCGACATTTCGCGCAAACCAAATCGCCATCTGGCGTTTGCGGGCGGGCCACATGTTTGCGTGGGTCTGACACTTGCACGTCTAGAGGGGCGCATCGCGTTGTCCCGGTTCTTGGCACGTTTTCCAGACTATCACATCATGGAGGGACGTCAGCCCGGGGGGCGAATTCGATTCCGTGGATATGCCTCTCTGCCAGCAACCCTTTAAGGCAGGCAGATGAAACAAAGGCAGAGCGATTGGTGTCTTATCCAAATGTTCTGCCATTCAATTCAGCGTTCATCTTGAGACCTGATAGCGACGGCGTCATGATGGTGATTAAACACCGTCATATTTTTGGCTTAGCCATATTTCCTAAGAAAGTTTGATACGCTCTCATGACCACTCCTTCTGAACATCTGATTGTTATTCCAGGTGAGATGGACGCAACACAATTGGAAGGCGCAATCGGGAAACTGCGTGTGCGGGTCGATCCACCGCTCGCGCCGATTGCATTTCAACTTTGGGATTGTTTTGATCAATCCCTCCGGCAGGCCGGTAAGGTTTTGGTCGAATTTGACAATCGGTTTTTGCTGATTTCGGGCGGCGGCGGTTGTGTGATGCAATCCGCCCAACGATCAGGGAATTTTGTTTCTGATTTGGAAAGTGGGCCGGTCAAACAGGGGCTGCGTAAGGTGCCGCCTCTGCGTGCTTTGTTGGAAACCGGCGCTGGCGAACTCGAGATCCGCCGCATCGGAGTGTTGGATTCCTTGCAAAAAACGCAGGCGCGGGCGGTTGTGCATACCCTTCGCACAGAAGATGGCGTTGTTACGCTGGTTCTGATGCAACGGTTGCGGGGCTACGACAAAGCCTTCGCCGTATTGGAAACCGCGCTGAAACACCTTGCCACAGCTAAAGCGCCGGTCATTGATGCGTTCCAGTCCATCAGACCCAATCTTGCGTGCTATACTGCAAAGCCGGACTTTGGGTTCGGGTCAGACACACCAATCTATGACGCCGTCACCGAAATCATCCAGGGTTTGCTGGATGTTGCACGCGCCAATGAGGCAGGTATCGTTGCGGATCATGACACCGAGTTCCTACATGATTACCGCGTTGCAATCCGTAAAATCAGATCGGTGTTGAATGCCTGCAAGGGGGTGTATTCCCCTGATCAAATGAACGCGCTGAACCAAAGTTTCGACAATCTCATGGCCCCAACCGGCCGTTTACGTGATCTCGATGTGCAGGAAATGGATCAGGCGGGCTATTTTGAAATTGTGCCAGAAAACCTGCATCCGGGTTTGCACCTCATGGCGCGCGCCTTTCACAAGCAACGAATGGCTGATCACCGTAAATTCGCCAAGTATTTGTCCAGCCGACCTTACCAGAAAACGATCCGCGCTCTGGCGGCCCAAGTGTCCGAAGCAGGGGCGCTGGAACCTGGGCCAAAAGCGGATCAGGCAGGGGTACGTTTTGCCTGCAAGATGATCTTGAAACGATACAAGAAGTTACAGCAAGCGGTGCAGGCGGGCGGCAAGCATGCCTCTGACGCCCAGCTCCACAATATTCGGGTTCACTGTAAGCGTTTACGCTATGCCCTAGAGCTTTTTGCCCCTTTGTTTCCGTCCAAGGGCGTAAAACCGGTTCTGAGATCGTTGAAAAAAGCACAAGAGGATCTGGGCGCGTTCAACGACTATGTGGTTCAACAAGATGCCCTACAAAGGTTTCTGAACACCCATGCCGCCAAGAGCAAAGCGGACAGTCGTGAAATTGCCCTGTCGGTGGGCGGGGTTGTTACTGTTTTGACTCATCGCCAGAGCATTGCGCGGGCGAAATCGGTTGCGCATCTCAGCCGCCTCGGCAGCCCCGAATATCAAAAGAACCTTCGCCAGATCCTGACGGCACCGGAGACAAAAGAATGAAAGTGATTGCGTGTTACAGCAACAAAGGCGGCGTCGGGAAAACGGCAACGTCGGTGAATCTGGCCTATGCTTATGCACGATCCGGGGCGAGGGTGCTGTTGTGTGATTTGGACCCACAGGGCGCGTCGAGCTTCTATTTGCGCGTGAAACCTTCCAAAAAGCTGACCGAAACGCGGTTTTTTGAGGATGTGGAACGGTTTACCAAAGCCATTCGGGCAAGTGATTTTGAAAATCTCGACATCTTGCCAGCCAATATGACATTCAGGGATTTTGACGTCTTCTTATCCCGGATGCGCAATAGCAGGTCGCGTTTGAAAAAGGCGCTGCGCGCTGTGGATGGTGACTACGACGTAGTTCTACTTGATTGCCCGCCAAACATCTCGGTTCTCTCGGAAAGCGTTTTCCGCGCCGCCGACACTGTTGTGGTTCCGGTTATCCCAACGACACTGTCCGAACGCACGCTGGAACAATTGGTGGCCTTCTTTGACGAAAACAAACTGAACAAACGAAAGCTCGTGGCGTTCTTCTCCATGGTTCAGGGACAAAAATCCCTGCATGTCGGCACGATGGAGCGGCTCCGTAAAGACTATAAAAAGATGTTCTTGAAAACCGTCATGCCATTTTCCACAGATGTCGAACGCATGGGGATTCACCGGGCGCCGGTACGCACCTACGCGCCCAAACGACCCGCGGGAAAGGCGTTCCATTCTCTTTGGCAAGAGCTGGAGGCACGCGGCAAGAAGAGGTGATCCAAAATGCAAGAGATTGAAAAGAAATTTCTGGTCCATTCAATGCCGGATCTCACGGGGGCCACCAAAACCTTGGTCCGCCAAGGCTATCTTACTGTCACGGGCGACTCGACCCAACTGCGGCTGCGTCAAAAAGGGGATCACCATTTTCTGACTCTCAAGGGCGGCGAGGGGCTGATCCGAACGGAACGCGAATGTGAAATCTCCAAAAGCCAGTTCGACACCTTTTGGCCCGAGACAGACGGTCGGCGGCTGGAAAAGGAGCGCTGGACCGGCCCCCTTATCGACGGGCATACCTTTGAGCTAGATGTCTTTCTTGGCGCGCTTTCGCCCTTAAGGTTGGTTGAGGTTGAATTCGAAACAGAGCAGATGGCCCACGCATTTGAGCCACCTGACTGGTTCGGCGCAGATGTGACTTATGATCCGCGTTACAAAAACAGCCAGCTCGCGGCCCAAAGCCACTAACGAAAAAACGGCGACATAAGCCGCCGTTTACGCACAATCTGTGAAAAAAGATCAGCCCTTAGCCGTAAAGGTGTCATACGCCTTAAGCGCCTTGGCACTATACGCCATCGAAGGACCACCCCCCATATAGGTCGCCATGGCCAACGCCTCGCACAGCTCTTCACGAGTCAGGCCAAGCCGCACCAACGACCGCACATGAAACCCGATACAGCTGTCACACCGGGTGGCAATGGCGATGCCAAGGGCCATGATTTCCTTTGTTTTTTCGTCCAAAGCACCGCTTTTCTTTGCTGCGGTGCCCATGACGCCAAACCCCTTCATCGTATCCGGGACTTCTTTGGCGTAGGTGCCGATATCGGATTCGATATCGGCCATGAATGCGTTCCAATCCATTTGAATGGTCTCCTTAACTGCGTTCGTCTGATCCCATGCGCCGCTCCAGCCAACGAACGCCTGCGCTGATGATCAGGACCAGCACCAGATATTCAAGGATCAACAGGGAATAGATTTCGAGAGGGCGGTATTCGCTCACCACCAACTCGTTCGCGCGCCGGGTCAATTCCTGCATCCCGATGACCGAAGCAAAGGCGCTCATCTTGACGATATAGATGAACTGGTTTGCCAAGGGCGGCAGAATACGACGGATCGCCTGTGGCAGGATCACGTAACGCATGGTTTGCAGATAGTTGAGGCCAATGGTCTGCGCCGCTTCGCTTTGGCCTTTGGCGATGGACTGAATGCCCGCACGATAGATTTCCGCGGTAAAGGCGCTGTCGGACAAGGCAAGCGTTATGATTGCGCCCCAAAATGGGTCAATCGGAACGTTCATGCCCATGGATTTGAAAATGATCGGTAGCCCATAAAAAACCCAGAACAGCATAGGAAGCAGCGGGATCGAACGCACGAGTTCAACGTAAACCCGGTTGATCATCCGAATACCCCAGCGATCAGACAGGCCGGGCAATGCCACAAGCAATCCAACGAAAATAGAAATCACCGCTGCGATGACCGAAATCAGGATGGTGTCGCCCATGCCCGAAATCAGAAACTTGATGTTGATCCAACCGGTTTCAGTGCGTGGATCAATGACATACCAACCCCACGTGGTGGAACTGGAACACCCCGAAAGGATCAAAAAGGGCAGGGTGAGTGCAAGTATTTTCTTCATGTGACTGTCACCCTGTCCTTAGTGTTGCAAGATTTGACTGAGGAACTTTTGGCAGCGCGGGGATCGCGGCGCGCCAAAGAATTCTTCGGGGGGGCCATGTTCGACCACTTCGCCGGCATCCATGAAGATCATGTTGTCTGCGACTTTGCGGGCGAATCCCATTTCATGAGTGACCACAACCATGGTCATGCCTTCGTCGGCCAAATCGGTCATGACATCCAAAACCTCGGAAATCATCTCGGGATCAAGCGCCGAGGTTGGTTCGTCAAACAGCAAAACTTTGGGCTCCATGCACAAAGATCGGGCAATGGCGACGCGCTGTTGTTGTCCGCCCGACAACTGTCCGGGGCGCTTTTTCGCCTGATCAGGGATATGCACCCGCTCCAGATATTGCATGGCTTTGTCTTCGGCGTCCTTTTTTGACAATCCGCGTGCTTTGATCGGGCCAAGCGTCAGGTTTTCCAGCACAGACAGGTGTGGAAACAGATTGAACTGTTGAAAAACCATGCCGACTTCGGATCTGATTTGTGCAACGGAGGCAGGGTCATTGGTCAATTCGATCCCATCCACCCGAATGGTCCCTTTTTGATGTTCTTCCAATCGGTTGATACATCGCACGACGGTGGATTTACCCGATCCCGAAGGGCCACAGATCACAACTTTTTGACCAGTTTTTACTGTTAAGTGGATGTCTTTCAGGACGTGAAAGTTACCATACCATTTATTGACTCCGACGAGCTCGATTGCGGTCTCAGTCATGTTGAACTCCCTTAGGCTTTTTCCTGGGGGGAAATTTTTTTCTTGAGAGTAAGGTGCATCTTTGCCTTAAATCAAGCAACAATCTGGTTATGATGACCACAATAAAAGCGACCAACGGGAGAAGAGAATGAAACGTATCCTTAAGGCAGCCGCAGTCGCGGCCGTGGGGCTTGCACTGTCAGGTGCAGCGCAGGCGCAATCTGCTTTGAATGAAATTTTGGACACTGGTGTGCTCAAGGTTGGCACAACAGGGGATTGGAACCCCATGTCTTTGCGCGACCCGGCAACGAACAGCTACAAAGGGTTCGACATCGACGTTATGAACGAGCTGGCTGCCGATCTCGGCGTAAAGGTCGAATTTGTGCCGACAGATTGGAAAACACTGGTCAATGGTGTTGTTGCGGGCAAGTACCACCTGACTGGTTCTGCCTCGATTTCCCCACCACGTATGAAAGTGGCGGGTTTCTCGGAAAGCTATATTTCTGTTGAGATTTTCCCGTTCACGCTCAAGGAAAACGCCGAGAAATTTAATGGCTATGACTCGATCAACCAGCCCGGTGTCAAAGTTGCGACCACACTGGGAACCACTTTTGAAAAACTGGCACGGGAATGGTTTCCAAATGCGGATATCAAAGTCGTAGAAGCCCCCGCACGCGGCTTCCAAGAAGTTCTGGCGGGACGCGCAGACGTCTTTATTACCTCCAACATCGAAGGGTCCACGTTGGAGAAAAAATTCCCGATCACACGGGTTCCGGGCACCGAACCACGTGCGCCTACGCCGATTGCTATGCTGTTGCCACAAGCCGATCAGGTTTGGATCAACTACGTCAACAACTGGGTGAAAGTGAAACAAGCCAAAGGGTTCTTTGAGGCAACGAAAGCCAAATGGGGCCTCTGAGGTTTCAGTGATTTGATTCGGGGCCGTGCAGCAATGCGCGGCCCTCTTTGTTTGTGGCCTCTTGGGAATGTGCGATGAAACTGATGGATATGACGTGGCGACAGGTCGAAACCAAGTTAGAGGCGGGCGCCTGTGTGTTGTTGCCAGTCGGGTCAACCGAACAGCACGGACCAATGGGGCGGATCGGAACTGACACCATGTGCGCCGACGCGGTGGCGCAGGTGGCGGCAGATCACAGTGATGCGATTGTGGCACCCGCGCTTGCTTATACGCCCGCGCCTTTCAACACTGCCTTTCCCGGAACAGTGTCTTTGTCAGAGCCCGTTTTTAAGGCGATGGCTGGCGAAGTTATCAAGGGGTTGTTGGCCCAAGGGTTTCAAGGTGTCTTTGTGGTCAATGGGCACGGTGCAAATCTGACCCCTTTGTACGAAATCGCGCAAGAACTCCCCAAAAGGGCGCTTGGTATCATGAGTTGGTGGGACGCCCCTGAGGTCAATGCCTTGCGCAAATCCCTGTACGGGGATTGGGAAGGGATGCACGCCACCCCCTCTGAAATCGCAATCACCCAAGCGTTGCTAGGCGTGTTACCCGAGGATGACGCCGCTGAGCCACCGATGCGCCTAAGCCCTGAATTTATCAAAGCCCACGCAGGGGATAAGCATGGCCCCCCCGATGAACACCGCGCCGAATTCCCGGACGGACGGGTCGGATCGCACTCGGCTTTGGCCCGTCCTGAGCACGGTGAACAATTGCTGGCCTTGGCGGCAAAAGGCATAGCTGAGGCCTTTGCCACGTTTTCTGACGCGCGCTAGTTCATCAAAGTCAGCTTTATTTCTAGGCCAGTCGTACGATTTCGGGCCTCAATCGTACCACCATGCATCCGTGCGATGGCCGCGACCAAAGCCAAGCCCAAACCCGAGTTTTTGTTCGTGCGGCTCGGGTCCAAGGTGACAAAGGGTTGGGACAGGCGGCTCAGGTCGGCGTCGGGCACACCCGGGCCCTGATCCCGTACCGACAGACACAGACCGGCGTCGGTTTGCGCCAGCTTGACGGTAATCGTCGTTCCGGCAGGCGCGTATCGCAAGGCGTTGTCCAACAGGTTTGAGAGGGCTTGCGCCAGCAACGTTTTGTGCGCGGGTATCGGGCCTGCGTCGCCTTCGATTGTGATGGTCACATTTTTGTCTGCTGCGACGGGTTCATAAAATTCGACAACATCATGCACCAATGCGGGCACGTCGACGGGTTCGAATTCGTCCCGACCCAACCCTGCCTCGGCCCGCGAGATTTCGGTCAGTTGGGAAAACACCCGCAATAGGTGGTCGACCTCAGCCAATGCGCGGGCGGCATCCGTGTCGCGTTCGGCATCGGTGCGGGTGACATCGGTCAACTGCTCTACTCGCTGGCGCAAGCGCGACAGGGGGGATCGCAGGTCATGGGCGATTGAATTGGTGGTCATCCGCAGGTTGCTGATCAGATCTTCGTTTTGATCGAGCATACCGTTCAGCGTTGTCGCCATCTGGTCAAATTCATCGCCTGTCCCGCGCAGCGGGATTCGACGCGACAGGTCGCCGGACACGATGTCCTCAGATGTGCGCGCAATATCAGCGAGGCGTGAAAAGACCAGCCGGGTCAATAGCCACCCGGTTAATAGGCTGAGCGCCAGCGCCGCCAGCAGGGACAGGCCCACCGAGCGCAATAGAACGCGGTCGAATTTGCGGCTTGCCGAAGCATCCCGGCCAACCAAGAGACGTTCATAGAGGGGGAGCTTGATGGATGCCGCCGAGATCGAGACGCTTTCACCGGATTCCGTTTTTATCAGGTCCAGCTCGACCCATCCGCTACCGGGCTCAACGTCCTTGGGCCAGCCCACCAGATTGCCAGCCAGAACGTTGCCCTGTGCGTCGGCCAGCAGATAAAGTGCGTCCCTTGCGGCCGCATCTTCTGATCGCCGTTCTATTGCGCGGATCAGGCCGATGGTTCCCATCCGTTCGTATTCATCCGCAAGGCCCGCCAGTTCGGCGGTAACGACGCTGCGGGTCTCATTAGCGATGGTGCGGTTGGCCGTCAGATAGACGAGTGTCAGAACAGCGGCCGTCATCACCGTGCTGAGGATGACGCTTGCCAAGACAAGGCGCGTGCGCGCATTGCGCCACTGTATCAATGGCTTACGCATCGGACATCATGTAACCGGCACCGCGTACCGTCTCGATCAGGGGCTTTGTGTTCCCTTCGTCAATCTGACGGCGCAATTTCGAGATATGGACATCGACAATATTTGTGTTGGGGTCGAAATGGTATTCCCAGACCCCCTCTAACAGCATGGTGCGTGAGATAACGCGGTTCTTTCGCCGCAAAAAGAACTCGAGAATTTGGAACTCACGCGGGGTCAATGTCAGTTCCTGACCGGCGCGCGTGACTTTGTGTTTGAGCAGGTCCATTTCCAGATCATGGCAGGTCAGTGTTGAGGTTTCTTCGGTGTCTTGGGGGCGGCGCAGCAAGGCTTCGATCCGGGCGTGTAACTCCTGAAACGAGAACGGTTTGACCAAATAATCATCGGCCCCGGCGCGCAACCCTTTGACGCGTTCATCAACCGCGCTCATCGCGGTGAGCATCAAAACAGGGGTCTTTAACCCCGCGGCCCGGATGGATTTAATCAGAGCCAATCCGTCCAAACCCGGCAACATGCGATCCAAAACAATGGCGTCAAATCCGCCGTCCGTGGCATGATATAAGCCTTCGCGCCCATCGGGGGCGGTTTCCACGGTAAAACCTTCCTCACCAAACCCTTTGGCAAGGAACTCGCGGGTGTCGGTGTCGTCTTCGACGATCAGAAGGCGTCTGCTCATGTCGGGTCATCCTTTTGTTTTGAATATACAGTCTGGAAAAATGGATTGCACGTCCTGCGCACTAAATGGCCGGGCGCGGATGGGGCGCGCCCGGCCGGGCCGGCAGAAATGACGTGAGTGGTGGTCCGCCGACCCAGGCGCGCGCTAGAACCCCTCGAAACTTGGCGCGCGCGTCAGGGTGTGGGTTAGGCGATTTCCACCGCGACAAAGATCTGGTTGCCGCTGCGATTGATCAACACCAACGCCGGGTCTGTCTTTTCCGATTTGAGCGCCTTTTTCAGAGCCGTCGGCGTTTTGGTTTCTTCGCTGCCCAGTTTGACGATGACATCGCCCACCTTGAGCCCGGCCTTGGCTGCCGGACCGTCTTGCGACAGCGAGGTGACCACGACACCAGAAACCGTGTCGTCAACACCAACCTCGGCCCGGGCGGTTTCGGTCAGTGGTGCAACCGTAACGCCCAATACCTTGGCCGACGATTCGCTTTGCATCGGGGTGTCGACCTCTGCCGCAGCGGTTTCAAAGGTACCGATCGTGACAGTCACGGTTTCAGGGCGACCATTGCGGAACACCTCGATACGGCTGTCGTTCCCGGCTTTGGTCGCGCCGACAAGACGGGGCAGGTCTGCGCTGGATTTCACCGGGGTGCCGTTGAACGCGACGATCACATCGCCGGATTTCAGCACGCCTTGTGAGGGGCTGTCGGGGACAATGTCAGAGACAAGCGCGCCTTTGGTGCCTTCGAGCCCCATAGCGGCTGCGATGTCGGCGTTCAGGTTTTGGATCGAAACACCCAACCAGCCGCGGTTGACCTGACCGTCATCTTTGAGGTCGGCCACAATGGTGTCGACGATATTTGATGTGACCGCAAAGCCCAGACCAACGGAGCCGCCGGTGGGGGAATAGATCGCAGAGTTTACACCAACGACGTCGCCCTGCATGTTAAAGAGCGGACCACCAGAGTTGCCTTTGTTGATCGCAGCGTCAGTTTGCAGGAATTCCGCATAGGGCCCTTCGGAAATATTACGCCCTTTGGCTGAAACGATGCCTGTGGTGACGGTGCTGCTGAGACCAAATGGGTTACCGACGGCTACGACGTCTTCACCAACACGGATCACATCGCTGTCGCCCAATTCAACGGCAGGCAGGGTTTCGCCCGCGTCGATCCGCAACAGGGCAAGGTCGGTCAAGGCATCCATGCCGATGACTTGGGCCTCAAATTCGCGATCATCGCTCAGACGGACGGTCACTGTGTCGGCCCCGTCAACGACGTGATGGTTGGTGACGATCAGGCCATCTGCTTCGAGGATAAAGCCTGAGCCCAATCCCTGACGGGGGCCTTCTTGGCCGCGGGGCATCTGATCGGGCGCGCCAAAGCGGCGGAAGAATTCACCAAATGGCTGGCCGTCGCGGTCAAACTGTTGCGCGCCAGCGGGTTGTGGTTTTGCATCCTGGGTGGCGAGAATGGTGACAACCGAAGGTGCGACCTCTTCTACCAGGTCTGCCAAGGCTTCGTCGGCGGCACTGGGCAGGGCTGTCGAGGCCAGCAACAGCGCGCTGAGCGCAGAAGCGCCAGCCCATTGTGGCAAGTGGGATGTAAGGCGAGGGGATTGGCGAATGCTCATTTTAGTCTCCTGTGATCTTACCGGGTCTTGTTCCGGGGTTGATGAGGAACCTAAGGGAGCAATCTGTGCCTTTGCTGATGGCCAGATTAAGGTTTGTTAATCTGGCTTTATTTTGTTGGGGGATGTTCTGCGATATCCCAGAACAGGCCGGTCATGACTTGTGCAGCCTGACGAAAGGTCTGCTCTAGCACATGTTCGTTTGGGGCATGCTGATTACACCCGGTATAGGAATGCGGCACCCAGATTGTGGGTAATCCCAAGGTTTCTGCAAAACACGCATTGGGCAGAGAACCCCCAAGATTTGGCAGCACATGGGGTTTGCGTCCAACCGTGCGGGTGATTGAGGTGATGGCAAATTGCGCCCAAGGGTGGTTGGGGTCCAGTCTGGTGGCCTCGAACGGGTCTTCGTCTGTTTCGGTGATGGTCACGCGTTCGAACCCGTTTCGATCCAGGTGGCGGCGCAGGGCGGGCAGAATGTCCGGGACCCGTGTGCCGACCACAAACCGCAGCTGGCATGTGGCGCGGGCCTGTCCTGCGATGGCGTTCACAGGCGCCTCGGGTTTTCCGGCATGCAGGGCCAGAACAGAGAACGCGTTCCAGCCAAAGACCCGTTCTGCTGGGCTTAGGTCTGGTTCGCCCCAATCGGGGTCTGCGCCTTTGGGCTCTGGCAGGTCGGCAAGCACTGAACGTATGTTTTGGGTCAGTGAATCAGGGCGCCATTCGGGTATTTGTATCGCTCCGCGAGCGTCGGTGATCGTTGCAAGCGCGTGTGACAGGATCATTGCGGGATCGGCCAACAGGCCACCCCAATTGCCCGAATGATGCGCGCCGGGTCGCAGATCAGTGCTGAGATCGAAATTGAGCGCCCCGCGTGCGCCCATAAACAGGGTTGGGGTATCGGGGTCTAGCCGGGGGCCATCTGAGGCGATCAAGACGTCAGCCTTCAGCCGGTCTTGTTCCGTCTCACAGAGGTCAGCCAAACCGGGCGAGCCGATTTCTTCGCCCATCTCCATCAGGAGTTTGAAATTGAAGCCAAGGTGTCCGCGCGTTGTTAGAACACTTTCTAAGGCGGTGAGATTGATCAGGTGCTGGCCCTTGTTGTCTGCAGTGCCACGACCATAGACCCGATCGCCAACGTGGGTCAGTTCAAACGGGGGCAGGCCATCATCCCAATCTGCGCTTTGGGCATGTGTGACGTCGCCGTGTCCGTAGGAGAGGACGGTGGGCAAGGTGGGGTTTTCGATCCGTTGTGCCAAAAGAAAGGGCGCGCCGCCCATAGGGTTGGGGAGCAGGGTGCAGGTCATGCCCAACCGTTTGGCGCGGGGGATGATCTGTTCGGTCAGGTAGTCGGTCAGATGCGGGGCGGCGTCAGGGTTCTGGCTTTCGGATGGGATGCGAACCAGATCTGCCAAGGCTTGCCAGAACGTTCCGGTTTCAAAGGCGTCGTCTGATAGAGACAGGGCCGTGTCGCGGGTCATGTGGTCCACCATGTGGCGATTTGGTCGGCAGAAATGCGATCTGCGAGGCCCAGCGCCACAATTCCCTGGGTTTGTGCGTCTGAGGTGCGGATTTCTGTGTGGGTGCCGACACAGTGAATTTCGAATGTCCCGTCGGGGCCGGAAACAAACCCTTTGACACGATACAGCCCATCGGGTCGGTTTCGGATTTTGGTCTCAATTTGAGCACGGTTGAGCGGGTCAGGCGCGGGGTCGTTCCAATGTGCATATATAGGGTGTGAGGTCGTGTGCCGGGAATTGGGCAGGGGTGTCACCCCAAACACCAACAGGGCCAAAGGCCCATCCGGGAGTGGAATTGGGGTGCCAAGGGAATGTGCGCTGAGCTGTGCAAGCAAATCATCAGAGGGGGTTTGCCCCTTGGTCAGCAGTTTCAGATCGGCCGCTTGAATTTGTTGCGCGACTTGGGGTGCGATCAAGTCGTCCGTCAGCAGATCGGCGCAATTCAAGGCATCTATCAGCGTGACGATCCCGGCATATGACATTTCTGGTTCGGCTTTGGCGGCGTTGGCAATGGCGGCGGGGTCGGCGATGCCGCTGGCTTCGATCACCAGATGGTCAGGGCGGGGGCGGCGGTCCAGCGCATCGCCCAAGGCCATGAACAAATCGGCCCCCATGGTGCAACATACACAGCCATTGGTCAGGGCGATGGTATCATCGCCTGATGTTTCGATCAGGGCCGCATCAATGTTGATGGCGCCGAAATCGTTGACCATCACCAGCAGACGCAGGCCGTGATCTTCGGCCAGCAGGCGGTTGATCAGGGTCGTTTTGCCAGCGCCAAGATAGCCGCTGATCACCGTAAGGGGCAGGCGGGTCATAGCAGGCGCACATTCCCACCAGAGACGGTGCCAAGCACCCCAACATCTTTGAGCGCTGTGGGATCCACCTCGGTCGGGTCTTGGTCCAAAATGGCAAAGTCTGCGGTTTTACCGGTTTCGATGCTGCCGATTTCGGCGTCCAGTTTCAGGGTATAGGCCGCGCCGAGCGTGATGGCATACAGCGCCTCGTCCACGGTGATACATTGGTTTTCGCCCAGCACTTGGCCGGTCATGGTCTGACGGTTCACGGCACACCAAGCGGTGAAGAGCGGACCCAGTGGCGTGACAGGTGCGTCGGAATGCAGGGCAATCCGCAACCCTTCGTCCAAAGCGGAGCGGGCGGCGTCCATACGGTGGGCGCGATCTATGCCGATTGTGAGCGCCACGTGCTGGTCGCCAAAGTAATAAATGTGGTTGGAAAAGATATTGGTGCAGACATTCAAATCCGCACAGCGGCGAAACTGATCCCGGCCCATCAGTTGGCAATGTTGCAGGACATGGCGTGCGCCTGCCCAGGGATGTTTGCGGGCCGCTGACTCGAGCGCATCTAAGGTGACAGAAGAGGCTTCATCCCCATTCACATGAATATGCATCTGCACCCCGTGTTTTTGCATGGATTCACACAAGGAAAAGATCGTTTCGGGCGGGGTGTTCCAAATGCCGTTGGGTTGCCCGCCGACATAGCCCGGCCATTTGACGCGCGCGGTCCAGCCTTGAATGGCGCCGTCGGTCATCAGCTTGACCGCGCCGAGGCGCAATTTGTCGGTCGACGCGGCACGCAAGGATAAGGCGCGTTGGGCCAGTTCATCAGGTGATCCGCCAGCGGCGCCCAAAGCTGGCACAAGGCGCAGACCGAAACTCGGGTCTGATGTGACGGACAACAGGACGGACAGGTCCTCTTGTTCCATATGGGAATAGAGATCTGTTGCGGTGGTGACACCCGCACGACAGCAAACGTCGCCGTAGGATCGGATCGCTTGTTCGGTTTGGGAGAGACCGCGAAAGTCGACCCCGGTGCGGCGCATCACGGGGAACATGGCTGCCATTTCCTGCAGCTCGCCAATTGGGTCGCCTTTGTTGTCCTTGATGACACCTTCGACGTTTGTCTCGCGCGAATAGCCGGCCATTTCTAGGGCTTTGGTATTGGCACAGAGCAGGTGAAAGTTGGAATAGATGATAACAATTGGGCGGTCGGTGCTGATTGTGTCTAGATGATGCCGGTTCATCCGCTCAGAGGGCAGGAAAATCGGATCAAAGCCCCAGCCGATCAAAGGTTCACCAGGGGGGAGGGTCTGTTCAAAGGATTGCAAGCTGGCAATGACAGCATCCAGATCGGTCATTCCGGGGTGGAGGTCCCCTTGGGGATCAATCCGATCATGATAGCCCGCATAGGCATAGTTCCACATGGCCCCGGCCATTAGATGGGCATGCCCTTCGACAAATCCGGGCATCAGGGTGGTATGGGCAAGACGGCTATCGTGTTCGACAGGGCCCCAAGCATCTGCGCAATCGGGTCCCCCGGTGGCGAGGATTTTTCCATCCTGAACGGCCACATGTGTGGCGGTTGGTTTGGAAGGATCCATTGTAATGATCTTTTTGGCCGAAAAAACAGTCACGTTGCCCATCGAAGTCTCCTTGGAATGAAAAATAGCTAACGTGACAGCGTGGGGCAGTAAAATGAAATCGTGCGCAGTCTTCAACTTGGGGTGCATTGGAAGAGTGGGAAGAACCGAACCGAGGAGAGATCGAGTGGAGGGGGCCAGTTCGGGACAGGCTCAGAGTACGTTTGAGCACCCCACAAGGCGCGTTGCGAATCTGAACGGCAAATTTTGGTCAAATTCGAAGTTGATTCGTACGAAAATTGGGCAAATTGTACGGTGATTCCTGCAAAATCCCCCCGAAATCCGCGGATTGGTTCCAATAATGCGACCAACTGAGGCGAAATAATGACGGGCACCGGGGGTGTCCCTCTTGGTTGTGTTTTGAATCTCACTGTTCACTGATTGGAAACAAAAACACGGTGTATTTGCCGTCACTTAGGGCTTAGGCAGGCTCAACCCCACTGGGTTTAGTAAAAACACAAACATATTTTACCTTAATTGAAACAATGCACAACCATGGGTGGATTGTAGTTGAGCCTTCCGAAGCATTGGTTGGCTGACAAGCTGTAAGTCTGGCCGATTTTAGGAGTCTTTTCACTTTGCCCCTATCGGACGGTCCGGTATTTATAGATTAGCCCAACTGGGGGGCGATGTCTGTTGGTCACGGGGGCGACCACAACGATTTGCATCTGACGATGCGAGAGAAATGTGTGTTCGCGCAGCTGCTGCCAAGCTGATTGTGACGATTGCGCAAACGGACGGCTCATAAGAGTTGTCTGAGTGCTCCACCGTGGGCGCGGATTTCTCTCTCCATTTGTCGCATGTGCGGACGCTGTGGTTGCTGTGAGACCATCATGTGCATCTCGGTGTGTGGGGGGATCCGCATGTAAGCGGGACGGCATCCAGTATGCCGAAAAGGAGAATGTGATGGCGACGAATTTTGACAACCCGTATTCAGCCAAAGTAATCGGCTTGTGGGATTTCCGACCAACTGCTGAGACCGATGATACCGGTCTTGGTGATGGCATTGCCCAGGATGGTACACCTGCAGACGATCCAACGTTTGACTCAGGTTGGATGTTCAGCTCGGCCGAAGGCAGAGGACGCTTGGATGTCGACGACGGAGACGATCAGGAGTTTGACCTGGACGAAGGCTCTATCGTCACGAGATTCCGCCCCTTTGGCGACAATGGCTCAGAGACAAATACAGTTGTCAGCCGCGGTGTTGAGCAAAGTGCCGACGGCACAGATGGTCCCGGCGGCGGAACCGGTGTAGACAGCGGCTTCTTCGAAATTCGTGTCACAAACGATGGTGCAGTTGAAGTGCAGCATCGGGATGGCGGCAACGAGGTGACCCTCAGCACGGCTGACGGGTTCTTCGCTGGCGGCGATTTCATCAAGGTTGTGTATGCGTGGTCTGCAGAAAAAGGCCCCCATTTGCAGGTCGAGAACGAGACCCAAGGCACATCCGAAGTTGTGTCAAGCGACGTAACCGGTCTGACCTTGGATGTGACGACAGATACAGAGCAAAGCTTTGCTATCGGTGGTCGTGAAGCAACGGACGATAACTTTGATCAGCCGTTCACTGGTGGTATCGACTATGTTGCCGTGTTGGACAAACCCGTAGTGGGTCAAGGCAATGGCATCGTTGACGGTACTGCTGGCGACGACGTGATTGATCTTGCCTATACTGGCGATCCCGAAGGTGATTTAATTGATGGTGGGGACGCCACCGATCCAACGCATGGCCCAGATGATGACGTTGTTGATGGCGGTGCTGGGGATGACAGCATTTCTGCTGGCGAAGGGGACGACACTGTTTATGCCGGCAGCGGCAGCGACACCGTTGATGGTGAAGCAGGCGATGATGTGTTGTATGGCGATGGTTCGGCGCCCGGCGGCGGAGCAAGCGGCGCAACCCGTGAAGCCTTCCAGTGGGATCTGGCACCTGACCCAGATGACGGTGGCGAAGTCGACAATGGCGATGACCTGAGTGGTGGTTTTGTTCAGAACACAGGCACCGTCGATGTGACTTTTTCTGTTCTCGATGAGACACCTGCGGCTGGAAGCGATTTCTCGACCCAGGAGCAGTTTGTCTCGAATATCGATACAGGCGGACCTGATGCTGACGACAACAGCGCACTAAACTCTGATTTGGTGGATCCAACCGACGCTGCCGCTTATCAGCTGGAGTTTTCTGACCCTGTTTCGAATGTATCGTTCCGCGTGAATGATGTTGATGCCAATGGGCAAGTGATGGTTCAGGCCTTTGCTCCCAACGGCGATCCGATCACGGTCAATGTTGCCGGTGGGATTGGTGTCACACTCAGCGACTCCGATGGTGTGGCCGGAGATGACACTGCAACGGGTGACGGCGGACACGCTAACCCTGACAACTCTGTCTATTCCATTCTGGTCACCATTCCTGGCCCAGTTGGTCGGGTGGTTGTTGACCATAGCGTCGTGGGCACTGGTGATAGCGAAGTCAGCTTTACCGATGTGTACTTTGATGTGGCTAATGCTGACACAGGCCCGGATGGCGATGACAGCCTGACAGGTGGTGACGGCGACGACGAAATCTACGGTGGTGGCGGTGACGACACGGTCGACGGCGGTGACGGCGCAGACAGCGTCGATGGCGGCGATGGCGATGACGTGATTAACACCGGCGGCGATATCGGTAGCAATCTGCCAGATCGCGGTTTCCCCTCGTATGATGGCCTGCCTGCGGTTCCCGCGGATGGCGATATCTTTGATGACCGAGACACTGTTGATGGTGGTGCTGGCAACGACATCATTTTGACCGGTGATGATGCTGACGTCATTACAGGTGGAACTGGTGACGATAGCATTGACGGCGGTCTGGACGACGATACCATTTCCGGTGGAGCGGACAACGATCTGATCGTTGGCGGCGAAGGCGCGGACTCGATCGACGCTGGTGACGGCGACGATATGGTCTACGGCGGGCTGGACCCATCCTTCCCGGATCGGTTGAACATTCGCGATGATGGGACTGACGGACCAGCGGATGTCGAACAGACCAACGGTCTTGACTACATTGATGGTGGTGCGGGTAATGACACCCTGTACGGCCAAGATGACGATGATACCATTGTAGGTGGCAGCGGCGACGACTGGATCGACGGCGGTATCGACGAGGACATGCTCTCTGGTGGTACTGGAGATGACACCATCCTTGGTCGGCATGGCGAGGACGAAATTCACGGTGAAGCAGGTAATGATGTCCTGCTCGGCGGTGAAAATGCAGACCTTTTGTTCGGTGGCGATGATCGGGATACGATCGGCGCTGGCATCGGTGACACCATCGAAGGTGGCGAAGGTGGTGACGATTTTGATACCGTTATCGCAACTGGCCTGGCCGTAGTTGATTATGACGATACCGATCCTGATGGGGAATCTGGTACGGTCACCTATTATAACCCAGACTTGTCTGTTGCAGGTACAGCAGAGTTTTCTGAGATCGAACGGGTTCTGGTCATTGGGTCTCCGACTCCAGTTAATGCAACCTCTGGCACGGCCCCTCCGAGCGGACCGGGTACACTTGGTGTAGATGGTGTGGTCGAAGGTACATCTGGCGATGATGTGATCGACCTTGGCTATACAGGTGACCCCGAAGGTGATCTGGTCGATGGTGACGACGCCGTAGCCCCATTGGTCGATGAGCAGGATGTGATCCTTGCTGGCGATGGCAACGATAGCGTTCATGGTCGTGACGATACTGATGTCATCTTTGCTGGTACCGGCGACGACACTGTACACGGTGACGGCGGCGGCGATGCAATCGACGGTGGCGCAGGTGACGATAGCCTAGATGGTGGCGCAGGTCGGGACATCGTGGTTGGTGGTGATGGTGATGATACCATTTCCGGCAGCAATGACGATGCAGATGATGGTGGCGACATTCTGTCTGGTCAGGGCGATGACGATACCTTTGTGAACATCGGTCAAGGCGAAGTCATTATTGGTGGCGAAGACGCCGATGGGCTGGACATCGATACACTGGATCTGCGCGGTGCAGCCGAAGCAGCAAACCCAGGTGGTACGCTGACGGTTGAGCTTGATGCTGGAAACCCAGAGAACGGTATTGTCCGGTTCTTTGACGCTGATGGTGATGAAACCGGGACCTCTGAATTCCGTGAGATTGAGGCAATCATTCCCTGCTTTACTCCGGGTACTTTGATCGCCACTCCGAAAGGTGAGCGTCGTGTCGAAGATCTGCAGGTTGGGGACCGTGTCATTACCCGTGACAATGGTATCCAGGACATCAAATGGATTGGCACGCGTCAGCTTGATACCAAAGAGCTGGCACATGCCGCGCATCTGAACCCGATCCTGATCCGCGAAGGCGCGTTGGGCAACGGTCTGCCAGAGCGGGACATGATGGTCAGTCCAAACCACCGCGTTCTGGTCGCCAACGACAAAACGGCTCTGTACTTTGAAGACCGCGAAGTTTTGGTTGCTGCCAAGCACCTGACTGGTCTGGAAGGTGTCGATGTGGTTGAGGTCTCGAATGTGACCTACGTGCACTTTATGTTCGATCAGCACGAAGTCGTGTTGTCAGACGGTGCATGGACCGAAAGCTTCCAGCCTGGGGATCAGACCTTGGCCGGTATGGGCAACGCGCAACGCACGGAAATCTTTGAACTCTTCCCAGAGCTGAAGACCCGTGAAGGGCTTGATGCCTATGCCGCAGCGCGCCGGTCGCTTAAGAAACACGAAGCCCGCCTGCTGATGTAATCAGCGCCGGGCCTCGGTCTAACCCCGCTTATGCAGCACTTTTTCCGCGCCTTTCGGGGTGCGCGGGCTGGGTCAGGACGTTTCGGCGTCCTGACTTTTGCGTTTCTGGCGCCAGTTCGCCCAGTCTTCGGGCGTGTCCAAATCCAACCTTGCGCGTTGCCCTTTCAGCGAAAGTAGTTTTCGCTTTTCTTTGTTGTTCTGCAGGATGGCAAAGGCGCCTTTGTCTCCGGTCAGATTTTGAAAGTCGTCAAACAGGGTTGAACGGAAAATGATGGGGTGACCTGCAATGCCGTCTTCGGTGGCGGCCTGTAGAATGTCGATCTCAGGGGATGCATCAAAAGTGTCGGCCAAAACCTGAATGTCTTGGGCCGTTAAATCTGGCATGTCGCCGGGCAGGATCATTACCGCGGTTGCATTTTCGGGCAGGGCTGTCACGCCGGCCTTGATCGAATGGCCCATGCCCAAATGGGCATCGGGGGATGGGATAAGCCGGGCCCCTTGCGCGATACTGGCGCGCGGGTGGTTCAGATCGGGGACAACAACACTGGTCGGTCGCCCGCTCTGCAACGCGCGTTGTACCAACGTGGTCAGGCAGGCGGAACCGTCGACCTGTTCCAACAGTTTGTCGCCCCCGCGCATCCGTGAGGATTGGCCGGCGGCAAGGATCAGAATATGGATCATGCCGCCACATTAGGGAGGATATCGCCGGGAGAGTAGAGCGGTTTTGCCCCCTCCCGGAAAATGTTGGGGTGAATTACCCGCGCATGCGGGCTCCATCCACATCAAATAACGGGGTCGATATAACGCGGGCCTGTCGCATTTCCCCCAAAATTTCGATCTCGACCTCTAGCCCGTCTGCGATGCGATCCGTCGGCAGGAACCCCTGTGCGATAGATTTTTGCGCATAGTGAGAATACCCACCAGAGGTACAGAACCCAACCACTTTGCCCTCGAGCCAGATGGGTTCGTAGGCATTGACGTCCGCGTCGTTTGCATCGACCTCAAAGGCGACCAGCTTGCGATCCGTGCCATTGGCGCGTTCTTCTTCTGCTGCGGCGCGACCGATGAAATCGACGTTTTTCTTGAACGAAATGAATCGATCCAATCCTGTTTCTGCTGCGGTGTAATCAGGCGAAAATTCAGCCATCCAAGAGCCAAAGAACTTATCAAGTCGCAGAGACATCATCGCGCGCATCCCAAACGGCACCATTCCATGGGGCTTTCCTGCCGCCCAAAGTGTTTCCCATAGGTTTCGTTGGGCCATCGGATCACAGTAGATCTCGTACCCCAGATCGCCGGTATAGCTCACGCGCTGAACGATACAGTCGGTCATGCCTATGGTCATGCGCCGGACATCCAGGAATTTGAAGTCGCTCAGATCTGCATGTGTACAGGCCGACAGGACGGCGGCGGCTTTGGGCCCTGCGATCTGAAATCCATTCCGTTTATCGCTTATATTTTCGACGCTTACACTGTCATCTGCATGTTGCAGAAGCCAGCGGTAGTGGAACGCCTGACTGCCATAAGAGGCGGTGAGCTGGAACTCGGTTTCGCTGAGACAAGAGACGGTGAAATCCCCGATCAGCTTGCCCTTTGGCGACAACATAGGGGTGAGAGACAAGCGCCCCGGCTTGGGCATGCGCCCAGCCATGATCAGATCCAGCCAAGCGCGTGCGCCTGCGCCTTTGATCAGGTATTTGCCAAAATTGTGTACTTCGTTGATGCCGACAGCTTCGCGAACGCCGCGTACTTCGCGGGCAGTGGCCTCAAAGGCGTCGGAGCGGCGGAATGACGGTGTTTCATATGTTGGCTCATCGCCCTGCGCGAAATAGTTCGCGACCTCAAGCCCGAATTGCTGGCCCCAGACGGCGCCCAGATTGCTGAAGGTGTCGAACATTGGGGTTGTGCGGTTGGGACGCGCGGCCGGCAGTTCTTCGTTTGGATAAGAGACCGAGAAGCGTTTTTGATAGTTTTCGATAACCTTGGGACGGGTGTAGCCGGGGCCGATCCAGTCGCCAAACCGGGCGACGTCCATCGCAAAGACATCTCGTTCGGGTTCTCCGTCGATCATCCATTGCGCCAATGTCAGGCCAACGCCGCCGCCTTGGCTGAACCCGGCCATCACACCACAGGCGGACCAATAGTTTCGCACTCCCGGAACCGGGCCAACGAGCGGGTTGCCATCAGGTGCAAAGGTGAAGGGGCCATGGATCACAGATTTAACACCAGCCGTGGCCAATACAGGAAACCGTTCATATGCAAATTCAATGCTGTCGGTGATTTTGTCAAAATCATCCGGCAGCAATTCGTGCCCGAAATTCCACGGGGTTCCATCCACAGCCCAAGGTTTGCAGGGCTGTTCATAGAAGCCGATGCACAGGCCGCGGCCTTCTTGGCGCAGATAGCTTTCGCCCGCTGGATCCATGACGTGGGGGTGTTCGCCGCCGCCATCAATGATTGCTTCGATTTCAGGGATGTTATCTGTGACCAGATATTGGTGTTCCATTGGGTGAAGTGGAAAATAGATCCCGGCCATTGCCCCAACTTCGCGGGCCCACAGGCCACCAGCATTTACAATGTGTTCGGCGTGAATTGTGCCCTTGTTGGTGACAACATCCCAAGTCCCATCCGGGCGCTGGTTGGTTTCCTGAACCATACAGTGGGTTTCGATTGTCGCCCCACCCATACGCGCGGCTTTGGCGTAGGCGTGTGTGGTGCCCGATGGGTCCAAGTGCCCATCCAAAGGATCGTAAAGACCCCCAATAATGTCATCTGTGTTGGTGACAGGTGCAATCTTTTTGATTTCTTCGGGCCCGACGATTTCAGTCTCAAGCCCCATGAACCGATGCTTGGCGCGTTCCGCTAGCAGCATGTCAAATCGATCTTGATTGTCGGCGAGTGTCACACCGCCCACATGGTGCAAGCCACAGGACATGCCAGTGATCTCTTCGAGTTCTTTATAGAGCCGGATGGTGTAGCCCTGAAGCGCCGCCATATTGGTGTCGCCGTTGAGAGTATGAAAACCGCCTGCTGCGTGCCAGGTTGAGCCTGATGTCAGCTCTGAGCGTTCAAGCAGCATCACGTCTGACCATCCAAGTTTGGTCAAATGGTACAGAACTGAGCAGCCGACAACACCGCCGCCAATGACGGCCACACGCGTGGTGGTTTTCATGAATTCCCTCCTTGTTTGCCCGTACCGTTCCCTGAAACGATGGGGGGCGCACATCCGTTTCCGACAAAACATGTCGCAACAGGAATCCAGAGTGGCGTGATTGTTTGGTTTGCGGGGTTAGCCCCCGGTGCTCCTGACAAGGGGTTCCGGGGGCTCATTTTCCCGCTACATTTAGAATGCGTGGGGGAAAACTGCGGCCAGTGTCCCCATTGAATCGTGACTCAAAAAAACACACTTAGCGACTCTGACCGACCCAGAGAGGCCGCGCGTTTTTTGCTTAGGAAAACCATCGGCTCTGAAGGTGTAATAGTTTCGCCTTGAGAGTTGTCATGAAGAAAGAAGATAGTCGCGAATACCGCGTTATGCTCACGAATGGGAAGGTTGTGTATTTCACGATACGTGAATTGAACGCCTTTATAAGAAGCCTGAACATGCTGTTTTTGTTCGCAATTTTGATGTTTGTTATGGTCTGGGGGGATGCGCAGACCATTGGCGGGGTCGCTGGCGTTGCTGTGCGCGCTTTGTACTGGGCGGGTTGCATTTGTCTTTATGTATTGCTGCTACCGCATTGGGTCGCCGTCCCGTATTTCCTTTGGAGCAAGCTGACATCTGTGCCGCTGCCCTTGGTTCTTGCAACAGGGCCTTTGGTTTTTGCACTTACGGTGTTTGCGTCCTGGTTTCCTGCAGTCCCGGGGAGTGTGGAACCCGAACAAGGGGAGACCTTGTTGGAACATACTTTTCTCAAGAGCCTGGTCGCGGCCCATCTGAGCGAGATGACCGCGTTTTTGTGGTTGTATCCACAGTTCCAACTGGCAAGGCATCGTGAGAAGACGAACGCCGAGGTTCGGTTCATTCGGTTGAACGGGCGAAGCTTGCCCATAGACAGTTTGAAACTGGTCCGTAACGAAGACCATTATCTTATCATCAACACCACGATGGGCACTGTGCGGCTGCGGGCGCGTATGAAAGATCTATTAGGGCAGGTCTTGCTGTCGGACGGTATTCAAACGCATCGTTCATATTGGGTGGCGAGACAGGAAGTGATCGAACTGCGAGGTCACGAGCTGTTGACACAATCCGGAGCCAGAATCCCAGTGTCCCGCTACCGCCTAAAGGCGGTGCAGGCGTGGCTTTCTGTTCTTGGAAAACCACATTAGAGGGGGCGAATGCGCAGGCCGGTGACGCGGTTCCCTTCACGGGTGACAACCTCAAAGCGGAAGCCGTGAAAGGCAAAGACCTGACCCACGGTGGGGATCATCTGCGCCTCGTGGATCACCAATCCGGCCACGGTGTTGGCCTCGTCATCCGGCAGCGACCAATCCGTTGCACGGTTGAGGTCACGAATGGTCATTGCGCCGTCGACCAGAAACTGACCGTCATCGGTTTTCTTGACCTGCATCTCGGCGGCGGGGTCAAATTCGTCGGTGATTTCACCCACGATCTCTTCGAGGATATCCTCAAGCGTTATCAAGCCTTGCAATGAGCCATATTCGTCCACGACCAAGGCAAAATGGCTGCGAATGCGCAAAAACTCACGCATCTGATCATCGAGCGTCGTGGTTTCGGGTACAAAATACGGGGGGTTGGACACCTTGGAAATATCAAAGGCCATCAACCTATTGGTATCGCCTTCGGCACCGCCAACCTGTGCATACATCGAGCGGAACAAGTCTTTTGCGTGAACAACACCAATGATGTTTTCAGGTTCATCCCGGAAGACGGGCAAGCGCGTGTGCGGGCTTTGCAAACATTGCTGCAGGATGGTTTGAGGATCGGCATTTGCATCGATCATTTCGATGTTTGAACGGTGCAGCATGATCTCTTCGATGGCGCGATCGCTCAGGTCCAATGCGCCCAGAATTCGGTCGCGATCTTCTTTTTCAACGATCCCTTCGGAGTGCCCCAGATGCAAAGCGCCAGCAATCTCTTCACGCACGGCGAGCATGTGGCTGTCTGCATCGATCTTGACGCCAAACAGGCTGAGCACACCGCGCACCAAAAAGCGGACGGCGGCAACGATGGGGGAAAACAGAGTGACGATCACCCCGATGATTGGCGCCACGGCTGCGGCTGCTTTTTCGGCGTGGATGATGGCATAGGTTTTTGGCAGCACTTCGGCAAAGACCAGCACAAGCAGGGTCATCACAAGCGTTGCCAAGGCGATACCGCTTTCCCCAAACAAGCGCGTAAACAGGGCCGTCGCGAGGGAGGCGGACAGGATGTTGACCAAGTTGTTGCCCAGCAAGACGGACCCGATCAGACGCTCGTTGTCTTCGGTGATGTCCAGCGCCTTTTGCGCCCCGCGCGAGCCTTTGTCGGCCTGCGTGCGCAGTTTGCCCCGAGAGGCTGCCGTCAACGCGGTTTCGGAGCCAGAGAAAAATCCAGACAAAACAAGCAGCAACAGGATTGAACCTGTTGTTATCCAGAATGTGCTGTCGATCATAGAGGTGGTAGGGTCCATTGGGCCGATCTTGTCCTTAAAGCTATCTCTGTTATGAGCATGGCAAGACTGCGGATCAAGGGCTTAGCCCTTGTCTTTTGGGGGATCTTTTGCCATCGGATGATGTTCAAGAACCAATTCCGCCAGGCGTTCCTCTAAAACATGAGTGTAGATTTCGGTTGTTGCCACATCAACATGACCCAACAGAGTCTGAATTGATCGCAAATCCGCACCGTTTGCCAACAGGTGCGTGGCAAAGGCATGGCGCAAAGTGTGCGGAGTCACCTTGTTTGGGGAAACTCCGCCGGACACCGCGAACTCTTTGATCAATAGATAAAACCGATGCCGGGTAAGGAAACCGGATTTTCCGCGCGACGGGAATAGGTACTTAGAATTTGGCAGGCCATTTGCAGCGGCCTCTTCCTGCATCAGATCGCGTTCTGCAACCCACGCTTCGAGGGCCGCGCGCGCGGGTGGAGAGAGCGGAACCATACGTTCCTTGCCGCCTTTGCCCAATACCAGCAACATGCGCGGATCCCCACGTGCCGACGACACCGGCAAGGAGACGAGTTCGCTCACCCGCATTCCGGTGGCATAGAGCAGTTCCATCATGCAGGTGTTGCGTAGACGGTCCCGAATATTGCGCCCTGATTGCCGTGCTGCGTCCAAGAGCCGATCCACCTCAAGCACGTCCAACGTCTGGGGGAGTTTCTTTTCGCGGCCGGGCCCTTTGATCTGAATGGCCGGATTGTCCTCTCGCCAGCTTTCTTCAAATGCAAAGCGATAGATTTGCTTGATTGCGGACAGTCTGCGCGCACGTGTGGATTTGGCTAAACCCTGAGAGTCACAACTGATCAGATAGGCTTCGACCTCGTCTTGGCTTGCGCTGTCAAAGGTCTGGTTGTTGTGAACAAGCCAGCCAGAAAAATCTTGTAGATCGCGGCCATAGGCCAAGAGCGTATTGGTGGCAGCCCCTAGTTCAGCAGCCTGAGCTTCTAGAAAGGATGAGATCCAGAGGTCATGTGTGGCGGGGCCGCTCATCAGGTCAATTCCGTTCCAAAAGCAACAATTGCAGGGCTGCACGACGTGACATGTCCTCGAGGCCTACGTGGCGAAACGTGGCAAAGGCTGATGTCAGATCGCCATGATTTCCCTTAGCCCCATTGGCAAAAAGAGCCATGGATTCAAGAATGGCTTCGCCAAGACGGCCATCTTGGATCATCTCGGTAAGTTCCTGAGGGATCGGGGTTTGGGGGTTAAACCCATCTGCGACGGCACGGGCAAGGGGCGAAGAGGGGCGCGCTGTGTTCGGTTCCCCCATAGCGAGGGCGGCCAGAAATGCGTTCTCGCGAGTGTTCACGAGCGGTGTACGCGCGGCGTCTTCGTAAGCGGGCGAGAGCAGGCGGATTTTCCAAACCAGTTCGGCAATTTCGGCATCGTTGAAGGAATGAGGCCCAAGCTGGTCTGCAAAGAGATCCGCAAAGGGGACCTCGAGGTTCACCGCCTTCATCGCCTCCCAGACAGGTGTAAGCGTTTTGGATATGGCGGCTTCGCTGCCTGTTTGCAGAGCTGTTTCAAACTGTTGCACGGCTCGCACACGATCCCAAACACCGCCTGAAGCGGCGGCGCGGCGTTCCGTGTAAAGACCAAGAAGGTGGTTTGGTGTCAGGGCCCCGACGCGTGTCAGACGTTCCGCGGCTTCGAGTTGTGCTTTCCATCCGGCAATGTCGCGTAGATCAGCCGTTGCAAAAGCGCGCGGAAGCGAGGCGGTTGGCAGGCGTTCGCCAATGGTTTCGAACAATCGAAATGTCAGTGGGTCAGGGCGCGATGCCTGCGGCAAGGGTGGTGCGCCATCATAGATGTCAGGGCTGAGAAATCTGTCCAGCAAGGCGAGCTCGTCTGCAGGCAACAGATCCAAAGCATGGGCCGCTTCGAGGGTCAAAAGCGCAGATTGCCAGTCACCGCGGCGCGCTTTGCAGAAAATCTGTGCCGCGTAATCCAGCGTGAGGTGAGGGGCCGCGGTCAGGGCTGCACAGGCGCGATCTTCGTCGCCCGTCAACAGGGTTGCATCAAACCAGCGCTGGAACCGATCTTGAGTATCGGTCGGGCCTGCCAATTGGAGCAAAGCCTGCGCCGGATCTGTTGCGCCGAGCGCCATCAGCCGATCAAGTCGGGCGAGCAACAGTTGATCCCCGGACCCCACAGGGGCACGTGTTTCAGACAACAACAGCGTATACAAAAGGGTCTGCATTGCCGGGTTTTGCCGGACAGAGACCGTAGATATCAGCGCCTCTAACCGCGCAGGGGCGCTGCCGCGCCACAGATCAATCGGCAGCCCAGTCACCGAAGGCGAAACAAGCCCTAAAAGCGGGGGCAGGGCTTCGAGAGGGCTTACGTCGATCTCGGGTCCCAGTCCGGTCTGCGTCACCGGCGGTTCTAACAGGACGGTACCTGGCAACCTGACTGGGCTGGGTTCGTCGAGCCATTCGATTTCAGACAAGGGACTTTGAGCCCAAGCCGTAACAGGTAGAAAAAGTGCAAAGATCAGGTGTCTAATCGGCATTCAGGGTCACCGGAAGGCGCACCTCGCTCTGTTGGGCAGAAAAATCCACCCCGAAGAACGGGCCGACATAGGCATAAAACACAAGCCCAATCACGCATAAACATACAAGATACACTAGAAATTTGATCAGACGGCTTATCATGGTGCAGTGCCTCAATTTGTTCTTTTGACCAAGTTATAACTGGCCTTTTTCCTAAGATCACGTCATTCACGGTGGAATGAGCGAAATTGAGCATACCCCAGCACATAACCCTACGCACTCCGGGCTGAAAGTCAGGAAAACCATAGTTATGGTTGGTATGATGGGGGCCGGAAAAACCGCTGTCGGTCGGGCATTGGCTGCGCGGTTGGACGTTCCGTTTCTGGATAGCGATGCTGAAATCGAATCGGCGGCCAATATGTCGATCCCGGAAATCTTTGAACGCGATGGCGAACCTTTCTTTCGTTTGAAGGAAAGTCAGGTGATCGGGCGTCTTCTGGATGAAGAGCGTGGCGTGTTGTCTACGGGCGGCGGCGCGTTTCTGTCCCAGGACAATCGCCGCATGATTTCAGAGCGTGGCGTTGCGGTTTGGCTCAAGGCGGATCTGGATGTTTTGTGGCAGCGCGTGCGCCACAAAGATACGCGCCCTTTGCTGCGGACTGAGAACCCACGTGCGACATTGGCGGGGCTGTATGATGCGCGCGTCCCATTTTATGCCGAAGCGGGTGTGGCGGTTGCCTCGGATGGGGACGCCTCAATCGAAGAAATGGTGGATCGGGTGATTGAGGCATTGCAAGCCCGCCCTGATGTCTTGGGAACAGAGTAAATGCTGCAAACTGTGCATGTTGCGTTGGGTGATCGCGCCTATGATGTTGAAATCGGTCCAGACCTGTTGGTCGATGCTGGCGCCCGGATTGCTCCGTTTTTAGTGCGCCCGCGTGTTGCGGTTGTGACGGATGAGACAGTCGCGGCGTTGCATCTGGAAACATTGCGGGCGGGATTGTCGGACGCGGGCATCGATATGATGTCGCTAAGCCTGCCGGCGGGCGAGTCGACCAAGGGCTGGCCGCAGTTCACCCGAACGGTTGAATGGCTGTTGGAGCAAAAGATCGAACGGCGCGATGTTGTCGTTGCCTTTGGCGGTGGTGTGATCGGGGATCTCACTGGATTTGCGGCGGCTGTTTTGCGGCGTGGCGTCCGGTTTGTTCAGATACCGACGTCGCTGTTGGCGCAGGTTGACAGCTCGGTCGGGGGAAAGACTGGGATCAATGCCCCGCAAGGGAAGAACCTGATCGGGGCGTTTCATCAACCATCACATGTTTTGGCGGATACCTCGGTTCTGGGCACGTTGGCTGCGCGCGATTTCCTTGCTGGCTACGGCGAAGTGGTCAAATACGGTTTGTTAGGCGATTCCGAGTTCTTTGACTGGCTCGAGGCGCAAGGCCCTGCGTTGGCGGCTGGCGACATGGCCAAGCGGGTCGAGGCCGTAACCCGATCCGTTCAGATGAAGGCAGACATTGTTGTCCGTGACGAGACAGAGCAGGGGGATCGTGCGCTGTTGAACCTGGGCCATACGTTCTGCCACGCATTGGAAGCCGCGACCGGTTTTTCTGATCGATTGCTTCATGGCGAAGGGGTCGCCATTGGCTGTGCGCTGGCGTTTGAATTGTCGTCGCGTCTTGGACTGTGCAGTCAAGAAGATCCAAGCCGTGTGCGGGCTCATTTGAAAGCTATGGGAATGAAAACCGATCTATCGGACATCGCTGGGGATCTGCCAGATGCAGACCATCTGGTAGAGCTCATGGCGCAAGACAAAAAAGTAGTGGATGGTCAGCTCCGGTTTATCCTGGCCAAGGGGATCGGGCAGGCGTTTGTGACGGCAGATGTGCCGCGCGATGCTGTTCACAAGGTTTTGGCAGACGCCCTTGCGAATTGCTGAAACTGGCTGTCTGCGGGCGTAGAGGGCGGCAGCGGTAACTTTGGATTAGGGGCTGCCTGCTGGTTTGAGGGCATGCATGCCGTATCCGAATAACTGAATAAGTACCTTAACTCTTACAGAGACTTGGTTTTGAAGGGCCTTGGCATGCCTGATGCCCAATCTATTGCGCTGAGCCCCGATGCAGAAGCATCTGCTATCCAATCAAGTGTCAAAGATGCCCTGCCTTAGTGATATTCAGTCAAACGCATCGGTTGCAAAACGGTTTGGGTGTCCCTGCAATCTGCTCCAAGGCAATTCAAATCATCCGTTGGAGTAGATGGTTCTCAAAGCGCTTTTTTCCCCATTACCTATACCCTGGTCGCAATTACATAGGGGTTATGAAAAACTCTGCTTTGCCTTGTGGCGGGAAACCCCACTAAATTGACTGTGATCAGCAATAAATTGCTCAAAGGTTGCTGACATGGTAGGCTCATCACAAGAGTAGATGTGAAAAGTGCATGGCTGGTATTGGCTAGGTGCATGCGTTGGCTTGATTTTTTCCTTGAACCCCTTTGGGTGGGGATTTTGAAAATACCCAAAAGCCATAAAAAACAGGTCTTTTGGGACGATCGAATTTTTGAAGTGTGACCCAAAAACCATTGTTAGGGTCGTGCTTGGGTCTCACTCTGGAAGATTGCCACAGTGTTTCCATCTCAAATACACGTTGTAACCAGAACTCCTCATGGTGAAAATTATGACACTACAAACCAAAATTACTTCCGCACTTGCTCTGGCAGCTGTTGGATTTGCTGCTCCTGCAGCAGCGGAACTGAAATATGAGAACCAAAGCGGTGGATCAGTAAAGATCTATGGTCAGTTCTCTCCTGCCTACCAGTATTTCGATGATGGTGCTCAATCAAAGAGCACTTTCGTGGATAACGCGAACTCGAACAGCCGCGTCGGCTTGTTGCTGTTGCAGCCTTATGATCAAGGATCGTTTAGTTTCAAATTTGAAACAGCATTTGGTCTGCGCTCGTCTGATGCAGTAACTATCAATACTACGCCGGACGGGGTCAGCTGGTCACGCTCGAACCTCCGTCACATTGATTTCGCGTTCGACACCAATTCCTATGGTAAGATTTACGTCGGTCAAGGTTCGATGGCGACAGACGGCGTGGCTGAAAGTGATTTCAGCGGAACAGGCATGACGACGTATGTCGGTATCAGTGACACCGCAGGTAGTTTCGCGTTCCGTACATCGACGGGCGCTCTTTCGACAGTCACAATTGGCGATGTAATATCCAGCTTAGACGGAGGCCGTCGCGGCCGTGTTCGTTATGATAGCCCAACCTTTAGCGGGTTCACCGTTTCTGTTGCCGCTGGACAGGAAATCCTGTCTCAAACGAACAGTGATGACTACTACGACGCTGCATTGAAGTATGCGAATGATTTTGGCGGTACCAAAGTCACGGGTGCTTTGGGTTTCTCGCGCCGTGATCTTGCGAATGGCACCAAAACTGAGGATACCTTTGGTTCGGCTGCAGTCCGGCTGCAGTCAGGGTTGAACTTCGCCTTTGCCGCAGGTTCAAGAAAGAACGACGGTGATTATACCTATATCAAGGCAGGCTACGACGCTACGTTCTTTGATTTTGGGGAAACATCGTTTGCGATTGATTACTACAACGGGAACGATTTTGGACTTGTTGGACGGAAATCCAAGTCGATGGGTATCGGTGTAAACCAAGATATCGATAGCATTAGCACACAGGTTTATCTCGGCTACCGTGAATATGAGCTGAGCGACCCAACTGTTGCTTACCAAGATGCGAGTTCGATTCTGTTTGGTGCGCGCTGGAAATTCTAAGGCACACCCCTTTGTGAATTGTGGAAACACGCCCTGCTTGCAGGGCGTGTTTTTGTTTGAAACGTGCAATTGTCGGCGCAAACTGCCTCAACTGTAGCAATGCCCCTTGCGCCGACGGGGCTGGGCAAATAGAAGGCGTCAAATTTGCCCGGCGCGCCTGATTTGCGCGCCCCGAATCCTATGGGGACTAACAGATGCAGGTTACCGAGACGCTGAACGAAGGTCTGAAGCGCGGCTATTCCATTACCGTGACTGCGGCCGAGCTGGACGAAAAAGTAAACGAAAAGCTGGTCGAGGCGCAGCCCGAAGTTGAAATGAAAGGCTTCCGCAAAGGCAAAGTGCCAATGTCGATGCTGAAAAAGCAGTTTGGTCAGCGCGTGCTGGGCGAAGCGATGCAGGAAACCATCGATGGTGCAATGAACGCACATTTCGAAGAAACCGGTGACCGCCCCGCCATGCAGCCCGACGTCAAAATGACCGACGACGACTGGAAAGAAGGCGACGACGTTAACGTTTCCATGTCTTATGAAGCGCTGCCCGAGATCCCTGAAGTTGACCTGAAGTCCATTTCGCTCGAGAAAATGGTTGTTAAAGCCGAAGACGAAGCTGTCGACGAAGCGTTGGCCAACCTGGCAGAAACCGCACAGGATTTTGCTGCGCGTGACGCAGGCGAAGCGGCTCAGGACGGTGATCAGGTTGTCATGGATTTCCTTGGCAAGGTTGACGGTGAAGCGTTCGAAGGCGGCGCAGCCGAAGATTACCCGCTGGTACTGGGCTCGAACTCTTTCATCCCCGGTTTTGAAGAGCAGCTGGTTGGTGTGAAAGCCGAAGACGTCAAAGATTGCACCGTTTCTTTCCCCGAAGAGTATCAGGCCGAGCATCTGGCCGGTAAAGAAGCCGTGTTCACCTGCACCATCAAAGAGGTGAAGTCGCCTGTTGCTGCGGAAATCAACGACGAGCTGGCAACCAAGTTCGGCGCCGAAGATCTGGCCGCATTGAAATCGCAGATTTCTGAGCGTCTGGAAGCGGAATACGCGGGTGCAGCACGCGCTGTTCAAAAGCGTGCTTTGCTTGACGCATTGGACGACAAAGTGTCGTTTGAACTGCCTGTGTCTTTGGTCGAAGCTGAAGCGGGTCAAATCGCTCACCAGCTGTGGCACGAAGAAAACCCCGAAGTTGAGGGTCACGATCACCCCGAAATCGAAACCAAAGAAGAGCACACAAAACTGGCCGAGCGTCGCGTTCGTCTAGGCTTGTTGCTGGCAGAGCTTGGTCAGAAAGCCGAAGTCGAAGTGACTGACGCGGAAATGACTCAGGCGATCATGAACCAGGCGCGTCAGTACCCTGGTCAAGAACGCCAGTTCTTTGAGTTCGTTCAGCAGAACGCTCAGATGCAGCAGCAGATGCGCGCGCCTATCTTTGAAGACAAAGTTGTCGATTATGTTTTCGAACTGGCTCAAGTTTCGAACAAAGAGGTGAGCAAAGACGACCTTCAGAAGGCTGTTGAAGCGCTGGAAGAAGAATAAGACTTAAGCGAAAGCGCCGGTTCAAACCGGCGCAGTCGTTTTTCCAAAAGAGTAGAGCCGCCCCAAGGGGCGGCTCTTTTCGTGAGTGGATCGTTCGTGAGTGGTTTTGGTGTGTGTCAGGCTTCGTTTGTGAGCGCTTGTGGAACCTGTGAGAGCACTTGACGTTGTGTTGGGGAATTTGTCGCGGATACCGCTTCGATCAGCTTAAGAACCGCTTGTACATCTTCCTCAGACTGGGCCGCCTGCATTTGCTCAGCAAAGTATTTTTCGAGCATGGTCAGAGGCTTAGTGTCCTGATTTGCAGGGGTAGGTTGGTCTTGGACCTCGGTGGTGATTGGGTGGGATTTCGAAAAAACTTTCAACGCTTCTTCCTCGGTTAGAAATACGTCATGGGTGATACCCGCAAATTCGCGAACTCGATCAATGCGGTCCTCGGAACAATCAAGCATGGCTGCAAGAGCCGCGACCTTACCCATGGGAACGGTTTTGCCCACGTACCCGTAAGGGGCATTGTTCGAGCGTTTGAGAACGCGATCCATGATCGGGTCAATGACGGTGATGATGTCCTGTATGCCGGCACGGCGGGCATATTCCAGCGAGCCGATCATCAGCTCACACGTGGCATAAGAGACTGAGTTCTTGGATTTCCCGCGATTGAGCCGCTGAGTGTCGACGCAAAACCGCGTAGATTCCCAAACAGTTGCACTGCGAAGTGGTGCCTCGCCATCTAGAATGTCATGAAAAACGTCCGACAACATGTGCGGACCTGTCGTTTGAAGTGCGCGAACTGCTGCTACGACGTGCCCCTCGTCGTCCAGCCCCACGACAAAAGCAGGATCAAGGTGATCAAATTCGTCAATTTCCTTGCCGTCAACAATGTTGACATCCCAGCCCAAGCGATCCCCAAAAACGCGAGCCCTCAGACGAAACATTTCGTCAAGAACCTCTGTGAACATGTGTTTGTTCAATGAGTCGATTACAATAATCATAGTGTCCCCCTACGAGTGGTGTGTTTAACCAATCGTTACTTAACTTGGGGCCGAGGACTATTGGGGAATTCCCGTAGTTGGGTCTATTTTGAGGTTAGCTGGGCACAATTAGGCCGATGCCGATTGCTCTGCCAACTGCTTGCGCTGTCGTCAAGGCACAAAGTTTCTCTCGACTGGATCGAAGGTGAACCTCGACGGTTCGATGCGAAATGGAGAGAATGTCGCCAACATCCTGCTGCGATTTACCGGCAGCTATCCATTGCAGGATTTCAGCTTCACGCGAAGAAAGCGATGGGTGATACAAAATACCGCTCAGCGCTTCTGATCCCATGACTGAATCATGAATGTGAACGGCCATCGATTGCAGATCGCTGATCACATTTGGAATTAACTTGCCCCATTCCCGAGAACTACAGTCTCTGGTCACACTGAGCAGGCCAACATCCCCGTAAGGTCCGCGAACGGGGATTGTCAGACCTTGGTCGCATAGTCCAAAATCGTTGGCATCCCGAAAAACCCGTTTGAAGTCTTCGTTGCGTTCTAGGCGGACCCAATCAACCGGTGCGATGCTGCGTTGGGTCATGTGAAGTGTCGGATCAATCAGATGAAAACCCTCTTGGGTGTAATGATCTTTCCAATCATCCTTGTAAGTCACATGCCCGTGAATGGTGCCTTCCCATGGGTTCAGGCCCGCATACGCCGCGTGATCCATTTCAAATCGCTCGCAAACTTGCCGAAGAAACTCAGTATACTGAGTTTCCGGTTGCGGCAGTGTGCCAAGATCAATCAGATTCACGTTCCGTACCTCTCATTCGGGCAGCAGCCCGGTTGGGTCAGGTTACCGCGCTGAGCTCTTCTTTTTTGTCATCCTGCGTTAAACTTCGCACAAAGGACAAAACCGCATGCCGGTGGGTTGCTCGAAGGCCGCGATAGATGGACACCAGTTCCATGGCATCCTGGTCTTTTAGAAAGTCTAGATCATCTTTGGGAGGGGCGGAACCATCAATCGTACCTGTTTTTGAGGGGCGGATGCCTTCAAAAAAGTGGCTAACATGTACATCAAGCACTTCGGCAATGGCCCAGAGTCGTGATGCGCTGACTCGGTTTACACCAGATTCATACTTTTGAACCTGCTGAAACCGGACACCGATTGCACGTCCTAGCTCTGCCTGGCTCATGCCGGCAGACAAGCGTTTTGCGCGTATGCGTTGCCCAACGAGGGTATCGACTGTTTCCATGTTACTACCTTTTACTAAATACACTTTCGCCCTGGAAAACAGAGCTGTCCATTATGTCGCCCAGAGGTGGAACGGGCTACGCTTCATTCGCCTAAGTTACGCGCGAAACATTGACCTAATGGGTAATAGTAATCAATATTTTCGTGCTTTGGTTGTGAGGTGACGTAACGGAATTTTTGCAGGTCATAGCCGTGGTTAGGAAAACGGTTTTTAAACAGCGTCTTGGAATGCCGTGTTTATGTTAAAAAATCACAGCGCGTATGCTGGCATGAACGCAACGAAGATCCAAGATTGGTCAACGGTGTGCGTTATCCTTCAGCAAATTTACAAAAATGGTGCTACCATAGTGATACCGCTTTGGGAGGAGTGTAAATGATGAACAAACTGATGGCTGAATTTGTAGGAACCTTTTGGCTCGTGCTCGGGGGCTGTGGCAGTGCTGTTTTGGCCGCTGGCGTCGCTGACGTTGGGATTGGCTGGCTGGGTGTAAGCCTCGCGTTTGGTTTGACGGTGCTCACAATGGCTTATGCTGTTGGGGGAATTTCCGGAGGGCACTTTAATCCCGCCGTTACGTTGGGACTGGTTATCGCCGGGCGCCACGACGCAAAAGAATTGTTACCTTACTGGGTGGCACAGGTTGTCGGGGCAATTGGCGGGGCGGTTGTCCTCTATTTGATCGTTTCAGGGGGCGAAGGGTTCACTGGTGTCGGGGGATTCGCCACGAATGGATATGGCGAAGCATCGCCACAAGGCTATTCCATGATGTCCGGACTGATCATCGAAGTTGTTATGACTGCGTTCTTCTTGATCATCATTTTGGGTGCAACGTCGTCTGGTGTCCCTGCAGGGTTTGCACCGATTGCGATTGGTCTGGGCTTGACGTTGATCCACTTGGTTACAATCCCGGTTACCAATACGTCGGTTAATCCGGCGCGCTCTACCGGGGTCGCTCTCTTCGCAGAGGGCCCTGCTTTGTCGCAGTTGTGGTTGTTCTGGGTTGCACCCCTCATCGGGGCAGCAATTGGGGCTGCCATCTGGAAAGTCATGTCTTCTGAGGACTAAGCTTACCTTTGACCAGTAGGGGCGGAATTATCGCCTCTGCTGGTTGCAAATCATTGTAATGTTGGCCGCACCAGACCTGTTTCGACCAACATACCGCGTCTCTTGGCTTCGTAGTAATATCCCGATGCATAGAGGCGGATGGCTCTGCTTTGGTCGCCATCTGCTAAGAGCCACGCCCCACGCAAATATTTCCCCGCAAATTCCAGATTTGTATCTGCATTTAGCAGATCGTTTGGTTTACCCCGGAAACCCATAGAGCGGGCAGTCGCTGGCAGGATCTGAAGCAGGCCGTAGTATGGGCGATTGACCGCCCATGGGCGGTGGGTGCTTTCCCGGATAGCCAGTTTGTGCACCAGCTCGCGCGGCAGCTCATAGTGGTCGGCCCAATAGTTGATCGACTTGCGCAATTCGGGTGTTTCATTGGGATAAAGTGGTGGGCCCTCGGGGGCCGCTTTGGAGGCAGGTTCGGATTTCCCGCCACATGCAGCAAGGGTAAACGCGGCGCCAGCACACAGTAAATAGGTGCGACGATTAAGATGTGACATGAGGAGCCCCTTATTGTTGCCTAGAAAATATCGGCCTTTGGAGCGGGCGCAACCCACCTTGTGGCCCCTGTGCTTGTTCGAGCCATTTTGCGCGCAGGCTTTCCGGTTAAGTCGCCTCAGGTCGAAATCAATATCGGTTGACTGAACAATCTAAGGTTGTATCTAATTCATAACATGCACGCCGATACTGTGTTGTTGGCGTGTTGAAATTTGAAAAAGGACAACTCATGGGCGAAATCATCGGAACGATCGACAACGACATCCTCAAAGGAACAAGCTTAGAAGACCTAATTCTTGGCCTAGAAGGTGATGATCGCATCCGCAGTCGGGGCGGGAATGATACCGTAGATGCCGGGGCTGGTGCGGATGTGGTACTAGCCGGTGCTGGCGATGACCTTGTCTTTGGGATGCAGGGCGATGATCTGTTGAAAGGCGGTCAAGGTGCCGATGTTCTAAAGGGTGGCGAGGGTAATGATGATGTCAGGGGTGGCCAGAGCGATGATTACCTATCCGGCGGGTTAGGCAACGACAAACTGCGCGGTGGCACAGGGGCCGATATCCTGGATGGCGGCGGTGGCGACGATGATATGCGCGGCGGGACTGGCGATGATTTTCTGTTTGCCGGGGCTGGTAACGATCTACTGCGCGGCGGACAGGGGAATGATTACCTTGCTGGAGACGATGGTGATGATCAGCTTTGGGGTGGTCAGGGCGTTGACGACCTTAGCGGCGGAACGGGCAATGACACGCTTCGGGGCGGAGCAGGGAATGACCGGCTCTTTGCAGGCGATGGCGAGGATGTGCTGATCGGCGGTCAGGGCAATGACCTGCTGGAAGGGGGCGCCGGGGATGACACTCTGAAAGGGGGGCAGGGCGATGATCTGCTATATGGCTTTAGTTGGGGCGGTGAACCCATTCCGGCACAAGACGCGAATGCGCTTGTAAACGCCGATGAACCCCTGAGTGACACCGATGTTTTGATTGGGGGGCGCGGTGCGGATCGGTTTGAATTTCGGTGGCTGATCGATGCAAAGCAGGAAATTTTGGACAAACACACGGATGACACCGGAAATATCGACTATTCAATGAATGGCGTTGCCGGGGAAAACGACAATGTACACGATCATTGGGTCGAGACGATGGGCACCAAAATCGTCAAAGATTTCCGCGCGAACCAAGGGGATACGTTAGAGTTTGCGGGTCATACTGTGAATCTTGATACTGTGACGCATACGGATTTCGATGGAAATGGCCGTGATGACACCATCCTGACGTTTGTGAGCAACCAAGGCGGCAATGGGGGCGCGCACGACGGAGATCAAGTTGGGCGGGTCGTCATTTTGAACACGTTGATCGACACTGTGGATGTTGATGCGGGCGTGTTTTATGGCGTTGAAGAACCGTATTCCATTCTGGGGTAACCCATCCCAATTCGTGAAACAAAAAAAGCCGCGCAAGGGTTTGCGCGGCTTTTCTTTGAAATACGTGAGCAGGCCGATCAGGCGTTGCTGTCGTCTTCTGCAGGAGCAGCCGGCGCATCGTCGTCGTCGGATGCAGCTGAACCGATATCGTCGAACAGTTCCGAGATTTCGAATTCTGCAGCGGCTTCTTCTTCAGCAGCCAGTTCCTGGATCGATTTGCCCGAAGCTTGCAGTTCGGCTTCTTCAACCGAGCGAGCCACGTTGATGTCGATGTTTGCAACAACTTCAGGGTGCAGAACAACCTGAACAGTGTGCAGACCCAGATCCTTGATCGGTGCCAGCAGAACAACCTGCTTGCGATCGACCGAGAAACCTTCGGAAGTTGCAACTTCGGCAGCGTCACGTGGAGTAACGGAACCGTAAAGTGCACCCGCGTCAGAAGCAGAGCGAATCACGATGAACTGCTGTCCGTCGAGCTTTTCGGCCAATGCTTCGGCTTCTGCTTTGGTTTCCAGGTTGCGTGCTTCGAGCTGAGCTTTCATCGTTTCGAACGCGGCCAAGTTGGCTGCCGAAGCGGTTTTAGCTTTGCCCTGAGGCAGCAGGAAGTTGCGTGCGTAACCGGATTTAACGTCTACGACGTCGCCCATCTGGCCCAGTTTCGCAACGCGTTCGAGAAGGATAACTTGCATTGTCAGGTCTCCTTACTTCACGGCGTAGGGCAGCAGGGCGAGGAAGCGGGCGCGTTTGATGGCACGAGCCAATTCACGCTGCTTTTTCGCCGATACGGCTGTGATCCGCGAGGGAACAATTTTGCCACGCTCAGAGATGTAGCGTTGCAGCAAACGAGTGTCTTTGTAGTCGATCGCCGGTGCGTTGTCGCCCGAGAAGGGGCAGACTTTGCGACGGCGGAAAAATGGTTTTGCAGCCATGGTTTAGTGTCCTTTTCTCAAGCTAAGATCAGCGGCGCTCGCGGCGGCCTTCGCGCTCGTCACGCTTCTGCATCTGGACCGAAGGTCCTTCTTTGTGCTCGTCGACCTTGATGGTCAGAACGCGCATCACGTCGTCATGCAGGCGCATCAGGCGTTCCATTTCCTGAACGGCCGGAGCAGGTGCATCCGAACGCAGGAAGGCATAGTGGCCCTTGCGGTTTTTGTTGATCTTGTAGGCCATCGTTTTGACGCCCCAGTACTCGTGATCGACAAGGCTGCCGCCATTGTCGGACAGTACGGCACCAAAATGTTCGATGAGGCCTTCGGCTTGCGTGTTGGACAAGTCCTGGCGCGCAATCATGACATGCTCATAAAGGGGCATGTGAACTCCTGTTTCTTTCAAGGCGCATTTCAAAGGCGGGGCAAATGCCGTTTGCGGCCCCACCACGAGAGACTGCGCGGTTCGATCTGTCTTGCAAACGGATGGCTCCATATACACGGTTGGGAGCCGGGAGCAAGCCCCGTAGACGTTGCGGTGTTACAGGACAGGCATGCCGCCCTTTGACCGCTTTGGTGCCCCATTCCTGACGTTTTGTTTAGCAATCATTAACCATGACGGGATTTATCCCACGACGTTTATGACCGCTGTATAGGGTGCAAATGATATGACTGCCGTTCAAACCCAAACGTTTCAGACTTTGCCCGCACTTTCCTCATATGAGAACAAAGTGCCGTTGATGATTTGTTTTGCTCCGAACTGGCCCATTCGCACTGTTTTGTTCAGAATTGTTGGCACCGCCTTGATTTTGGGATCCGCGACGATGTGGATTTTTCCCGGATCGAACCTGTCGGCTGATTTGGCGCTGATGAAGCTGGGAACGTCGTTGTTTTTCTTGCTGTGCGGTTTGGCTTTGCTGATGATGCATCATGTCGACAATCAGCCCGAGGCGTATTTCGATTCCATTCGCCGTGAAGTTCGAGTGCTACAGAAAAACAATCGCGGACGCCCTCAGACAGTTCTTCGTCGCAGCTATGACAGCTTGGGAAGTGTACGATTCAACGAACATTTTGTAGAACTTTTTGATGTGGATGGCAGCTTGCTGATGCGGTTGCCCATCGAAACCGCAGAGATCCGTCACACTCTTCGTACGCAACTGAGCGATCACGTCACAATTTCCGCGTAACTCACGTGATGTTCATTTGATCACACAGTCTGTTAGAGAATAGAGAGTTGAGTGCCACCGGTTGGTGGCCCATCTGTTTAAGAGCGCGTTCAAATGCTTGGACGTGCGTTTACTTATTCTCTACGGAGCTTTTCCATGAAAACAACTCTGCTTGCCGCTGCTTTGGCCACTTTCGCAACTGCCGGTTTGGCCGCTTCTGAAAAATACGTTCTGGATTCCAGCCACAGCCAGGTTCTGTTCAACTACAACCACTTGGGTTTTTCGACCACATATGGAATGTTCTCCGGATTCGAAGGCGTGATCATGTTTGATCAGGAAGATCCTGCGGCCTCTTCGGTTGAGGTTTCAATGCCTGTGAAGTCGATGTTTACCGGCTGGGAAGCGCGTGATGGGCATTTTATGTCTGACGACTTCTTTGGTGCCAAAGACACGGATCTTGTTTCGTTTACCTCAACAGGGATCGAAGTAACGGGTGAAAACACAGCAAATATCACAGGTGACCTGACCATGAATGGCGTCACCAAAGCTGTTGTTTTGGATGCAAAGCTGAACCAAGCAGGTGATCACCCGATGGCGGGCAAGCCGTGGGCCGGGTTTGATGCGACCACGACTTTGCTACGGTCAGACTTTAACGTCGGCAAATTCGCGCCATTTGTGGGTGATGAAGTTCACCTGAATATCTCGGTTGAAGCGATGAAAGCTGAGTAATCCAGATATACTTGTTTTAATCTAAGAGACCGCCGACATGAATTTGTCGGCGGTCTTTTTTGTTTTGGAATGGTGTGGCTTGGCTTTATTCGCTGCGTGTAGCGGTCAAGGTTACCGAAACGGTAACGCCAAAGGCCAATGATCCCTCGTCGGGCATATGACTGCCAACCCCGAAGTCCAATCGGTTGAGGTGGGTTTCAGCCGTCATAATTGCCGTGTTCTCCTGCTGGTCCAAACTAAAGGGCAGGATGATATCGACTGATTTGTCCCGAATAGTGAGTGGCCCGCGGGCCTCGTATCCGGTTTCCGTTTTGAACAGGTCTGCTTTGAACGTGGCGGTTGGGAAGATAGCGGCGTCAAAGAAGTCTTTGCCAACCGCCTGACTTGTGACGGATCCAAGGGAAATCGATCCGATCGCAATGGTGACATCTACTGCACCGGCCGGACCCGATGTGTCTGGGTCGTCAAATGTGATTGCAGCGGTCCAGTCGGCAAAACTGCCGGTGACTGGGCTGCCCATTTGAGTAACGGTAAGTCCGAGTGTTCCGTCCTGCACGACCCAGTCGGATTGAACGGCTTCCAGCTCAGCGCTTTGGGTGTGTGATGCGGAGTGGTCGAAAACGCCGATGAATGTGCCGACTCCAAAGGCTGCCCCCCAAAGCAAAAGCGCGGCGACAAGCGGCATACCGCTGTGGGTCTGTGGGCTGAGCTCTGGGATGTCCGGCGCACCGGGAAGCATACGGCGCAGTGTCGAGTCGCGGTCTATGATGTGATGCTTGAGGGCCCCCGCGATATGCAGCGCCAAGGCGGCAATCAATGTCCACACAAAGACATAGTGTAACCCGGACATGAATTCCGCAAAGGCTGGGTCTTTGGGAACGAAGGGAAGAGATTGCCCAAAGGGTAGCCAGATTGGGGCGAACCCGGTCGTGGCGGCGTGGTGAATCCAGCCGCTGAGCGGGGCGAGGATCAGGGAACCATAGAGCAGCCAGTGGATGGTTTCAGCGGCAAAGGCTTCGGGGATGTTATCGGCATTCAAAAGTCCGGGCTTGGGCTGGGTGAGGGCCCAGAGAACGCGGGCGATTGCCACAAAGAACAAAATCACGCCCAAGGTTTTGTGCAGCGAGAACAGGAAGGCAGCCTGTGTCAGGTCGGCCTCGGTTGTGGTGATCGCCGGATCTGTGATCGCATGGGCCAGATCGTTGGCGAAATACCCAACGGGAATCACGGTGAACATCAGCAGGGCAGTGAGCCAATGAAAGGTCTTGGCAACGCCTCCATAGGTGCTGTGAGTGTTGGAATAGGGCATGGGGGCTCCTGTAACGCTATCTATATGCACATTACCGCCTGCCGAGTGGTCTGCAACTTGCGTTGTTGCACAGGTGCAGTGTCTGGATGCAGAGCTTGTGCGGAGGTGGCACACAGTCTAAACCCGCTGGCAACGATTTTAAGGGAGAAGTCACGTATGACTATCGCATTTGTTTTCCCCGGACAGGGTGCACAAGCTATTGGCATGGGCAAGGCACTGGCGGAGAGCTATCCGGCTGCGCAGGCTATTTTCGACGAAGTTGACGAAGCTTTGGGTGAGAAACTGAGCGCGCTGATCTGGGAAGGCGATATTGCCGAGTTGACGCTGACACAAAATGCACAGCCTGCGTTGATGGCCACATCCATGGCTGCCATGCGGGCGCTCGAGGCCGAAGGGCTAGGCATTGCCAAAGCGGGCTTTGTTGCAGGGCATTCGTTGGGCGAATATTCCGCTTTGGCCGCAAGTGGCGCGATTTCGGTCGCCGACACCGCGCGCCTTTTGCGCACCCGTGGACAAGCCATGCAAAGTGCTGTGCCTGTGGGCGAAGGGGCTATGGCGGCAATTTTGGGGTTGGATCTGGCCGCGGTACAGGCGGTTGCACAGGAGGCTGCGCAAGGTGACGTGTGCCAAGCGGCAAACGACAATGACCCAACGCAGGTTGTGGTCTCTGGGTCCAAGGCTGCGGTTGAGCGGGCCGCTGTGATTGCCAAGGAAAAGGGTGCAAAGCGGGCTGTTATGTTGCCGGTGAGTGCCCCGTTCCATTGTGCATTGATGCAGCCAGCGGCGGATGTCATGGCAGAAGCCTTGGCCGCTGTTGAAATCAAAGCACCGGCTGTGCCTTTGATCGCGAATGTGCGGGCTGAAACCGTGACTGATCCGGATGTGATCCGACAGTTGCTAGTTGAGCAGGTGACCGGTTCTGTACGCTGGCGTGAGAGCGTGCAGTACATGGCGACGCAGGGCGTTACTGAGGCTTGGGAAATTGGTGCAGGTAAGGCACTGTCGGGTATGATCCGCAAAATTGACCGGTCGATTGCCTCTAAAGCTGTTGGTACACCGGATGATGTGCAAAAGCTGCTGTAATTCAGGGCTTGCGCAAACAAGAACGACAAGACCCGCAGCACTGACTGCGGGCGCGAAAAGGAACATGTTATGTTTGATTTGACCGGAAAAAACGCGCTGATCACCGGTGCTTCGGGTGGTATTGGTGGCGATATTGCGCGTGCCTTGCATGCCGCAGGCGCAACAGTAGGGCTGTCGGGCACACGCGTTGAGCCGTTGCAGGCGTTGGCGGATGATCTGGGCGAGCGCGCGCATGTGTTGCCGTGTAATCTGGGCGATGCCGAAGCTGTCACAGCGCTGCCTAAGCAAGCGGCTGAGGCGATGGGGTCGGTTGATATCTTGGTAAACAACGCGGGCATCACGCAAGACAATCTGTTCATGCGTATGACGGATGACCAATGGGATCGTGTGATTGACGTGAATCTGACGGCGACAATGCGTTTGTGCCGTGGCGTCATGCGCGGCATGATGAAAGCGCGTTGGGGGCGGATCGTGAATATTTCGTCCGTTGTTGGCGCCATTGGTAATCCAGGGCAGGCGAACTATGCCGCATCAAAAGCAGGCATGGTTGGCATGGCAAAATCCATAGCACACGAAGTGGCGAGCCGGGGAATCACTGTGAATACAGTGGCGCCCGGTTTTATCACCACTGCAATGACTGAAAAGTTGACGGATGATCAAAAGAGCGGTCTTCTGGCACAGGTGCCAGCCGGCCGGATGGGCGATCCCAAGGAAATTGCGGCTGCTGTGTTGTATTTGGCAAGCCCCGAAGCTGCTTATGTGACGGGTTCGACCTTGCATGTTAACGGTGGCATGGCCATGTTGTGAGCCACTTAGGGGCAGACGGGAAAGCGTTTGCCTCTGTCGTTGTCTGTGCTATAGGCGGCGCACAATCTTACGGGGTCGGTCGATGGGGCTGATCCTTGCACCCCCGGATACCCGGGACCTTAACCGCCCGAACCGGGCAAAACCAAGCCACCCCGTGCGGGCAAGGGCAGAACCGGGCACAACGCCCTGAATAATGAGGAATGACCATGAGCGACGTCGCAGATCGGGTAAAGAAGATCGTTGTAGAGCACCTGGGTGTTGAAGAAGATAAAGTGACCGAGAATGCGTCGTTCATCGACGATCTGGGCGCAGACAGCCTCGACACTGTTGAGCTGGTTATGGCCTTCGAAGAAGAGTTCGGCATCGAGATTCCTGATGACGCAGCCGAAACCATCCAAACGTTTGGCGATGCAGTTAAATTCATCACCGAAGCGTCCTAAGCGACACTTCGCGTGAGCGAAAATCAGGCGTCTCCCGGCAGGGAGGCGCCTTTTTTATTGTGGCACCTATATCGTGCTTGCATTGAGCGGTTTGCATCTGCACCCTAGGGTTGAGGCAGATAAAAGGAACCGGCGTTCAATGATCCGTTCCATTCCAATGATAAACACCGCTCGCTTGACACTATGTGCAATGCGACCGGAAGATTTTGATCGATTTTCAGAGATTTGGGCTTCGCCTGATGTTGTGCGCCATATTGGTGGGCAACCGCGTACACGGGGCGAATCCTGGGATGCGTTTTTGCGCAATGCCGGGCATTGGCAAATGACGGGGTTTGGCCAGTGGGCCATAGTTCAGCAAAGTACGCGTCAGATGATCGGACAGGCAGGATTTTTTTTCACCAACCGTGAGTTGGGTGAAGATTTCGACTCGTTTCCTGAAGCGGGTTGGATCGTGTCAGCGATGGCCCAAGGGCAGGGCCTGGGCTATGAGGCTGCCCGCGCGGCGCACGACTGGTTTGACCGGATCATGCCGGGACCCTTGGTCGCTATTATCGACGAGGACAACGTGTCCTCGTTTCGGGTTGCTGAGAAGCTTGGATATGACGTGCTGAGACAGGCCGAATTTAAAGGGACGCCTGTGCAGTTGATGCGTCGAAATGGTCCGCCAAATAAAGTTTGATCCGATCACGCCGCAATTAGGACAGGTGATGCCGTTCTGATCGGCTTTCGGAAATTCGGGCTGGATATGCTACACTGGTTCGATGTGGCCTTTAGTAGAGGAAATGGCACATGATGATATATCCGACTATGGAGCTCCAGAAGGGGCGTTGTGTGACGCTTGACAAGGGGCGTTTGGATTCAGCCATGCTGTGGCATGTGGATCCAGTCGAAACAGCCCGCGGGTTTGCCGCGGCAGGGGCCGAATGGATGCACATCACTGACTTCGATGCAATCGAAGGTGAAGATGGCAATGCAGAACTGATTGAAGAGATCATTCGGTCCGCAGGCATCCCTGTTCAGCTGGGTGGCGGAATGCGCAGCCGCGAAGCGATTGAACATTGGATCGACAAAGGCGTAGGCCGGGTGGTCGTTGGAACGCTTGCGGCGCGTGATCCAGAGCTGATCAAAGAGCTGGCGAAACACCACCCGGATCAGATCGTTCTGGCAGTTGACGTCTGGCAGGGGCAAGTCATGACCGAGGGCTGGCGGTCGTCCAGCGCCTTTACTCCTGAGGCGTTTATCGAAGCCTTTTCGGATGCGCCGTTTGCCGCAATTATCGTGACTGATATTGACAGTGACATGGAAGATGTCGAAGCGCAGCTGGGGTTGATCGCGGGGGTTGCCGAAAAGGCGAAATCACCTGTGGTTGCAAGCGGTGTGGTGCGTTCTGTCGATGATATTTCGCGTCTGACTTACATTCCGAACATTGCTGGTGTTCTTGTCGGTCGTGCGTTGTATCGCAAAACGGTGGATCTGGCCGAAGCATTGGCCGTTGCACAGCCAGGCCCAGAGCCAGTGGCTGAGTTGCAGTAACAGGGCTGGAAAAACATCTGATCAGGCAGAAAATGCGATTTTTTGCCTGATTTCCGGGCCACTGGCAGAAAAGTGCTAGGGTCAAGGGGGCCGTTGCTCTTGCCCCCGAGCCCTTGGCCGGGGTATGAGCATTTCCTAAATGCAAGCAGGCAAGAGGGCAGTCATGCGCAGAGTAGTTGTAACCGGTCTTGGGTTGGTCACTCCGTTGGCCAGTGGGGTCGAGGAGAGCTGGTCACGGCTGCTGGACGGGCAGTCCGGTGCAGGCCCGATCACATTGTTCGATGCCGAAGCATCGGGTGTAACCACAACCTATGCGTGCGAAGTGCCGCGTGGGGATGGCACTGAGGGCACGTTCAATCCAAATGAGTGGATGGCGCCAAAAGAGCAGCGTAAAGTTGATGATTTCATCCTTTATGGCGTTGCTGCTGCCGAGATGGCCTGTCGCGACGCCGATTGGATGCCGGAAGACGAAGAATCACGCATTCGCACGGGTGTGATGATCGGGTCCGGAATTGGGGGATTGGGGTCGATTGCCGACACCGCCAACCTGATCCGGGATCGTGGCCCACGTCGGGTGTCTCCGTTCTTTATTCCGGGCGCACTGATCAACCTTATCTCGGGTCAGGTTTCGATCAAGTTTGGCTTTAAAGGCCCGAACCATTCTGTCGTGACTGCCTGTTCCACAGGTGCGCATGCGATTGGGGATGCGAGCCGGTTGATCAAATTGGGCGATGCGGATGTTATGATTGCTGGCGGTGGTGAAGGTGCCATTTGTGAGATTGGCATTGCTGGTTTCAACGCATGCAAGGCACTGTCGACCAAATACGCGGATGATCCAAAAGCCGCGAGCCGTCCCTATGACACTGACCGAGACGGGTTTGTCATGGGCGAAGGCGCGGGGATTGTCGTGTTGGAAGAATACGAACATGCGAAAGCACGTGGTGCCAAGATTTATGCCGAAGTGCTGGGCTATGGTATGTCAGGTGACGCGTATCACATTACAGCCCCGGCTGAAGATGGGGATGGCGCAGAACGTTCGATGCGCGCAGCGCTGCGCAGTGCAGGTCTGGAACCATCGGATGTGGATTATATCAACGCGCATGGGACATCGACCATGGCGGATACCATTGAGTTGGGCGCTGTAGAGCGTATGTTGGGCGATCACGCTGCAAGTACCACGATGTCGTCGACAAAATCTGCGACGGGACACCTGCTGGGTGCTGCTGGCGCGATTGAGGCGATCTTTTCGATCCTCGCTATTCGGGATCAGGTGGCGCCACCTACAATCAACTTGGATAATCCGGCAGTTGAGACGGCTTTGGATTTGGCCCCGAATGCAAAACGCGAGCGCAAGATTGATGTGGCCTTGTCCAATTCATTTGGATTTGGTGGCACCAATGCCAGCGTGATCTTCGGGAAGGCCGACTAAATGTGGCGCAGTCTCGCCTCGAACATGCTGAGCGTTTTGGCGGTTGGCATGTTTCTTTGTGCCGGGCTGATCCTTTGGGGTAAGTCACAGTATACCGATGCCGGTCCGCTGGAGTCTGCAATTTGCCTGCGGGTTGAGCGCGGGTCGAACATGTCAAAGGTAAGCAAGAAGCTAGAAGAGCAGGGTGCTGTTACGAGCGGCGCGATCTTTCGGCTTGGAGCGGACTATAGTGACAAAGCAAGTCGGTTGAAGGCTGGCAGTTTCTTGGTGGTTGAGGGGGCCTCGATGGAGGCCATCGTCGATGAAATCACACGCGGTGGTGCCAGCACCTGTGGAACCGAAATTGTTTATCGGATTGGCGTAACGCGGTCTCAGACACTGATCCGGGAGCTGGATCCTGTCACTCAGAAGTTCGTGGAACTGGCATCGTTCAACCCTGCCGAGGGGGATGCGCCTGAGGCTTATGCAGAAAAGCGCGCTGAACCAGATACGCGGTATCGGATTGCGATGGCTGAGGGGGTGACCTCTTGGCAGGTTGTGCAAGCGCTGAAGGCGATGGATGTGCTGAAAGGTGATGTCGCAGATATTCCGAAAGAAGGTCTGTTGGCACCCGATAGCTATGAGGTGACGCCGGGAACAATGCGCACCGCGGTTTTGGCGGAGATGCAAGAAAAACAAGAGTTGCTGGTCAATGCGATTTGGGAAGGGCGTCCCGACGGTTTACCGCTGGAATCTGCGGAAGAAATGCTGGTGCTGGCGTCGATCATCGAAAAGGAAACTGGGGTTCCTGAGGAGCGCCGTCAGGTTGCCAGCGTCTTTGTTAACCGCTTGAACCAAGGGATGAAGTTGCAGACGGATCCGACAGTGATTTATGGGATAACAAAGGGGCGCTCCATTTTGGGGCGTGGGCTGCGGCGCAGTGAATTGCGGCGGATCACACCTTGGAATACCTATTTGATCAACGGTTTGCCGCCGACACCGATCGCCAACCCTGGGAAGGCAAGTTTGGAAGCTGCGGTCAATCCGGACGAGACGGATTTCGTGTTCTTTGTGGCTGATGGAACAGGTGGCCATGCGTTCGCCGAGACATTGCAAGAGCACAATCGTAACGTTGCAAAGTGGCGAGAGATCGAAGCGCAACGGAACAACAACTAAACACGAGGGGCGGGTCTTGGGATCCGCCCTTTTTCGTTTCGGTGTTAGGAATTTGTTAATGTTACCGGGCGCTTAGGTGTTGCGTGTGGTGCGGAAAACCTTGACTCGGCGCACGGTCTAAGCTATAAGTTTTGTCATGCTAGAAGAAGTGGGCGACGGCCGCAGGATACCCTCCTGTCGGTCGTTTTTTGTTTCTCTCGTGCGGAGATCACTCATGCATGAGGTCAACGGGCAACATGACATTGATTACCCCGGAAGAGCGGATTTCTGAAACGGCTGGTTTGCTCCGGTCTCTTGAGGAGTCCATTCGCCATCTGCGGCAAATGGCGGAAGACTTGCGCCGACAGATCAAGGCCGGGGAGGATGCAGACCTTGCTGGGTCTGGCAAGCAATTGGGTCAGGTAGAGGGCCTGATCCGAAACTGTCAAAAAGTGGAGACGAGTTTTGTTGAACAACATAACAAACAAGCCGGGATTGCTCAGGGCGGGTACGCACTCGACTTGGACAGAGCCCGATTTGAGGTCGGGTGCAGGTTGGCTCGCCTCCGCACCTGCTGCAGTAAGAGAAACGTTTCTGACTGAGATTGGGGAGGGGGGGCTTTGTGCCCTCCCTTTCCTTTTTGAGTTCTGGGCGATGCCGCATCAGCTGCCTCCGGAGGGGGATTGGCGGTCTTGGGTGATCATGGGGGGACGCGGCGCGGGAAAAACGCGTGCGGGGTCGGAGTGGGTTCGGTCGATGGTTGAGGGGAGTCTGCCGTTGGAGGAGGGCAAGGCGAAGCGGGTCGCGTTGATTGGCGAAACCTATGACCAGGTGCGCGATGTCATGGTTTTCGGTGATAGTGGCATAATGGCGTGTAGCCCACCGGACCGGCGACCGACTTGGAAGGCGGGTGAACATAAGTTGATTTGGCCGAATGGGGCCGAGGCCAAGGCCTTCTCTGCGCATGACCCCGAAGGGTTACGAGGCCCGCAGTTTGATGCCGCCTGGGTCGATGAACTGGCGAAGTGGAAGAAGGCCAGAGACACCTGGGATATGTTGCAGTTTGCGTTGCGGTTGGGGGACCAGCCGCGGGTTTGCGTGACTACGACCCCGCGGAATGTTGGTGTGTTAAAGGATTTGTTGGCGTCGCCTTCGACGGTGACGACCCATGCGGCGACAGAAGCCAACCGCGCGAATTTGGCGGCCTCGTTTCTGGAAGAGGTACGGGTGCGGTATGCGGGGACGCGATTGGGACGGCAGGAGCTGGATGGGGTGTTGTTGGCGGATGCTGATGGTGCGTTGTGGAATTCGCAAGATCTAGAAGGCGTCCGTTTGAAAGAGGCACCCAAGATGGATCGCGTGGTTGTGGCGCTTGATCCTGCTGTGAGTTCTGGTTCTGCGGCGGATGAGTGCGGGATTGTGGTGGTGGGTGCGCAATTGCAGGGGCCGCCACAGGACTGGCGCGGAATTGTTCTGGCGGACCGCACTGTACAGGGTGTTGGCCCGGCGGGGTGGGCACGTGCCGCAATTGCAGCGATGGATGAGTTCAATGCAGAGCGATTGGTTGCAGAGGTGAACCAAGGTGGGCAGCTGGTCGAGGAGGTCGTGCGGCAGGTGGACCCATTGGTGCCGTTCAAGGCTGTTCATGCCTCGCGCGGTAAGGCGGCACGGGCGGAACCTGTGGCGGCGCTGTATGAGCAGCGTAGGGTGCGCCATGTGGGTGGACTGGCTGATCTGGAGGAACAGATGTGTCAGATGACATCACGTGGGTACGAGGGGCAAGGATCGCCGGATCGCGTGGATGCGCTGGTTTGGGCTTTGCATGAATTGATGATTGCACCAGCGGCGCAATTCAAACGGCCACGTATCCGATCGCTGTAAGTGTTGCCTAAGCACCGTACGCATTGTTTCCATAACCTGAACAATCTTAGCGGATAACTCTTCTCAACAAGCCGAGCAGCCCATCGGGGACAGCGGCGAGCAGATAGGAGTATCAAGCATGGTTTTTGATTTCTTGCGCCGTGGGGCTAGGTCCGATGTGCCAGAAACGAAGGCAAGCGCAACGGGCCCTGTTGTGGCATGGCACAATGCGGGTCGTGTTGCATGGAGCCCGCGGGATGCTGTGTCGCTGACTCGGACGGGTTTTTCGGGGAATCCTGTAGGGTTCCGGTCGGTTAAGTTGATTGCTGAAGCCGCCGCAGCGCTGCCCTTGGTCTTGCAGGATCAGGACCAGCGGTTTGATGTTCATCCTGTGTTGGCCCTGGTGAAACGACCGAATGCAGCACAGGGGCGCGCAGAGCTGTTGGAAACGCTTTTCGGTCAGCTTTTGCTGTCAGGGAACGGGTACATCGAAGCGGTTCAGGGCGAGGGTGGTTTGCCTTTGGAGCTGCATGTATTGAGATCCGACCGGATGGCAGTCGTACCGGGCGCGGATGGTTGGCCGATTGCCTATGAATACACGGTTGGCGGCAAGAAACACCGATTTGATGCCAGTGGTGCGGTTTCGCCCATCTGTCACATCAAGAGCTTTCACCCGCAGGATGATCATTATGGCTTTGCGCCTATGCAGGCGGCGGCCATGGCGGTGGACGTTCACAATGCAGCCTCGCGGTGGTCCAAGGCGCTGTTGGATAATGCGGCGCGGCCTTCGGGGGCGTTGGTTTGGAAAGGGTCGGATGGCCAAGGGGTGATGGCTGAGGATCAGTTTCGACGTTTGAGTGACGAGATTGAGGCGAATTATCAAGGTGCGCGCAATGCCGGGCGGCCGATGGTTCTGGAGGGCGGTTTGGATTGGAAGCCAATGGGTTTCTCACCCTCAGATATGGAGTTTCAAAAGACAAAAGAAGCCGCTGCCCGTGAGATCGCGCTGGCCTATGGTGTTCCGCCTATGTTGCTGGGCATTCAAGGCGACGCGACCTATGCGAATTATCAAGAGGCCAATCGGGCGTTTTATCGTCTGACGGTATTGCCCTTGGTGACGCGGGTGGCGGCGACGTTGTCGGAGTGGTTGTCTGAATTCTCTGGCGAGGTTGTCGAACTAAAGCCAGATTTGGATCAAGTCCCGGCATTGTCCGCAGAGCGAGACGCCCAGTGGGCCCGTGTGGCGAAAGCAGATTTTCTGACGGATTCAGAAAAGCGGGCGTTGTTGGGACTACCAGCATTGGCGGCTGACGTTGATGGCTGATGGTCCCGGATACCCGCCCTTTGATTGTGCGCCCGGCCTGAGATTGGCAGCGCATGAACGGGTCGCCCAAATCCAACACGATAATCTCTGCCGGCGTTTGGACCGATTGGAAGAAATGATGGAGCGGTTGGAACGTCGTTTGTGGCTGACGGTTTACGGAGTTGTTGCTGGGATCTTTGCCCAGGCATTTCAATCCTTTTTGTCGGTTTCACCCTGACATTTCATAGAGCTACGAGGAGTGTGCCATGACTTTGGACACCGGTTTGGAACACAAATTTGCGCGGTTTGGGGACGGGTTGACCGTTTCGGATGAGGCCGTGATCGAAGGCTATGCAAGCCTGTTTGGTCAGACGGACCAAGGTGGCGATTGCGTGGAACAAGGGGCCTATTGCGCGTCTTTGAAATCGCTGGGTCATCGCGGGCAACGTGTTAAAATGTTGTGGCAACATGACCCTGCCCAGCCCATCGGGGTTTGGGATGAGGTGCGCGAAGACAGCAAGGGATTGTGGGTCAAAGGCAGGCTGCTGGAAAGCACCCAACGTGGGCGCGAGGCGGCGGCCTTGATACAGGCGGGGGCGATTGACGGGCTATCGATCGGGTACCGCACAAAGCGTGCGCGAAAGACTGACAAGGGCCAGCGGCTCTTGACTGAACTGGAGCTTTGGGAAGTCTCGTTGGTGACATTCCCGATGCTGCCAAGTGCGCGGGTGGCGGCAAAGGGATCTTTCTTGGAGCTTGAAGACACCTGGCGCCAGATTGCTGAGGTGCTGACCGGTGCCCAGTTAGAAATGGCGCGTCGATAACGCGCTGAACACTCACCCATAGAGGGATGTGCAGATGAGCAAGACCGAGTTTTCGGCCTTGGCCGGAGAAGATGTGCCTTTGGTTCAAGAAATAAAGCAGGCCGTGTTTGGATTTGTAAGTGAGTTCAAGAGCTTTCAGTCCGAAGTGCAAGTTAAACTGAAACAGTCAGAAGAGCGAATGACCATGCTGGATCGTAAATCACAAATCGCGGCACGTCCGCACCTAGCCGCAAGTATTGACACCGGCGCGCCGCATCAAAAGGCGTTCAATTCCTACCTGCGATCAGGCGATGATGATGGGCTGCGCGGGTTGGAGCTGGAAGGCAAATCGCTGTCGACTGCGGTAAACAGTGACGGCGGTTATCTGGTCGATCCACAGACTGCGGATGTGGTTAAATCGGTTTTGAAATCGACCGCTTCGATCCGTTCGATTGCATCTGTTGTGAATGTTGAGGCGACGTCTTTTGACGTGCTCATTGATCATACGGATGTTGGTGCTGGGTGGGCGACCGAAGCCGGTCCTGCGGCGGAAACGGGCACCCCGTCTATTGACCGGATTACCATTCCTTTGCACGAGCTGTCCGCATTGCCGAAGGCATCGCAGCGCCTGTTGGATGACAGTGCGTTTGATATTGAAAACTGGTTGGCAGAGCGGATTGCTGACAAGTTTGCCCGCGCTGAGGCCGATGCTTTTGTAAACGGTGATGGTGCGGACAAACCGCGTGGTTTCTTGAACCACCCACAAGTTGAAAACGACAGCTGGAGCTGGGGCAATCTCGGCTATGTGGCGACTGGGACGGCTGGAGGTGTGGACGGCGATGATATCGTTGGTCTGGTCTATTCGCTGGGCGCACAATACCGCGCCAATGGTGCGTTTGTGATGAATTCTAAAACCGCAGGCGTTGTTCGTAAGCTGAAAGATGCGGATGGCCGTTTCTTGTGGTCGGATGGCCTGGCAGCGGCTGAACCGGCGCGTTTGATGGGCTATCCCGTTGTGATCGCTGAGGACATGCCCGATGTGGCGACCGACAGTTATTCCATTGCCTTTGGTGACTTCAACGCGGGTTACACCGTTGCTGAACGCCCAGACCTGCGCATTTTGCGCGATCCGTTTAGCGCGAAACCTCATGTCCTATTTTACGCCACCAAGCGCGTTGGCGGTGACGTAAGCGATTTTGCTGCGATCAAATTGCTGAAATTCGGCACTGCGTAAGCGGTGTTGAAGGCGGGGCCGGGTTTCCGGTCCCGGGTGCAGACACGCGTCGGAAAGAGATCCCCTGCGTTGTCTAGCTGCTCCCCTCCGTCCGAGCAACGTGGGGCGATGCGTGTCTGCAGATCACAGGATCCGACCCCTGTCCGAGGGGGTGCTGTATGCGGAGTGAATTGATGATGTTGATCGAAGAGACAACAATTCCTGAGGTGGCTTTGCCGATCACCCAGTTCAAGGCGCATCTGCGTCTTGGAACGGGCTTCGCAGAGGACAGTTTACAGGATGAGATCTTAGTAAGCTTTCTGCGCGCTGCTGTGGCTGCGATTGAGGCGAGGTCAGGGAAGGTTCTGATAGCGCGCGACTTCTCGTTGACGCTGCATCGGTGGCGGGATCGTGGGGGCGAGGTGCTTCCGGTGGCGCCTGTTCGCGACGTTCAGCAGCTGGTGCTTGTCGATGCGATGGGTGTTGAAACGGTTTTGGTGACCGAGGATTACCGTCTGGAAAAAGACAGCCAGCGCCCGCGATTGCGTCCTGCTGGATCGCTGTTTCCGATGGTGGCGGTCGGCGGCTCAATCAAGGTGAGTTTTACTGCGGGGATGGCCTCGGACTGGGGTGGATTGCCAGCTGATCTAGCGCAGGCTGTGTTGTTGCTTGCTGCGCATTACTACGAATACCGGAATGAAACCGGCTTGAGTGATGGCTGTATGCCGTTTGGCGTCTCGAGTTTGATACAGCGCTATCGTCAGGTGCGTCTTGGGTTGGGGGCGGGGCTATGAGAGCGCCGAACCTTGCCCGGAAGTTGATCCTTGAGACGCCATTGAGAAGTGCGGATGGCGCTGGCGGGTTCAACGAAGCTTGGGAAACGGTTGGGGCGCTGTGGGCGGATGTTACCGCGCGAACGGGATCTGAGAGATCCCTATCGGGCGTAGCGATTTCGCGAACCGGGTACCGGATTGTGATCCGGGGGGCTCCTGTCGGGTCGTCTATGCGGCCTGCGCCAGAGCAACGGTTTCGAGAAGGTGCGCGGGTTTTTCTGATCCGTGCGGTGGCGGAGCGAGACCCGGAAGGGCGGTTCCTAACTTGTTTTGCAGATGAGGAGATAGCGGCATGAGCTATGGCATGGCAACGGCTTTGCAAGCAGCGGTTTACCAGCATTTGCTGGCAGATACTGAGGTAAGTAACCTTGTTGGATCGGCAATTTATGATGCTGTACCAGCAGGCACTTTGCCACAAACCTATGTGACCCTAGGGGCAGAGGAAGTGCGTGAGGCGTCAGATAGCACTGGCACCGGAGCACTGCACAGGTTCACAATTTCTGTGATGTCAGAAGCAGCAGGTTTTGCCACAGCCAAGACGTTGGCCGCCGCCATCACGGATGCACTGGTTAGCCCTTCTATTCCGCCCCTAAGTCGGGGGCGACTGGTTGGGCTTTGGTTCGAGAAAGCCGTGGCTAATCGAACAGGTTCGACGGGCCAGACCCGTCGCATCGACCTCAAGTTTCGCGCGCGCGTGGAAGACAACTAATCAACCAATCTTTGGAGATACGGTATGGGTGCCCAGAACGGAAAAGACCTGTTGGTCAAAGTCGATATGAACGGCAGTGGTTTGTTCGAAACCATCGCGGGCCTGCGCGCAACGCGGGTGAGCTTTAACGCCGAGAGCGTTGATGTCACCAGCCTGGAGAGCCAGGGCGGATGGCGTGAGTTGCTGTCGGGTGCTGGCGTCAAGTCTGCTGCGATTTCGGGATCTGGCGTTTTTAAAGACGCCGGTACGGATGAACGCGCACGACAGTTGTTCTTTGATGGCGAAACACCTGCGTTTCAGGTGATCATTCCAGATTTTGGCACGATCGAAGGTCCGTTTCAAGTGACCGCAATTGAATATGCGGGAAGTCACAATGGCGAAGCGACCTATGAGTTGTCGCTGGCCAGTGCTGGTGCGCTGACCTTTACGGCGCTGTGATCTGATGGCCAATCCGTGGACGGGTGAGGTGGCACTGGTCATCAATCAGCAGCGCCGGGTGCTCAAGCTTACGCTGGGCGCATTGGCCGAATTGGAACAAGAGTTGGAGACGGTATCTCTGGTCGAACTGGTCCAACGGTTCGAAGGTTCAGAGTTTTCCAGCCGAGATATTCTTGCAGTTATCGGAGCCGGCTTGCGAGGCAGTGGTGCGGACATTTCGCGGACTGATCTATTGCAGGCCGACATAGATGGTGGGCCGATGGCTGCAGCAAAGGCCGCTGCCGAGCTTTTGGCTCGCGCCTTTATGGTGCCGGGGGAAGCATGAAAGATTTTGACTGGCCCGCTTTGATGCGGGCCGGGATCCACGGGTTGCGATTAACACCAGAGCAATTCTGGGGTCTGACGCCTGCCGAACTGCAGCTCATGCTGGGGCAAGGGGGTGGGCAAGCGGCCATGAACAGGTCGGGTCTGGAGGCGTTGTTGGCGGTTTATCCAGATAACGAACAAGGAGAACGTTATGGCGGAGAATGATGGTTTTGTTGACCTTCAGGACAGCGGTGAAACACTTGGCGATACGCTGAGCAGTTCAGCAACGATGGCTGCAGGGTTCGACAATGAACTACGTAGGGTGCGGGAATCGTTGGCTGCAACCGGGAAAGACATGGCAACCTTGGAACGGGGGATGTCTAAGGGGCTTCGCCGTGCGTTTGATGGTGTGCTCTTTGATGGGATGAAATTGTCCGATGCCTTAGACGGCGTGGCGCGCTCGATGGTGCAGACGACATATTCAGCAGCAATCAAACCTGTGACAAATCATGTAAGTGGTCTGATTTCAAAAGGGGTTGGTGGTCTGGTCGAGGGGCTATTGCCATTTGCCGATGGCGGGAGCTTTTCCCAGGGACGGGTTATGCCCTTTGCCAATGGCGGTATCGTATCCGGCCCTGTCGCCTTTCCCATGCGAGGCGGCATGGGGTTGATGGGCGAAGCCGGTCCGGAAGCGATCATGCCTTTGGCAAGAGGTTCAGATGGAAAGCTGGGCGTGCGAGATTCAGGTGGCGGGCGGTCGGTCAACGTTGTGATGAATATCACGACACCTGACGTTCAGGGATTTCAACGCAGCCAGGGTCAGATTGCCGCTCAAATGAGTCGTGCATTGGGTCGTGGAAACCGCAATCGATAAAACGGGGAAGAGATGATGAATTTTCATGAAGTGAGGTTCCCGGCCAGCCTGAGTTTTGGATCTGTTGGTGGGCCGGAGCGCCGGACGGATGTTGTTACCTTGGCGAATGGATTCGAAGAGCGAAACACGCCTTGGGCTCATTCACGTCGCCGCTATGACGCAGGATTGGGAATGAGGTCTTTGGATGATGTTGAGGATCTGATTTCGTTCTTTGAAGCACGGCGCGGGCAGATGTTTGCATTCCGCTGGAAGGATTGGTCTGACTTTAAGTCAGGTCGGGCTTCTGCTGAGCATTCGTTTGATGATCAGGTCATTGGAACAGGTAATGGTGCTGAAACGCAGTTCCAGATCTCTAAAACGTACCGTTCGGGGTCTTTTGAGTATTCGCGTCCGATCACAAAACCTGTGCTTGGAACTGTGCGAATGGGGCTGGAACGTGAAGAGTTAAGAGAGGGTGTCGATTATGAGGTGGATGTCACCACTGGGTTGATCACCTTGTCCAATGCGCCGGCTGAAGGTGTGCAAGTTATGGCTGGGTTTGAATTCGATGTACCGGTTCGGTTCGATACGGATCGCATCCAAACCAGTGTTGCAAGCTTTCAGGCGGGTGATGTGCCAAATGTTCCAGTTGTTGAGGTGCGGGTCTGATGGCTGAGTTACAAGAAGCTTTTCAAGCACATATCGAGAATGGGCTGACAACGCTTTGTAGGTGCTGGCTGATTACGCGAAAAGATGGCGTGACATTCGGCTTTACTGATCATGACTGTGCGCTTGCGTTTGATGGTCTTGCATTCAAAGCTGACTCTGGACTTTCGGCTCTGGCACTTGATCAAAGCACGGGCCTTTCGGTCGACAATACTGAGGCTTTGGGCGCGTTGAGTGATGCGGCTGTCCGTGAGGAGGATATCGAGTCTGGCCGTTTTGATGGTGCGGATGTCCAAGCTTGGATGGTTAATTGGGCCGACCCTTCGATGCGTTGGCTACAATTTCGCGGCTCTATAGGGGAATTGCGCCGTAAGGGTGGTGCCTTTCAGGCAGAGCTTCGTGGTTTGGCAGAAGCGCTAAACCGGCCTTTAGGACGGATCTATCAAAAAGCTTGTACCGCAGTTTTGGGGGAGGCGAGGTGTCTGTTTGATCTGGAGAAGCCAGGTTACACGGAAACGCGTGCGATCGAAGCGTTGGAAGAGGCAAGGGTATTTTCTTGGAGTGATCTGAATGGATTTGAACCCGGCTGGTTTGCACGGGGTCGTTTGACCGTAACGTCTGGTCAGGCTTTCGGTTTGTGGGGTTCGATCAAGCAGGACCGTGTTGAAAATGGGCGTCGCATTGTTGAATTGTGGGAGCCCATTCGCGGTGGACTGGTTGTCGGTGACCAGATCAAGTTGACCGCGGGATGCGACAAGTTGATGGGATCCTGTCGGTTAAAATTCAATAATCTTGCGAACTACCAAGGATTTCCTGACCTTCCATCTGAGGATTGGGTGGCTGCAGTTCCGAAAAGAGACGGGAGCAACAGCGGTGGGAGTCGCCGGTGATGTCTGACCGAGCGCGCATTGTGTCTGTCGCAAGACGGTGGATTGGAACCCCTTACCATCACCAGGCTTCCTCTATCGGGGTTGGGAGTGATTGTTTGGGATTGGTTCGGGGCATTTGGCGCGAGTGCTTTGGACAGGAGCCAGAAGTCGTTCCGGCCTATTCTATGGACTGGTCTGAGCCGCAGGGCGTTGAAGAGCTGTGGCATTCGGCGCGGCGTCATCTTGTCGAAAAACCGATGGGGAAAATATGCCCGGGTGATGTTTTGTTGTTTCGGATGCGATCTAATTCCGTAGCAAAGCACGTTGGAATAGCAGCGGAAAATGGGAAATCTCCCAGTTTCATTCATGCGTACTCCGGACACGGTGTAGTCGAAAGCCCCTTGAGTGACCCGTGGAAAAGACGGGTCGTTACTTTGTTTGAATTTCCCTTGGAGGTGCTCTGATGGCGACAATACTTCTTTCTGCAGCTGGGGCTGCAATCGGTGGTACAATCGGTGGTACTGCAGCAGGCCTGTCCTCTGTAGTTCTTGGTCGTGCGGCCGGGGCAACTGTTGGACGTGTTCTTGATCAAAGATTGATGGGGAGTGGTGGCGCCCCGGTGGAAACGGGGAAGGTTGACCGTTTCCGTTTGACGCAGGCAGGTGAAGGCGCAGCGGTGGCCAAAGTCTATGGGCGCATGCGGGTCGGTGGACAGATTATTTGGGCCTCCAAATTCACAGAAACTACAGCGACCTCAGGTGGTGGTGGCAAAGGGTCTTCGCCAAAACCTCAGACGACACAATATAGCTATTCGGTGTCTCTGGCCGTGGCGGTGTGCGAAGGTGAGGTGACGTCGATCGGTCGCGTATGGGCTGATGGTGAAGAAGTGTCATTGGAAGATTTGAACCTTCGTGTTTACCTGGGTTCGCAAGACCAGCTGCCAGATCCCGTAATGGAAGCTGTTGAGGGCGCGGGCTTAGTGCCAGCTTATCGTGGCACGGCTTATGTCGTGGCCGAGGACTTGCCACTTGGGCAATTTGGAAACCGGATCCCTCAGCTTTCGTTCGAGGTTGTGCGTGCAGAACAGCCAGACATGCCTGATTATGATAATCGCTTGGGTGATATTGTCAGAGGTGTGGCTATGATGCCTGGAACCGGGGAATACACCCTGGCGACCAGTCAAGTGAACTACACCAAAGGTTTGGGAAGCAGTTGGGCAGCTAATGCACACAGCCCATCGGGTAAAACAGATTTTGTAACTTCGGTTGATACGCTTGCGCAGGAACTACCCAACTGTGATGCAGTTTCGCTTGTAGTCTCTTGGTTTGGGGATGATTTGCGCTGTGGTGAATGTGAGATACAGCCTAAAGTTGAGCGCAAAGAAATCGATGGCTCAAATATGCCCTGGACGGTATCCGGTTTGACGCGTTCTTCGGCCGAGGAAATTGCGCGTGAGAATGACCGACCAATTTATGGCGGAACCCCTGCTGATGCTGCTGTCATAGAGGCGATTAAGCATCTAAATGGTGAAGCTAAGAACGTGATGTTCTATCCTTTCGTGTTGATGGATCAACAGTTGAGCAATGATTTGCCGGATCCTTGGTCTGAAGCAGATACCCAACCTCATTTGCCGTGGCGCGGCAGAATTACTTTGAACACCGCGCCGGGTCGGGATGGATCGCCCGACAAAACACCGCTTGCTGACATCGAAGTTTCAAACTTTTTCGGCACAGTTTCAGCATCGGATTTCGTGATCTCTGACGGCAACGTAAGCTATGTTGGACCAGAGGAGTGGAGCATGCGTCGGTTCATTCTTCACTATGCGGCGCTATGTGCTGCTGCAGGGGGTGTTTCCTCGTTTTGTATTGGTTCAGAGATGCGCGGTCTTACCCAGATTCGTGGGCAAGAAGGGTTTCCAGCAGTTCAAGAATTGCGTTCGCTGGCTGCCGATGTACGTGCATTGGTTGGGCCTACGACAAAAATAGGGTATGCGGCAGATTGGTCAGAGTATTTTGGGTATGCGCCAAGTTTTGAGGCAAACTCACGGTATTTCCATCTGGACCCGCTGTGGGCCGATCCCAATATCGATTTTGTTGGGATCGACAACTACATGCCGTTGTCTGATTGGCGAGAGGGCGATGCGCACTTAGATGCGCAAGGCGGTGCGTCGAGCATTTATGAGTTGGACTATCTGGAGAACAATGTCGCAGGCGGTGAAGGTTTCGATTGGTACTACCATTCGAAAGAGGCTGCAGAGGCTCAAATTCGCACGCCGATAACGGACGCGCAGCACAATGAAACCTGGTTGTGGCGGTATAAAGATATTCAGGGGTGGTGGTCTCATGAGCATCATGAACGCATTGACGGCGTGCGTCAGGCCGCGGCGACGGATTGGATTCCGCAGTCAAAACCGGTTTGGTTTACTGAATTGGGATGTGCTGCTGTCGACAAAGGCACAAATCAACCGAATAAATTTTTGGATCCCAAATCCTCTGAATCAAGTTTGCCAAAATATTCTAACGGGGCCAGAGATGATTTAATCCAGGGCCAATATTTGAAAGCAGTCGTCGGATATTGGGGCAAGTCAGAAAACAACCCGACCTCGACTGAGTACGACGGGCGAATGATCGATTTGGCCAATAGCTATGTTTGGTCTTGGGATGCGCGTCCTTATCCCGTGTTTCCGAACAATCGGGATCAATGGAGTGATGGGAGCAATCATGCGCGGGGGCATTGGTTAACTGGCCGATCAGGCAATCGGACATTGGCTTCTGTCGTGACAGAGATTTGTTATGCGTCTGGCCTGAAAGACATCGATGTTTCTGAACTATGGGGAACGGTGAGTGGTTATACCGTCGATCAAGTGTCTGATGCGCGTTCAGCTTTGCAGCCTCTGATGCTGAGGTATGGGTTTGATGCGATTGAGCGTGATGGGGTACTCGCATTCAAATTGCGGAGCGGCACCAAGCCCATTGCGCTTAACCCTGACTCTTTTGCTGAATCTTCTGAAATTTCGGGTCAAGTTGAATACTCCCGCGAGGCAGAGGCCGAAATGAGTGGCCGCGTGCGCTTGCGGTTTGTACAAGCTGGTGCGGATCATGAAATTGTCGCCGAAGAAGCAGTTTTACCGAACGAAGCAACCCATGCAGTTGCCACAAACGAGATTCCGCTTGCGATGACGCGTTCTGAGGGGCGTCAAACTGTCGAACGCTGGTTGACTGAAGCGCGTGTGTCACGAGAGACTGCTCGTTTCGCATTACCCCCATCACGGACGGATATTGGGGCAGGGGACATTGTAAATTTGCCCGCTGCAAACGGATCAGAAACAGCAACTTTTCGGGTAGATAGGGTTGAACAGTCGGAAATTCGTACGGTTGAAGCCGTTCGAATTGAAGAAAATGTATACCGTAACGCGCAAGCTGAAGATGACATTCCGTCCAGCAAAGCTTTTGTTCCTCCATTGCCAGTGTTCCCGGTTTTCTTGGACTTGCCGCTTTTGACAGGAGATGAAATTCCGCATGCGCCACATATTGCCATAAGCGCGGACCCTTGGCCGGGAAGCGTTGCGGTATATTCTTCGACGTCTGATGACAACTATTCTTTGGATGAAATCATTGCCTCGCGGTCGATCATCGGGCTTACAGAAAGCCCACTTGCAAAGGCCGTACCTAGCCTTTGGGATCGAGGTGAGGGACTGCAAGTTAAGCTGTCTAGCGGTTCGTTGGAAAGCCGGTCAAAAGAGGCCATCTTGAATGGAGCAAACATCGCAGCCATTGGGGATGGGACAAGCGGTAATTGGGAGGTGTTCCAATTTGAAAAGGCAGAGCTTGTTGATGCGGATACCTACCTGCTGTCGGGGCGGTTAAGGGGGCAACTTGGCAGTGATGGGCTAATGCCTGATGTCTGGCCTGCGGGTTCGACTTTCGTTCTTCTGGATCGGCAACCCGTGCAATTGGGTCTCGCTGCATCGGATCGCAGAAAAGCCAAGCACTATCGCATTGGACCAGCAAAGCGGGGGTATGATGACCCGTCTTACGTACATCGCATCGAGGCGTTTGACGGGAATGGTCTGCGCCCCTACGCGCCCGTGCATCTTAATGAAATTCGTCTCGACGGGACGCGTTCATTTAGCTGGATACGGCGAACACGTATTGATGGCGATGATTGGGACGGAATCGAAGTACCGTTAGGGGAAGAGAGTGAGACGTACCTTGTTCGCGTGAAGAAAGACGGTGCGATCATCCGCGAAAACTCCGTTGAATCACCCATGTGGACCTATGATGCAGCAATGCAAGCTGCGGATAATGTGGTATTTCCTGCTGAGATTGAAGTTGCGCAGATTTCGGCACGATTTGGGCCGGGTTTGTGGGCCCAGTCGATCATGAATGAATAGGTTGGGGATGCGCCCAATTTTTCATGGGGATATTACCTGTGCAGCGCGGGCGTTGTTGCACGTACCCGCTGCACAGTGAAGGTTGCTCTGTCGTCGTCTGTTCAAAGAAGCAGCGGCGGCAGACACTTTTGTTCGCCTCACAGGACAAGTGCATTCGACATTCGGAAATGGATCGTTGATGGCTGCAGCGCGTAAGAGAGTACTGGCCGATGAACCAACCCTAAACAATGCTGATTATTGCCAGTGTTTGATATTGATCTTGGATTTTATTCGCCAAGAGGTCGACACAGAGGGCATTGATTTAAAGATATCCAAAACAAACGGTTAGGAAGTTTGTTGGATGGAATTATTAGGCCAGAGGTTTTCGTTTGCTTGTTCGTGCGCTACATTAGAACAAGTCGCAATGAAGGACGCGAGACCCATGGCTGAAACCAAGGCACAAATTTCGTCAGTTGATCCCGTTTGGACGCAGATCACACACGAAGCGCATGAAGCTGTAAATCAGGAGCCTTTGATGGGGGGACTGGTGCATGCCTGTATCTTGCATCACAAAAGCCTTGAAAAGGCTCTCTCATACCGGATCGCAGCCAAGTTGACATCAAATGAGATGTCTATGCTGGTTTTGCGCGAGATTGCAGATCAAGCCTATCAAGACTCACCCGCTTTGGTTGAAGCATCGCGCGCTGACCTGGTTGCTATTTTCGAACGCGACCCTGCCTGTCATCGGCTGCTGCAACCAATTTTATACTTCAAAGGATATCAGGCCGTTCAGGCATATCGTATCGGGCACTGGCTCTGGTCGAAAGGTAAGTATGACTTAGCTTACTTTTTTCAGATGCGGATCTCAGAGATTTTTGGCATTGATATCCATCCGGCTGCCAAAATTGGGCGCGGGATCATGATTGACCACGCCCATTCGATCGTGATCGGGGAAACCGCAGTTGTTGGGGATAATGTTTCTATGCTTCATTCAGTGACTCTGGGCGGTACTGGTAAAGAGGAAGAAGATCGCCATCCGAAGATCGAAGATGGTGTTCTGATTGGAGCTGGTGCAAAAGTGCTGGGTAACATCCGTGTGGGACATTGTAGCCGTGTTGCTGCTGGATCCGTTGTATTGTCAGATGTTCCACCGTGTAAAACTGTTGCAGGTATCCCAGCCAAGATCGTTGGCGAAGCTGGGTGCGATCAACCTGCAGTCAGTATGAACCATATGTTGGGGCCAAAAGGCTGAAGGTTTTTGTCACTACGATTTTGACGGTTAAGTGACATGAAATGCGTAAGAACAAACAAAGGCCTGACTGAGTATCAGTCAGGCCTTTGTTTTTATTGGTTATGTCAGATCTCTAGGCCAACATGACCATTGGGTTTTCCAAGTTCTCGACGATGGATTGAAGAAGTTGTGCACCCAAGGCACCGTCTATTACACGATGGTCGACCGACAATGTCACAGACATTACCGTTGCAACGGCGAGTTCCCCGTCCTTGCCAACGATTGGCTTTTTAACGCCCGCACCTACCGCAAGGATTGCACCATGAGGTGGGTTGATAACTGCATCAAAGTTATCGATTCCAAACATACCTAAGTTCGAGATGGCAAAGCTGCCCCCCTGATACTCATGAGGTGCCAATTTACGATCTCGTGCGCGACCTGCGAGGTCTTTCATTTCAGCAGATAGTGCTGAAAGGGACTTCATGTCAGCATCTTTCAAAACTGGGGTGAACAGCCCACCTTCGATGGCTACTGCGACTGCTACATCAGAAGGTTTTAGTTTTAGGACGCGATCTCCGGCCCAAACAGAATTGGCATCAGGCACGGATTGAAGCGCTAAAGCGCAGGCTTTGATGATGAAATCATTGACGCTCAGCTTGACGCCGCGTCCCTGCAGTTGAGCATTTAGATCGCCTCGGAATTTTAGCAGAGCATCCAATTGGATATCACGACGCAGATAGAAATGCGGAACTTGCTGTTTTGCTTCGGTCAAACGTGCGGCAATTGTTTTGCGCATACCGTTCAGTGAAATCTCTTCGTATTCACGGTCGGCATACATGCGTGCAACCACATCTGCAGACGGGCCCGCAGAAACGGTAGGTGCCGCAGACGCCGCCGCCGGCGTTGAAACTGCTTGAACTGCATCCGCAACAGGAGTCGGTGCGGTGGCCGAAGCTCCTTCAACATCGGCTTTAACGATCCGACCGTGTGGTCCGCTGCCCTGAAGCTGCGCGAGATCGAGCCCCTTTTGGGCAGCAATACGGCGTGCAAGAGGAGAGGCAAAGATCCGGTTCCCGTCACGCGAGACCGGAGCAGCGGATGCCTCGGCACTTGTCGCAGGAACAGTTTGGGTGGCTGTTTCAGCTACGGCCGCTGGTAAAGTCACCACAGGGGCAGGGGCGGCAGAAATGTCGTCGGCGCTTTCGCCGTCTTCCAAGAGCACGGCGATTGCAGTGTTGACTTTGACTCCTTCGGAACCCTCGGCGATCAGGATCTTTCCAATCACGCCTTCATCAACGGCTTCGAATTCCATCGTCGCTTTGTCGGTTTCGATTTCGGCCAACAGATCACCTGAAGACACAGTGTCGCCCTCTTTGACCAGCCATTTTGCAAGAGTGCCTTCTTCCATCGTAGGGGACAGAGCCGGCATCAGTATTTCGGTAGGCATTTGATAAACTCCTTACCGGTATGTGACTTGCTTCACGGCTGCGATCACATCATCGGTGGTCACCAGCGCGAGCTTTTCTAGGTTTGCGGCATAAGGCATAGGAACGTCCTTGCCGGTGCAATTGATGACGGGTGCGTCAAGGTAATCGAACGCTTCCTGCATCACAACCGATGAGATGTAGCTGCCGACAGACCCTTGGGGCCAACCTTCCTCCACAGTAACCAGCCGGTTTGTTTTCATCACCGATTTGATGATTGAACCTGTGTCCATTGGGCGCAAAGTCCGAAGGTCGATGACCTCAGCACTGACACCATCTTCGGCTAACTTGTCCGCAGCTTCCAACGCGTACTGCATACCAATCCCGAAAGACACGATGGTCACGTCTGTGCCTTCACGCCAGATACGCGCTTTGCCAAACGGGACAGTGAAATCGTCCATTGCTGGCACGTCAAAGCTGCGGCCATACAAAATTTCGTTTTCCAGAAAGATTACCGGGTTCGGGTCGCGGATGGCTGATTTCAAAAGGCCTTTGGCATCGGATGCAGAATAGGGCATCGCAACTTTCAGACCGGGGATCTGCATGTACCAAGCTGCATAATCCTGGCTGTGCTGAGCCCCAACGCGCGCCGCAGCACCGTTCGGTCCACGGAACACCATAGGCGCGCCCATCTGACCACCGGACATATAGAGCGTCTTAGCTGCCGAGTTGATGATGTGGTCAATCGCTTGCATCGCAAAGTTGAAAGTCATGAATTCAACGATTGGCTTCAGCCCGCCAAAGGCCGCTCCAACTGCAATACCGGCAAAACCATGTTCTGTAATAGGGGTGTCAATCACCCGCTTAGAACCAAATTCATCAAGCAAGCCTTGGGAGACCTTGTAGGCGCCTTGGTATTCCGCAACCTCTTCACCCATCAGGTAGACGTCTTCGTCTCCTCGCATTTCTTCGGCCATCGCATCGCGCAAAGCTTCACGAACAGTTTGCTGCTTCATTGATGTGCCTTCGGGCCAATCTGGTGTCAGGTCAACCTGAGGTGCAGCTGGTGCAGCAGCAACCGTTGACGCGGCACTGGTTGGAGCAGGGGCGGTTGCAGGAGCCGGTGCAGCGGCGACATCACCCACCTCTTCGCCTTCTTCGACCATGATGGCGATAGCAGTGTTCACTTTCACGCCTTCGGTGCCCTCTGCAATCAAGATCTTGCCGACGATGCCTTCATCAACGGCCTCGAATTCCATCGTTGCTTTGTCAGTTTCGATCTCGGCCAGAATATCACCCGAGGATACGGTATCGCCTTCTTTGACCAACCATTTGGCCAATGTGCCTTCCTCCATGGTCGGCGACAGGGCGGGCATAAGGATTTCAATTGCCATGTCTAATCTTCCCCTCAGGCGTAAATATCAGTCCAGAGCTCATCAACGTGAGGCACTGGGCTTTCTTTGGCGAAATCAGCGGCGGCGTTTACCACATCTTTGATTTCCTTATCGATGGCCTTGAGGTCATCTTCGGTCGCGTGTTTGCCAGTCAGAAGCAATTCGCGCACCTGTTCGATCGGATCGCGCTCTTCGCGCATCTTTTGAACTTCTTCGCGGGTTCTGTACTTGGCGGGATCTGACATCGAGTGGCCACGATACCGATAGGTTTTGATTTCCAGAATATACGGGCCTTTGCCTGAACGGCAGTGTGCGACGGCTTTTTCACCAGCCTCTTTAACCGCGAGAACACTCATCCCATCAACTGCTTCGCCGGGAATGCCAAAGGCTTCTCCGCGGGTGAAAATGTCTGGGGTCGAGGTAGAACGCGATTGTGCGGTGCCCATGGCGTATTGATTGTTCTCGATGACGAAAATAACCGGCAGATCCCAAATCGCCGCCATGTTAAAGGCTTCATAGACTTGGCCCTGGTTTGCGGCGCCGTCCCCGAAATAGGTAAAGGTGACACGCCCGTTGCCTTTGTATTTGTCGGCAAAAGCCAACCCGGCCCCGAGTGGGACCTGTGCACCCACAATGCCATGACCGCCATAGAAATGCTTCTCTTTGGAGAACATATGCATCGAGCCGCCCTTGCCTTTAGACAGGCCGCCTTCGCGACCAGTCAGTTCGGCCATGACGCCACCTGCATCCATGCCGCAAGCCAGCATGTGGCCGTGGTCACGGTAAGAGGTGATCCGTTTGTCGCCTTCTTCGGCTGCAGCCTCAAGACCAACAACAACGGCTTCTTGTCCGATGTATAGGTGACAGAACCCTCCGATCAGGCCCATGCCATACAGTTGCCCCGCCTTTTCTTCGAATCGACGGATTAACAGCATTTCCCGATAGTAAGTGGTCAGCTCTTCGGCAGAAACATTTGGTTTCTTTGTACTTTTTCGCGCGGCCATCGTGGCGATCTCCCCCTTGCGGCAAGATAGTTTAGCGTTAAACTATCTTTTAAAGCATTTGGGGCGATCTGGCGAGAGCTATTATGACGCGGGGGAAATTCGCCGTTTCTGCTTAGCGAATGACAATCTCGTCCGAGCGAAGCAATCCCAAGACTGAACGCGCTTGCTGATCCAAGAGGTCCAGATCCAGATAGGTATCTGAAAGGCGCCTGGTCAGATTTTCGGATTCTTTGATTTCGGCGGTCAGCGCTTCAAGATCTCGGGACAGAACGTCTTTTTCAGCTGTGATCTCGACACGGCGGAACAGGCCAAAATCCCCCTGCACAGCGGCAAATGTAAAATAAACGCCAAGTGCAAATGCAGAGGCGAAAAACAAGAGAGAGCCGATATTGGGTCGATTAGAACGGGACACGGGGAAACCTGCCTATTTCACTGCCTTACATGCACCCTTTGCGGGCGTCTCTATTCACAATGACACATACGATTCGTTTTGTGAATCCCCAAATCTGGGGATCAAAAACTGCTGTATTGTTTGCGTTTCAAACGCCCCAAGATCAATCAGGACGTCCGAGGATCATTTAGCGAGTGAATTAGCTAAGTGCAGCAACTCCGGGTAGGGTTTTGCCTTCCATCCATTCCAAAAAGGCGCCGCCAGCGGTTGAAATGTACGTGAAATCCGCCGCCGCCCCTGATGCGTTAAGGGCTGCGACTGTGTCGCCTCCGCCGGCAACTGATACAATTTGCCCTGATCGCGTCAAAGCGGCCGCTTTCAAAGCAGCTGCATTTGTAGCAGCGTCAAAAGGTTCCAGCTCAAATGCCCCCAGTGGTCCGTTCCAGATGAGAGTTTTGCTGCTCTCAAGGACCCGGCTGATCTCGGCAATACTTTCAGGGCCCGCATCCAGGATCATGCCTTCATCAGGGCAGTGGTCAGCATCTACAATCAAATGCGGAGCATGAGATTCGAACTTTTCTGCAACGACGATGTCTTTTGGAAGAATGATCTTGCAATTCAGCGCGTCGGCTTTAGCCATGATTTCAAGCGCGGTTTCTTTCATGATACGTTCGGCCAACGATTTCCCGATGTTCATCCCTTTGGCTGCCAAGAATGTATTGGCCATGCCGCCGCCAATGATCAGGTAATCCACTTTTTCGATCAGATTCCCCAGAAGCTCCAGTTTTGAGGAAACTTTGGCGCCGCCAACGACGGCTGTCACAGGGCGGTTGGGAGCACCCAATGCTGTTTCCAGGGCTTCAAGTTCCGCTTGCATCAGGCGGCCTGCGCAGGCCGGTAACAGGCGCGCAATCGCTTCCGTTGAACTGTGTGCACGGTGGGCTGCCGAAAAGGCATCGTTGCAGTAAATTTCACCCAACTTTGCCATGCCCTCTGCCAAGTCTGGATCGTTCTTAGTTTCGGCCGCGTGAAATCGTGTGTTTTCCAACAACAAAACTTCGCCCGGCTGTAGCGCATCAGCCGCCGCCTGAGCACCGGCCCCCACACAATCAGCTGCAAACAGAACCCGCGTTTCAAACGCGCGCTCCAGCGTTGGAATCAGTTGGTTCAGCGAGAGATTCTCGCGGCGTTCACCACCTGGACGGCCAAAATGAGCAAGAAGAATAGGCTTGCCGCCAGCTGCGAGAATATCGCGAACGGAGGGAGCAATCCGGCGAATGCGGGTGGAATCAGTCACAACGCCGTCGACGATCGGCACGTTGATGTCCACACGCACAAGCACGCGCTTACCGTTTAGATCCATATCGTCCAGTGTCTTCCAGCTCATGACCTATAACTCTCCTGAAATACAAGGTTTACGCATTTCTCTAAAGGAAAGTGCGTCCGGGTCAATGGCGTGCCTTGTCGATCCGGTCCCCACTGATTAGTTTCCGCTCAAGTAAATTCACAGGAGAGCCTCATGGCCGAGATCAAAGATCCCGAAAACACCATCATCATCGAACTGAAAGACGGCAACGTTGTTATTGAATTGTTGCCCGATGTCGCGCCTCAGCACAGTGCGCGTATGAAAGAACTGGCCCGTGGCGGCGAATACGATAACGTGGCCTTCCACCGCGTGATCGATGGGTTCATGGCGCAGACTGGTGATGTTGCCAACGGCGACATGGAAGACGACTTTAACCTGCGCATGGCAGGTACCGGCGGATCTTCCTTGCCAAATGTCCCTGCTGAATTTTCCAAGCTGCCACATGATCGTGGAACCATCGGTGCTGCGCGTTCTGCAAGCCCAGACAGCGCGAATTCACAGTTCTTTATCAACTTCAAAGACAACAGTTTCTTGAACGGTCAATACACTGTCTATGGCCGTGTGATCGAAGGCATGGAACATGTTGATGCGATCCAGCGTGGCGAGCCACCCGCGAATCCTGACCGCATGATCAGCGTCAAAGTTGCTGCAGATGCGTAAGCTGGCAGCAGCCGTTGCTTTGATGGCAAGCCCCGCGCTTGCCATCATTGGCAGCACACCCGCGCTCGCAACCGGTCTTAAAATCGAAGTTGAAGGGGAGGCCAATGGCATCATCACTATCGACCTTCTTGAAGACATAGCGCCCAAGCATGCTGAACAAATCGCAGCTCTGGCGAGTGAAGGCAAATACGATGGTGTGGTGTTTCACCGCGTGATCGATGGCTTCATGGCGCAAACCGGTGATGTTGAGTTTGGTAAACTGGGTGGCGATATGCGCCGTGCTGGTACAGGGGGATCTGATCGATCGGATCTCGCGGCAGAGTTTTCAGACGTGCCTTACGAACGTGGCATTGTCGGGATGGCGCGGTCGCAAAACCCAAACAGCGCCAATTCCCAGTTCTTCATTATGTTTGCACCGGGGCATTTCCTGAACGGTCAATACACTGTCGTTGGAAAAGTGACAGGTGGCATGGATGTCGTGGACAAGATCAAGTTGGGCACAGGCCAGAACGGATCCGTTGTTGGGCAGCCAGACGTCATGAAGAAGGTCACAGTGACCGAATAATCCTGTATCTGGCGCCTATTTTACTTATCCGGGCGCCGGATCCCTTTCAAAAGCAACGATACTCCCGGCTGACTTTCGCCGGGCTTTTTAGTGCCAACGCGTGCGCAATCAGCCCTCACCTTCCAAACTGCACAAGACAATTGAAAAAGCGCACGTGGTGGGGTTCACAACGCGCGCTTTCAAAATCTTGTGGTCTGCGAAGGGGCTTAGGCGCCTTCTGGCTTTGCGGCCGGAGCAGCTGCAGCAGGGTTTGCTGCGGGTTTGGTCGAACGACCCGGGTTCAGCGGATCATCTTGGCGCTGGACGGAACCCTCAAAGTGGGCACCGCTTTCGATCGCGATAGTTTTGTGAATGATGTCGCCTTCGACGCGCGCAGTCGACGTCAGGCGCACTTTCAAGCCACGTACGCGACCGACGATACGGCCGTTGATCACTACGTCATCAGCGGTCACTTCGCCTTTGATCGTGGCGGTTTCTCCAATGGTCAGCAGATGAGCGCGAATATCGCCTTCTACTGTGCCTTCGACCTGAATGTCGCCCGTGGTCTTAAGGTTCCCTGTGATATGCAGGTCAGACGACAGAACCGATGCCGGTGGCTTGGGCTTTGGGGCAGAAGCTTTGAAATCGCTCGGAGATGTCTTGGTTGGAGCAGCAGGGGCGGCAGGCTTGGTCGCCTCAGGTGCTTTTGGTGCGGGCTCGTTGATTTTGCTCTTAGAAAACATTGCGTGCAGCCTTGATATAGATCATGGGGTTTACGGGTCTTCCATTGACCCGCACTTCGTAATGGAGGTGCGTGCCGGTTGACCGTCCGGTACTGCCCATATCAGAGATATGATCCCCGCGCGAGACCCTTTGGCCGACCTTTACGCGGATCCTGGTATTATGGGCATAAAGTGTCTCAATGCCAAAGGCGTGTTTGATTTTGATTAAACGTCCGAATCCGGACTGCCAACCCGCATGCGAGACGACGCCATCAGCAGTGGCGAAGATATCGGTACCATGCGCACCAGCAAAGTCGGACCCGTTGTGCATCCGACGTCCACCGGTTTTGGGATCACGACGATACCCAAAGCCGCTTGTGTACCGAACAGCAGAGCGGACAGGGCTTGCAAAAGGCGCCTTTTCCGCAGCAATTCGGTATAGGTTCAGCTGATCCATTTGTTGTAACAATTTATTCGCACGCGCTTCGTCAGCTGAAGGTTCCTCACCGCGCGTGCTGAAGGATAAAGGGGTCAACGGACCCCCCTGACCGCTATATCCGCGCCGAACCTGTTCCAAGATCCGATCGGTTGGCATGCCCGCGCTGCGGAACATCTTATCCAGTGGTTGAACCGAAATGGTCATTGCTTCTTCTAGCTGGCGAAAGATCTGATCATTTTGCTCTTTCATCAGGGCGATATGTTGTTCAAGCGTCGCACGGTCGTCTAGCGCAGCTTGCGCGTCCGTCTGAATTTGATCCCGCTCTTCGGCGGTTTTGGCCAATGCCTCGGCCATGAAATCCATCTGTATCGGGTCAACAGAAACGGACCCATTGTTGGCAAGGTCGCTTTCAGTCTGCTCCGTCAGCTGCGTCAATGATTGGCGTGCGGCTTCGCGCTGCTTCATAGTGCTGCGCAGGGTCGTTTGGATAACCTCGATTCCCGTCTCAAGCTCACGTCGCAACGTTTCTGAGGCTAGCAAATCCGATTGCATCACCGAAATCTGCGACAGGGCAGCATTGAAACGTTGCTGCGCCGCCAGCGCTTCGACGGCCCGGCTGTCACGTTCAAGCGACAGAGCGTTCAAACGCTCTTGGTAGGTGGCTTGATCCCGTTTGGCTTGCTCTCGAAAGTTACCAGAGCCTATGCTGTCCATGAGCAGGATCGCGGTTGAAACGATGCTCCAAGCGACAACTCCAGCAACACCCGCAAAGGCCAACAGCTGGGTTTCAGGTTTGAGCCGGATAAATCGGGTGTCATTGTCCGATTTAAGAAAAACGCGACGCTCTGGAAAAAGCTTCTCCAGGGTCCCGTGTATTTTTATTGCAAGACGTGTTCGCACGCGTCCACCCTTTGTTTCCCCATTCAAGACCACAGGGCAAAGGCCTGTTGGTCCTGAGGCGTGTGAATACCTGTGAGGGGGCGATTGGGCAAGTTTGTTAACAAGATCGGCAGGGTTAGCCGCATTTTGTAACATCAACCGGCGAAAAATCGCCGATCTAGCCAGCTCACAAACATTGAGAGACAGGCTCAGGGATTTTCTTTTTCCAAAGCCTCGGTCAACGGCCAATAAAAATCCGGGGGGATTCCGGCCTCAGCGCGCTTTTCCTCGTTGAAAGGAGGTTTCAGTGCCCCGTGAAAGTAGCGCCGAACAAGGTCATGAAAGGCGTCTTTGGGATCGATGTTGTCGCGTCCGCACAAAAAGTGGAACCATTTAGACCCATAGGCAACGTGACCAACCTCTTCGGCATAAATGATTTCCAGAGCTTCAATTGCTTTGGGCAATTTAGCGCTTCTAAACACATTGATCATCCCTGGGGTTACATCCAAACCACGCGCTTCGAGGACCATTGGAACAACGGCTAAACGTCCCAGCAGATCCTCGGCGGTGTCTTCGGCTGCGCGCCACATGCCTGCATGCGCGGGCAGGGCTCCGTAGAAACTGCCCAAATCTTCCAAACATCCGCAAACCAGATTGAAATGACGAGATTCTTCTTCGGCGCATTTGACCCAGTCGTCGTAGAACCCCATCGGCATTGGCACATGACCAAACCGCGCGATGATATCCCAATGCAGGTCGACGGCGTTCAGTTCGATATGTGCGACCGCATGTAAAAGAGCGATCCGACCAGCGTCTGATCCAGGACGCCGGCGCGGTACGTCACGCGGCGATAGAAGCTCGGGCTTGTCTGGTCGCTTAGGGTGCATCGGAGGCGCAGCAGTCCCGATTTCAATGTTTGGTCCTTCACCCGCTCTGAAGTCTCGCCAAGCTTTGGCATATTTTCGAGACAGATCTGTTTTCGCCTGACCGTCTGCCGTCTGCAGAACATCGACGGCCATTTGTGCAAGGGTCAGTGTCATAGGGCTTTTGCCGCTTCTAGAACCTCTTCAACGTGACCGGGTACTTTGACTTTACGCCAGATTCGCAGAATCTTTCCATCGCTGCCAATCAGAAACGTCGATCGTTCTATGCCCCAGTGCTTTTTGCCATAGAGGTTTTTTTCCTTCCACACGTCATAGTCTTCACATGTGGTGCCATTTTCGTCCGAAAGAAGCGGCGTTGTAAGTTGGTGTTTCGTTATAAACTTCTCGTGTTTGGCGACCGTATCTTTGGAAATTCCGAAAACCTGAACGCCAAGGTCGGCAAAGGCTTGCAAAGCATGTGAAAAGCCAATGGATTCCTTGGTACAGCCCGGGGTATCATCGCGAGGATAGAAAAACAGGACAACGGCACTTCCACGCAGGTCCGATAAATTTACGTCGCTGCCCCCGTCACGTGGCAGGGAAAAATCAGGGGCGAGATCGGAAATTTCGAGCATGAATAAACTCCGGCAAGGATTCAGATGTTGGTGCGCGCATCATAGGTTGCGGTTGAAAAGTTGAAAGAGACCCAAGACAATTCCTTGGCAAAGACCAAGGCAAACGGTGCAACGCCAGTGGTTCGCAAGCGATCTCGGGTGCGTTCAAGTAGCCTATGGGTTCTGCGAGGGACATTGGCACTGATTGTGTTGATGGCGCTGAGCGTCGCCATGGCTGTGGGTCAAAAAATTCATGCCCCTGAATGGCTCCGTCAACAAGTTGAAACGCGAATCGAACAGAACCTCGGAGGTATGGATCTGTCCTTTGGTGAGGTCAGCGTGATCGTCAATAAAGGGTGGCGTCCACGTGTGCGTCTGGAAAACCTGAATTTAAAGGATTCAGAAGGCCGCCAAGTCATACAGCTCAGAGATGTCGAAGCGACGATTGCCGTGCTGCCTTTGCTTTCGGGACAAATCCAACCTGAACGCGTCCAAATGAATGGGGCGTTCATCACGCTGCGCCGTGGGGAGAACGGCAACCTTACGCTAGCCTTTGATAACTTCGATCGCCCCGTCAACAGTGCGCCGAATATGGCTGAGCTGATCGAGGAATGGGATCGTGTTTTTCTCCGTCCGCAGTTTGCGTCGCTTTCCTCCCTAGAGCTAAATGGCATAAATCTGAATTACGAGGATTTGCGACACAAAAGAGCGTGGACGCTGGATGGAGGGCGCATTCAAGTCACTCTGGGAGAAGACAGTTTGCGTCTGGCAACAGGGTTCACCCTTTTGAGTGGTGGGGATACCGTCAGTGCAATTGAGGCGAATTATTCAAGTAAGCTTGGTCAACCCGACGCGTTTTTCGGCGTGTCCGTAACGGATTTACCTGCTGCAGATATTGCGCTCCAAACCCCTGCGTTGGCTTGGATGCAGGTTCTGCGCGCCCCTATTTCCGGGGCTTTGCGCGGCAGCGTGGATGAGGCCGGCACCCTAGGCCCGATATCTGCAACGTTGCAGATTGCAGCTGGGGTGTTGCAGCCAAATGAAAAAACAAAACCAATCCCATTTAACGGGGCACGCACATATTTCACATTTGACCCGCTCAAAAACGAACTGGACTTCAATGAGCTCTCTGTCGATAGCGCTTGGGGAAGCGCAAACGCCGAAGGGAAGGCGTACCTGGATGGGGTTGAGCAAGGTCAGTTGGAAAACCTTGTCGGGCAATTTCAATTTGCAAGCCTGAGTGTAAACCCCGCCGGGTTGTTCAAAGACCCAATCTCACTGGATCGGGTTGATGTCGATTTCCAGATGAAACTGAATCCGTTTCGGTTCCAAGTTGGCCAAATGAACATCGTGGATCAGGATCAGACACTCCGACTTTCTGGGCTGTTGGCCGCGAAACCCGCTGGGTGGCTGTTAGATGTTGATGGTGCGCTAGATCGCACAACACCCGCTCATATTTTGTCCTACTGGCCACCATCTTTGGCGGTAAAACCGCGATTATGGGTTCAGAAGAACTTGATGGAGGGAGAAGCAACCAACGCAGATCTCGCTTTGCGGATACGACCCGGTGTTGAACCTAAACTTTTTGGGAATTTTGATTTCTCTAATGCTAAGGTCAGGTTTGCAAAGACTTTACCCCCTGTTGTCGGTGGTCGTGGGCAAGCCAGTTTAACGGGGAAACGGTTCGCTTTACTTGCCCACGCGGGCACGATTGTCACCGATCATGGCGACACGATTGATGCGACCGGAACATCATTCATCATTCCTAACATTACTATCCCCAAGGCTGCGCCAGGAATCGCCCGGATCATAGGATCGGGCAGTGTGGCTTCGTTTTTGTCCCTCTTGGACCGACCACCATTGAATGTAATGAAAGAGGCCAACCTTCCGGTTGATTTGGCCAAAGGGCAGGTGAATGTCAGCGGGACCTTGGCTTTGCCTCTCAAAGATCGCGTCACGATTGATGACATGGAGTTTCATCTGACGGGTGATGTTTCAAACGTGCACAGTTCAGTACTGGTGCCGGGCGTTGATATCAGTGCGCCTTTGTTGCAGGTCTCCGGAAATCAGACAGGTCTTACATTGTCAGGGGACGGTTTTTTCGGGGCTGTTCCGTTAACCGCCAGTTGGCATCAGCCTATCGGAAAAGTTCGTGGTCAGCGCAGCCGCCTGACCGGGGAAATCGAGGTGTCTCAACGTTTGTTGCAGCAGCTTGAAACGGGCCTACCGCCTGAAATGGTTTCCGGCACCGGAAAGGCTCAACTCACGCTCGAACTGGGGGGGAAGCAGCCGACGACCCTGTCTGTTCTCTCTGATCTCCAAGGGGTTCGGCTCGCACTACCTGATCTGAATTGGGTGAAACCTCCGAACGTCAAAGGGAGTTTGGATCTGAAAGCAACGCTGGGTAAGACAGGCGTGATCGAGACGATCTCAATTGCGGGGAATGGGTTACGAGCCAATGGATCCTTAACGTTTGACGAATCCAGCGGGTTGAAACGTGCGCGCTTCAGAACTTTTGAACTAGGCCAGTCTGTCGCGGTACCAGTTGAACTTATTGGGCAAGGCAAAGGGAATGCCCCGCAGATTCGCATTCTGGGCGGGGTGATCGATTTACGAAAATTACCCGAGACATCAGGGGCCGGTGCTGGCGTTTCGAGCGGCCAGACGTCGGAAAAAATGGATGTGAAACTGGATCGCCTCCAGGTCACCGACTCGATTGCGCTGACGGCTTTCACAGGGCAGTTTTCAGCCAAGGGGGCTCTGTCCGGAAACTTTACAGCACAATTGAATGGTCAAACATCCTTGCAGGGGCAGGTATTGGCTCGCAAGTCAGGGACGGGTGTATTCCTGCAATCCGACGATGCTGGAGGTATTTTACGCGCGTCAGGCATTATGGATCAGGCATTCGGAGGCGATTTTAAACTATCGCTTGAGCCTCTCAAAGGCGCAGGTTTCTACGATGGGCGCTTGAAAATTAACAAAACCAGAATTCGGGATGCACCCGCGATGGCGGCTCTGTTCAATGCGATCAGTGTCGTTGGGCTGGTCGATCAAATGGCGGGACAGGGCATACTTTTCTCTGAAATTGATGGTAAAATGCGTATCAGCCCCAATTCCATTCGTATCCTGGAGGGCAGCGCGGTGGGTCCGTCAATCGGGCTGTCTGTAGATGGATCTGTTGATACTGAGCGTAAGCGTCTAAATCTGCGCGGCGTGGTCTCTCCGATCTATTTGCTGAATGCCATTGGCAGCGTTCTGACCCGCAAGGGCGAAGGCGTAATCGGATTCAATTATACCCTGACAGGCCCGATGGACCGGCCTGATGTTTGGGTCAATCCGCTGTCTGGTTTGGCTCCGGGTTTCTTGCGCAATCTCTTGCGAGCCCCATCAGATTTACCGCCTATTTCGCCAGCACCGGCGCCTACAAAGGGCCCTTCGTCTAGCCCTAAGTCGAGCCCAGGTGGGAACCGCTGAGGGCGATAAGGAGTGGCATTCATATGCCAGCCACATTATAGCGCCGTGCATGAAACTCAGTGATTTTGATTTTGATCTTCCAGAAGATCTGATTGCCACACGTCCGGCGTCTCCGCGTTCGTCGGCGCGCTTACTTGTGGCCGACGTAGGGCAGATAACGGATGCCCATGTATTCGATCTGACGGAATGGCTGCGCCCTGGCGACCGTTTGGTTCTAAATGACACAAAAGTTCTGCCAGCGCGGCTTAGCGGTAAGCGTCATCGCGATAGCGCACAGGGACCGGTGTCCGCCGCGATCGAAGTTACGTTGCTTGATCCCAAAGCAAGCGGCACCTGGACCGCTTTGTTAAAACCACTGAAGAAAATAAAAATTGGTGAAAGCATCATCTTCACCGATCAGTTTTCAGCCGTTCTAGAAGATGTGATCGAAGGGCAGGGCGTATTAAGGTTTAATCTGACTGGGTCAGATTTTGACGGCGCGCTGAGCGAGGCGGGCGCGATGCCCTTGCCTCCGTATATTGCGGCAAAGCGCAAAGCTGATGCACAGGACAAAACGGATTACCAAACTGTTTGGGCCCGCCACGCGGGGGCCGTTGCTGCGCCAACGGCGTCCCTGCATTTTGATGACACTCTATTGTCTAAGCTGACTTCAAAAGGCGTGGAGTTTACACATGTAACGCTACACGTCGGTGCAGGGACCTTCCTACCAGTCAAGGTTGAGGATGTCACAACCCATAAAATGCACGCCGAATGGGGCCATGTCAGTGAGCAGGCGGCAGCCGAGATAAACGAAACCAAGGCTGCCGGTGGGCGTGTTATTCCAGTCGGGACAACCGCCTTGCGCTTGATCGAAAGCGCCGCACGCTCTGGTCGGATCCAAGCTTGGGACGGAGAGACCGATATCTTTATCTACCCTGGGTTTGAATTTCACGTCACCGATGCATTGATGACCAATTTCCACCTGCCAAAATCCACCCTGTTGATGCTTGTTTCAGCCCTGATGGGCAAAGGCCAAATGGACGAGATTTATGCTCACGCGGTAAATTCCCGCTACCGGTTTTTCTCTTATGGGGATGCGTCGCTTTTGTTCCCATCTTAGCCGTTTCCACGAAATCCGACTCTGCAAATGTCGTAGACAAGCGCGCTAGTTCGGGTGTCTGATGACACTTGGAGTTTCAACGCTGTCGGATAATACGGAGACGCCCGATGCTGCAGGTTTTGTCAAACGCTTGGGCTCTATTGCTTGGCATGGGGTTATTGATGGTCGGAAACGGCCTTCAAGGCACTTTGATTGGTGTTCGGGGAGAGATCGAAGGCTTTTCGACCTTTGAAATGTCGGTCGTCATGTCTGGATACTTCATTGGTTTTCTGGGGGGATCGCGGCTTGCCCCTGATATGATCCGACGTGTGGGCCATGTCCGCGTGTTTGCTGCATTAGCGTCGTTCATCTCGGCGGTCATGATCATGTACCCGGCTCTGACAGAACCAGTTGCGTGGTTTATCGGGCGTGTGATGATCGGGTTTTGTTTCTCTGGGGTGTATGTCACGGCTGAGAGCTGGCTCAACAATGCTGCAGACAACGAAAACCGTGGTCAGGCGTTGTCCCTGTATATGATTGTTCAAATGATCGGAATCATCAGTGCGCAAGGCCTGATTCTTGTCGGAGACCCTGCCGGTTATGAAACATTTGTAATTGCGTCGATCCTTGTTTCGATCTCATTCGCGCCCATTCTGTTGTCAATTTCCCCCACACCGGCATTTGAAACAGCCAAACCCATGACGCTTCGCAAAATTCTCCAAACGTCTCCCTTGGGTTGCATCGGGATGTTCTTGCTAGGGGGAGTTTTCTCCGCACAATTCGGAATGGGCGCGGTTTATGGTGCAAAAGTTGGCCTCAATCTGCCACAAATTTCCGTCTTTGTAGCCGCTTTCTATGTTGGTGCTTTGTTGGCGCAATACCCTCTGGGCTGGATCTCAGATCGGATGGATCGTCGGACATTAATCTTGTTAGTGGCTTCTGCGGGCGGGGGCGGGTCAATGTTGGGCATGATCTTTGGAACCGAATTTATTTTGCTCCTCGTTTCGGCTTGCATTATTGGCGGGATGAGTAACCCGTTGTATTCATTGCTTATTGCATACACGAATGACTATTTGGATCATGACGATATGGCCGCTGCATCGGGTGGATTGGTTTTCATCAACGGGTTGGGCGCAATTGCTGGTCCGTTGATTACCGGGTGGCTGATGGGTGAGAATGTATTTGGGCCATCAGGCTATTTCTTGTTCATGGGGATCTTATTGTTCACGCTGGCGGCCTATGCGGTGTATCGCAAAACGCAACGTGCAGCGATCCCAGTGGAAGAGACCAGCCCGATTATGCCGATGTACCCTTCGGCGACGCAAGTTGCCGTAGAGGTTGCTCAGGAAGTTGCAATCGAGGCCGATTTGGAGGAGCAAAACTCGCAAGATGTCGCATAGCGAACAGAATTATGTCGCCTGTGTTGCAAGATGTTACTGTAATTTTTTTGTAAAAGAATCTTTAATACCCATGTGCTTGGGGAAAACAAATGGAGAAAGACCCATGGTCGGTCCCGAAGAGGTTTTAAGTTTCTGGCTGGATGAAGTTGGTCCGGACGGGTGGTATAAACAGGATGAGGCGCTAGATGCTGAAATCCGAAAACGCTTCCTAAGCACATGGGAAGCGGCTTGCGAAGGCAAGTTTTCGTTATGGTTGACATACCCTAGCGGTGCTCTGGCTTACACGATCCTAACAGATCAATTTCCGCGCAATATGTTCCGCAGCGATGGCAAGGCTTTTTCCACAGATCGCGCTGCTTTGTCTGCAGCCAAGGCGGCCATCGACAAAAAATGGGACTTGCGAATTGACGAACCGGCGCGTCAGTTCTTTTACCTTCCGCTAATGCATTCCGAAAATCTCTGCGATCAAGAGCGGTGTGTTCGACTGATGTGCAAAAGGATGTCCAAATCGAGTGAATCGAATTTGCTGCACGCGCGCGCGCATCGCGAAGTTATCCGTCAGTTTGGCCGTTTCCCATATCGGAACGAAGCGCTGCGACGGGAAACAACTGCATGCGAAATGACGTTTGTTACGCAGGGCGGTTACGGTGAAACAGTACGCAGCCTACAAGCTGCTGTGGGTTAACTCACTGGTGTGCATCCCCTAAAATCAGAAATGCTGCGGGCTGCTGTGTCCGCAGCGGTCTCAATTGTATAGTCGATCAGCTTTTCCGGTGCATCTACAAGGGCGGTGATTTTGTCCTGTGCGGCGTCAATCTTCGCTTCGATAACTGTCACCCTGTTCATGAGGCCTTGCGCAGCGGCAGAGGTCAGCTCTGATCCACTGGACTTAAGGGCAGCAAGATCTTGACGTAATCCGGCTAACTCCTCGCGGGTGGCTTTGACCTCGTCGCGTAATGGGGTCACGCGCTGTAATGTAAGGGCAAAGTTCTCCGTCATTGCATCTACAGCCGCTGTCGTTTTCCAGGCTAAGAATAAACATAATGCAACAAGAATGAGTGTTGCGTTGAGCAAGGCCAAGGCAAGGTCTTTAAGGGTTTTCGTCATAATGAACCTCTGAAATTTTGGTGTGCTCTCTTAGTGAGTGAGCATCAGAATTGCGTTTTTTGTTTCAGTTGTAGCCATTCAAGTAGAGCGGGTATAGGCTGGAAGAAAGCCGAATTTAGCATTGTAACCTTGCGTCGCATTTGTCGCGGAAGGTCTCTGTTGATGTGTGTGTGAAATTAGTTTAACGGTAAACTAGTTTTGAAACGACCTGCGTCGAGGGGATAACATGGCTTCGAAATCTTTTGATCTGATCGTTGTTGGCGCGGGGCCAGGCGGCTACGTCGCCGCAATTCGTGGCGCACAATTGGGTTTGTCTGTCGCCGTGGTTGAACGCGAGCATCTTGGCGGAATTTGTCTGAACTGGGGCTGTATCCCGACCAAGGCTCTGTTGCGGTCATCCGAAGTGTTTCACTTGATGGAACGCGCTAAGGATTTTGGCCTTAAGGCTGACAACATCGGGTATGATCTGAATGCAGTTGTAAAACGCTCGCGCGGTGTTGCGGCGCAATTGTCAGGCGGCATTGGACATTTGTTGAAAAAGAACAAAGTCACTGTTGTGATGGGCGAGGCAACGCTGCCCGCCCAAGGGCGAGTGTCGGTGAAGTCTGACAAGGGGACAGAGGAACTGGTAGGCAAGAATATCATTCTGGCGACCGGTGCACGCGCGCGTGAATTGCCTGGCCTAGAAGCGGACGGAGATTTGGTTTGGACCTACAAACATGCGCTTGATCCTGTGCGGATGCCCAAAAAGTTGTTGGTGATTGGGTCGGGTGCGATTGGTATCGAATTCGCCAGTTTTTATAATACGCTTGGGGCGGACACCACCGTGGTCGAAGTTATGGATCGGGTGCTGCCGGTTGAAGATGCTGAGATCAGCGCGTTCGCGAAAAAGGCGTTTACCAAGCAGGGTATGAAGATCATGGAAAAAGCCATGGTCAAGCAATTGGATCGCGGCAACGGTAAAGTCACCGCACATATCGAAACCAACGGCAAAATTGAAAAGCAAGAGTTTGACACCGTGATCTCCGCAGTTGGGATCGTTGGAAATGTCGAAGGTCTGGGTTTAGAGGCACTGGGTGTCACTATTGATCGTACCCATGTCGTGACCGATGAATTCTGTCGTACGGGTATCGAAGGTCTCTATGCGATTGGCGATATCGCGGGTGCGCCTTGGTTGGCTCATAAAGCCAGCCACGAAGGGGTCATGGTCGCCGATTTGATTGCTGGTAAGCACGCGCACCCCGTTAAACCAGAAAGCATCGCAGGCTGTACCTATTGCCATCCGCAAGTCGCGAGCGTTGGGTACTCCGAAGCAAAAGCCAAAGAGCTTGGCTATGATATCAAAGTGGGTCGTTTTCCGTTTATGGGGAATGGCAAAGCCATCGCTTTGGGAGAACCTGACGGGCTGGTCAAAACGATCTTTGATGCCAAGACCGGAGAGTTGCTGGGCGCGCATATGATCGGTGCTGAAGTGACCGAGATGATCCAAGGGTATGTGGTCGGTCGTCAGTTGGAAACAACTGAGGAAGACCTGATGAACACAGTCTTCCCGCACCCAACCCTATCGGAAATGATGCACGAAAGCGTCTTGGACGCCTACGACCGGGTCATTCATATGTAAGACCTAATTTTTCGTTCTGTGTATTGGGCCTTCGCCAGTTTGTGCAGAGGCCCATTTTCGTTTGAACGAGTCCGACAAAGGCCCCGTGCGTTTTGTTCGTCCGTCTTAGATGGCTTCTACGACACCACCTGCACGCCGCCAGTGATCGAGACCTCCGATGTTGTGCACATTCTGATACCCGAGCTTTTTGAGAATACGCTTACCAGCCATGCTGCGCACCCCCGATGCACAATAGAGCGCGATACACGCGTTGGCGTGCAGATCTGTGATGAATTCCGGGTTCTTGGGGTCCGCTTTTTTCTGTAAGCATGACAAGGGGATATGCAAGGCACCCCTCGCCAATCCCGACGTCCGAACTTCGGCCAAATCACGTACATCAACTACGGTAATTGTTCCGTTTCTATGCTTTTCGATCACATCCGCCGCGTCGAGTCCTGTGCCAAAAAGGGCTTTCAGGTTAAACATGTAAGTATCCTGTTTCGCTGTCTGGTGTCCTTGTATGAAATTAACATTCGAGTAATGGAATGTAAATAAACGCAAGCAAAATGTAAAAGTTCACACTTTGTTCACTCTTTTGGCTTGGAGACTCGGCGCCTCTGTCCTATTTCATAGATAACCGGAACCGAGGGCATCATGGCTGAACTGAAAAACATCGAGGTGCGCGGCGCGCGCGAGCATAACCTCAAAGGGATCGACGTGGATATTCCGCGCGATCAGCTGGTGGTGATCACCGGCCTTTCTGGTTCAGGCAAGTCATCGCTGGCGTTTGATACGATCTATGCCGAAGGGCAAAGACGCTATGTTGAATCGCTTAGTGCTTATGCCCGCCAATTCCTTGATATGATGGAAAAACCTGATGTGGATCACATCAGTGGTCTGAGCCCGGCGATTTCGATTGAACAGAAAACCACCTCGAAGAACCCGCGCTCGACCGTCGGGACCGTGACCGAGATCTACGACTATATGCGTCTGCTCTTTGCACGATCTGGAACGCCGTATTCGCCTGCAACCGGCAAGCCGATTGAGGCACAGCAGGTTCAGGACATGGTGGATCGCATCATGACGATGGAGGAGGGCACCCGCGGCTATTTGCTGGCCCCCATCGTTCGCGATCGCAAAGGTGAATACCGCAAAGAGTTTCTCGAGCTGCGTAAACAAGGATTTCAGCGGGTCAAAGTCGATGGCGCGTTCTATGAACTGGACGAACCCCCAACGCTGGACAAAAAATTTCGGCATGACATCGACGTTGTCGTGGACCGGTTGGTGGTACGCGAAGGGATGGAGACGCGTCTGGCTGATAGCTTGCGGACAGCTCTGGATCTGGCTGATGGTATCGCAATTCTGGAAACAGCGCCGCGTGAGGGGGATTCAGAGCGGATTACGTTCAGCGAGAATTTCGCCTGTCCTGTCAGCGGATTCACCATTCCGGAAATTGAACCCCGATTGTTTTCGTTTAACGCACCGTTTGGCGCGTGCCCCGATTGCGATGGGCTGGGGGTCGAACTGTTCTTTGACGAACGCCTTGTTGTGCCTGATCAATCGCTCAAGGTTTATGACGGGGCGCTTGCACCTTGGCGTAAGGGGAAATCTCCATATTTTCTGCAAACCATCGAAGCTATCGCCAAACACTATGAATTTGACAAGAACACGGCTTGGAAAGACCTGCCTGCCCACGTGAAACAGGTTTTCCTATATGGCTCTGGTGAGGAAGAGATTGATTTCCGCTATGACGAAGGTGGGCGCGTCTATCAGGTCAGTCGCGTGTTCGAAGGTGTCATTCCCAATATGGAGCGCCGCTATCGTGAAACGGATTCGAATTGGATCCGCGAAGAATTTGAGCGTTACCAAAACAACCGGTCCTGTGGTGCCTGCGGGGGCTATCGACTGCGGGAAGAGGCGCTAGCGGTCAAGATTGCCCAAATGCATGTGGGGCAGGTGGTTCAGATGTCGATCCGCGAGGCCCTGGCCTGGATCGAAGATGCGCCAAATCACCTGAGCAAACAAAAGAACGAAATCGCGCGCGCAATCTTGAAAGAAATCCGCGAACGGTTGGGATTCCTGAACAATGTTGGACTGGAATACTTAACACTGTCGCGAAATAGCGGGACCTTGTCTGGTGGGGAAAGCCAGCGGATCCGTCTGGCCAGCCAAATTGGATCGGGTTTGACCGGTGTTTTGTACGTCTTGGATGAACCTTCGATTGGTTTGCATCAACGTGACAATGACCGCTTGCTGGGCACGCTGAAGAATCTACGCGATCAGGGCAATACGGTGATCGTCGTCGAACACGATGAAGAGGCGATCCGCGAAGCCGACTATGTCTTTGACATTGGGCCGGGGGCAGGTGTGCATGGGGGGCAGGTGGTAAGCCATGGTACTCCGGAACATGTCACTGCCGACCCTGCATCTATTACAGGGCAATACCTTTCTGGTACCCGCGAGATTTCTGTGCCTGTCAAACGGCGCAAGGGGAACAAGAAAAAGCTAAAGGTTGTCAAAGCGAACGGGAATAACCTTAAGAACGTCACCGCTGAATTCCCACTTGGAAAATTTGTTTGCGTGACGGGGGTTTCTGGCGGTGGGAAATCCACGCTAACGATTGAGACATTGTTCAAAACGGCTTCGATGCGATTGAACGGCGCGCGCCAAACTCCTGCGCCGTGTGAAACGATTAAGGGTCTTGAGCACCTGGATAAAGTTATCGATATCGATCAGCGCGCAATTGGACGTACGCCGCGTTCAAACCCAGCGACTTATACTGGGGCCTTCACACCCATCCGAGATTGGTTTGCGGGTCTGCCCGAGGCAAAAACCCGAGGATATAAGCCGGGCCGTTTTTCATTTAACGTCAAAGGTGGCCGGTGCGAGGCTTGTCAGGGCGATGGTGTGATCAAGATTGAGATGCACTTTTTGCCTGACGTCTACGTCACATGCGAGACGTGCAAAGGTGCGCGCTACAATCGTGAAACACTGGAAGTGACCTTTAAAGGCAAGAGTATTGCTGACGTTCTGGATATGACAGTTGAAGATGCACAAGAGTTCTTCAAGGCGGTACCATCAATCCGGGACAAGATGGATGCGTTAATGCGTGTTGGACTTGGCTACATCAAGGTTGGGCAGCAAGCGACGACATTGTCAGGCGGTGAGGCGCAGCGTGTAAAATTGTCTAAAGAACTGGCCAAACGTTCGACTGGGAGAACACTCTATATTCTTGATGAACCGACCACGGGACTTCATTTTGAAGATGTCCGTAAGCTGTTGGAAGTTCTTCATGAATTGGTGGATCAGGGAAATACGGTTGTTGTCATCGAACACAATTTGGATGTGGTGAAAACAGCAGATCATATCATTGATATCGGCCCCGAAGGTGGCGATGGCGGTGGTATGATTGTCGTCGAAGGGACACCTGAAAAGGTTGCAGAATGCGCGGGCAGTCACACGGGCCAGTATCTGAAACCGATGCTGAAACAGAAACGTGTTGCTGCCGAATGAGAACTCGTGGGGGGGGCAACCCCCACGTTGATGCTGTGAAGCGGGTTGGGACCGCGAATTACCGAACTTTCGTTTCAGATAGGCACAGAGACATAAGCTCTGCAAAGCTATCTGCGTCCAGTGTGTCAAACCGACCAGAGAGGTCTTCGATACGGGTTGCGCGTTCTGTTCCCACAACCGGGTCAGCGAACAGGTGAAACTTATCTGATATGTCTGCATCACTCAGCGGCAAGTCTGTGTCTCCTCGGGGTGTTCGCGGGTCTGCGGTCAAGCGTCTGCCATCTGTCAATTCCAGCGTCACTTCGGCCCAGCGTTTGCCAACACTGATCGCTGTGAAGTGATCATCGTCAATCAATGTTGTTGCTTTGCTCAGGCGCAAAATGTCGGGATCCGTCAAAGTGGCGGTGTCTAGCTCAGATACACCCACCTGGCCGCGTACAATCATCGTCGCCACAGGAAATGCGATAGAATAAGCGAATTCATCCGGAGATGTAGGTGTATGGCCGGCCAAGCGTGTTGCATTATGGAATGTACGGATCTCGACCTTGGCAACCTGATCATGTGTTAGGTTGTGTGTCGCAATCAAATCTGCGGCGGCGTCTAATGCAGGGTGGGCCCAGCGACAACACGGATACGGCTTGTAATGCGTGTCTTCAACCAACCGCCAGCCACTTCCCAGATCCTCCCAGAACTGGCGTGCCTCGGGTCCCTCGCAAGTGAGTGCAGGTGCGCCTGTAAAGCCAAACAGTGCCAAATAACCACCTGTAACACCGGACGGCGCCCCCCAGCCAACACCATCTCGAACCATGGTCGGGTGGTCGATACAACGCATCATTTGACTGCGCGGCCCATGATATTCACTGATACCTGCAGCCTGTCGGATCTGTTCGGCAGAGCCCCCCAGCTGTTGTGCTACGGCTGCGCCAACTCCTACTGCCGTCCATGCGCCAGAGGTATGGTAATCGGCGCAGGTGGCATGTTGTGCCAGCCCTGCGCGATAACTTACCTCATATGCCGCCGCGAGCGTGACAGCAAAGCTGCGCCCATCAACCGGTTTACCCAAAGAAGCATTTGCATCCGCAACAGCCATCAGTGCTGGAAAGATTGCAGACCCTGCGTGGCCTTTGCAGGGAGAGGTCCCGTCATGCGCGTCTATGCTATCGACCGTAGATGCGCCGGCCATGGCTGCGCCAGCTGGGCTGACGCTCGCGCCATGCATCAGGATGCGGGCAGGTCCCGCCTGGGTCACCCCAAACATTGCCTGCGCCCCCTTTCGAGCGATATCTGCCAACGGTGTGGTGGACCCAACTGCTGCGACCCCCATCGTATCGGTAAAACTGCGACGCAATACTTTCAGCACGGCCTCGGGCAAAGCATCATAGGTCAACTCGGCGGTAAAGTCGTGAAAGCGAAGGGGCATTCGGGCATTCTCCAATCAGGTCAAGTCAGACTAGGCTGATCACCCTTTAGAAACTGCCGGTTTGCGACATCAAACGACGCAATTCGCCCGGACACCTTGGATTGTCTTGGGCTGCTTATCGTTGGGCAAAAGACTGAATTTGCAAGTGCGACGCGCCAGCATTGGCGCGTCGCATTCTTAGTTCTTACTCGCGCCCGCGTTTTTCAAAGCGTGGCAACATGGCTGAGAAATCCATGCCCAATCCATCTTCGTTTTCAACAAACTGAGCATAAAGTGCCTGTGCCAAAGCACCCATTGGGGTGTCAGCATCAGCGCTTTCAGCTGCTTGCTGGCTCAGTCGCAGATCTTTCAACATCAGATCAGCGGCAAACCCGGGCTGATAATCATTATCCGCTGGCGATTGCGGCCCCACACCGGGTGCAGGACAGTAGGCGTTCATGGTCCAGCTGTAGCCCGATGATGTGGAAACGACATCAAACATCTTCTGACGGTCCAGACCCAGTTTGTCTGCAAGGGCAAATGCCTCACATGTGGCGATCATGGTGACTCCCAAGATCATATTGTTACAGATCTTGGCGGCTTGCCCGGCACCGGCATCTCCACAATGCACAGCTTTTTGACCCATGATATCGAACAATGGGTCCGCTTTGCCGAACGCCTCAGCTGACCCGCCAGCCATAAACGTCAACGTGCCACCAGACGCGCCGCCAATGCCGCCTGAAACAGGGGCATCGACAAACAACACCCCAGCTGCTTGTGTGTCTGCATCAACAGCACGGGCGCTATCGACGTCTACGGTTGAACAGTCAATCAACACGGCACCCTTAGACATCGCTGGAATGACATCGGCTGCAACAGCGCGCAGAATGTTGCCTTTGGGCAGCATGGTGATAACTGCATCCGCACCTGCGGCTGCTTCGGCCCCAGAGGACACCATTGTTACACCGTCGATGTTGACTTCTGCCATGTCGAACCCAACGACGTCATGGCCTGCTTTGGCAAGATTAGCCGCCATTGGGCCGCCCATGTTACCCAATCCGATGAACCCGATTTTCATGGCTTTCTCCTCTTCAAATGTCAGTGCGTCTGCGCCAAGAGGCTGCAGCATTTTTGACACCGCAACAGTTGGCACTGATATTCCTGCAAACTGCCATTTGGGTGTCCGATCCTTGTCGATGATCTGGGCGCGGATGCCTTCCAGAAAATCACCGTGCTCCATGGCACGATAAGTAAAGCGATACTCCAACTCCAACGCTTTGCGGATACTCAGAGATGGGCCGCGCAAACGATGTATCATCTCAACGGTGCAAGCCATTGAAATCGGGCTGTTGCGGTTGATTGCTTTCAGAGTCTTTTGTGCAAATTCACTTTCATCGCCAGTAAGGCTGTTCTGAATATCACCCAGAGTTTCACCTGCAAAGTGTCGATCAATATCGATCTGAGCCGCACGCAAGGGACCGGGCTCAGGGTCCTGAGCATGCGTTGCGATATGCGCGGGGTCGCCCGAGGCTTCGAGCAGTTCGATTAGATCAGCCCATTGCTCTTGCGGGATATACGTATCGGCAAACCCAGCGAGGATTGCATCATCTGGCCCAAGGCGACCCGCAGTAATGCCCAGATATTCTCCCAAACGACCGGGGGCTAATGCAAGGATGAGCGTGCCACCCACGTCGGGGACAAGGCCGATGCCGCATTCCGGCATAGCGATTTTTGAGCTTTCGCAAACCACTCGATGTGATCCGTGGCAACCTATGCCTACGCCACCACCCATCGTGAAACCCTGCAAGAAGCTGATAACAGGCTTTGGGTATTCAAACAAAAACGCATTCATTCGATATTCGTCGCGCCAAAACGTGCGGCCAAAATCGAAATTCCCGGCAGTGCCAGTTTCATACAGTTCGGCAATATCGCCGCCGGCACAAAACGCTTTGTCGCCCTCGGCATCCAAGATGATCAGGTCTACGGCGTCGTCTTCGCGCCAATTCCGCAAGGCCGTGTCGATTGCCATGCACATGTCATAGCTCATCGCGTTCAAGGCATGGGGGCGGGTTAGGGTGATCCGGCCCGCGCGGCCGGTAACCCTAATGTCGATATCGCTCATGTCAGCTCCGTTACCGATTGGTCAGCATGTGGCGCGCCACGATCACGCGCATGATTTCGTTGGTACCTTCCAAAATTTGGTGAACCCGCAAATCACGTACGATTTTTTCGATGCCATAATCCGCCAGATAGCCATAGCCACCATGCAGCTGCAAACACCCGTTGGCGACCTCAAATGACACATCAGTGACCATCAGTTTAGCCATCGCGCAGAACTTTGACGCATCGTGCGCCCCATTATCCAGCTTCCAAGCGGCTTGGCGGAGGAACGTGCGCGCCGCTTGCAGTTTGGTTTCATATTCGGCCAGACGAAACTGAAGTCCTTGGAATTGGTCGATGGTCTTACCAAATGCCTTACGCTCTGACATATAGTCCATCGTCAGATTGAGCGCAGTCTGTGCGCCACCCAAAGCCCCGGCGGAAATGTTCAGGCGACCACCGTCCAAGCCAGCCATCGCATACGAGAAACCGCGCCCTTCTTCACCGATCAGATTGTCAGCGGGGACTTTGCAATCATCAAACTGAACCTGTGCTGTTGGTTGTGCTTTCCAGCCCATCTTATCTTCGAGCCCGCCGAAACTAAGACCCTCGGCACCATCTTCAACAACAACGGTTGAAATCCCTTTGGGTCCATCCTCGCCGGTGCGAACCATTGTTATATAGGCATCGGAATAGCCACCACCCGAGATGAACGCTTTTGTTCCGTTCAGCTTATAGCCTTCGTTGTCGCGCTCAGCACGCGTGCGCAAGGCGGATGCGTCAGACCCGCTGCCGGGTTCGGTCAAGCAATACGAAAACACTTTGTTCATGGTGCAGAGGTCAGGCAGCCATTTCTGCTTTGTTTCTTCACTGCCGAATTTGTCGATCATGCCGCCGCACATGTTGTGGATCGACAGAAACGAGCCAACGGCGGGGCAGGACATCGCTAGGGCCTCGAACACCATTGTCGCGTCCAAACGAGAGAGACCAGAGCCACCGTATTCTTCGGAAACGTACAAGCCGCCAAACCCGAGTTCCCCAATTTGAGGCCAAAGTTCCTTTGGAATCGTGCCTTGAGATTCCCAAGTTTGCGCGTGCGGGGCGATGTTTTCTTGTCCAAAGGCGTGTGCCATATCGAAAATGGCGCTCTGTTCCTCTGTCAGTGCGAAATCCATGCCTGTCTCCCTCCCGGCGTGATGAATTGAACGAGTGTTTATTTCGTAATCCTTACAGAAGTTTTGCAAGATCAGAAAGAGGCCGGGTTAGAGATCTGCTTGGAATTCGTCGATCAAATGTCGCACCACCGCGCGGCCGGGGTCTTCACCGTTGGTCACGGCGTTTGCATGAACCTGTCTTTGGCGACGAGCAGAGGTGCCAGTCTCTGCGATTTGTTTCAAGCGGCCGATTTCATTAACGGTGCCCAGCATTTCCATATCTTCAGAAAGCATCTGTTCCAACTCTTCCAAGAGAGTGACCATGGGTTTGATCGACCGGTCCCCGAAATCAATCAACCCCTCGCGCACGCCATAGCGTTGCGCGCGCCACCGGTTTTCGCCAACTAGAAACCGGTCATACTGCCGCCAGCGAAGGTTGCCTTCTTTCAGTCGGCATAACATACGCAGCAGCGCTTGGTTGAGCGCGGCCAGAGCGAGCGCGTCTTCCAACCGGGGTTGCACGTCCATGATGCGGGTTTCAAGCGTCGGGAACTGGTGCGAGGGGCGTAAATCCCACCAGATCTTAGTCGTGTCCTCAATCACCCCCAGCTCAATCAGCGCGCCAGTCGTGCGTTCATATTCAGCCCAGCTGCTGAAGTTTGGTGGCAGACCCGTACGGGGTAGATTGTCGAATACGGTCAGACGATAGGAGGACAGGCCGGTGTCTTCTCCGTTCCAGAAGGGAGAGGAGGTTGAAAGCGCCAAGAGATGAGGCAGGAAGTAGCTCAGTTGCGGCATCAGATCGGCGCGCAAGGCTTGATCCTCAATCCCGACGTGCACATGCATGCCGCAGATCAGCATGCGACGCGCGACGCCACCAAGGGCATGTTGCAACGCGTCATACCGGCTTTTCCGGGTGTGATGCTGGTCTTTCCAGTCGGCGAAAGGGTGGCAAGACACGGCAATCGGAGCCAGATTATGGTCTGCTGCATGGCTGGAAACACAGGCGCGCAGGCGCTTTAGATCATCACGCGCGCTGGAGATTGTGGTATGAACGCGCGTCCCCACCTCGATTTGACACTGCAGGAATTCGGGGCTGACCTGACCTTGGAAGTCAGCTTGGCAGGCTTGGATAAGCGCCTCGGGGGCGATGGCCAGGTTCAGTGAATCCTGATCGACCAGCAAATATTCCTCTTCAATGCCGAGTGTAAATTCCTGCTGCATTGCGGTCTCCTGTCTTGTGAAACCAGTGAAACCCGAATGGATCGTTTTGCCAATGGGGCAGTTTCGCGCTGTTGGGGTTGGAACAGCGCGCGAAGGCCGTTATTCAACCTTGGTGAGTGTGAGATGAAAAGGTGTCGGGCCGTGAAGAAACGAAAATTTCCTAAGATCAACGCTTTGCTTGATCCGCTAGACGTTAAGATCATTGATCGCTCAGAAGAGATTGCTGAAAAAGAACGCCTTGTTGCGTTTGAACGGCGAGGGGGTTTAGAAAAACCTGCCTATGCGCTCAGTCCCGGAATGGAGGGGTTCGACATTTCCGGCTTGGTGCGGGAATATGAAACCCACAAAGCTGCGTTGGCTGCGCTACACGACCCTGCACAGAACACCACCGGCTACCGCTCGAACAACGGGTATTATGACACTCCGGATGCCGAGGCGTTGTATCTGATGATCCGCAGGTTCCAGCCCAAACATGTGATCGAGGTGGGGTGTGGGAATTCGACCCGTATTACCCGCCAAGCCATTCGCGACGGCGCGCTAGAAACCAAGATCACGGCGATTGACCCTTATCCACGCGCTGACATCGCCCATGTAGTGGATGACTTTGAGCAGAAGCGCTTGGAAGATGTGGACCCAACCCTGTTTGATACTCTTGGGCCTGGGGATGTGTTGTTTATTGATTCAAGCCATCAGGTCCGCATGAGCAATGATGTAGCGCATCTGTTCTGTCGGATCATTCCGCGATTGGCACCGGGGGTGGTGATCCATGTGCACGACGTCTTTTTGCCCTATGAATATCCGAACCGGTTTTTCCACGATTGCCCGTCGTGGGGCGAACAATATGTCTTGCATACTTTGATCCAGACCAGCGGCTATCAGCTTCTCTGGCCTGGATATTATCTGCAACAAGAACGCCCCGATGCAATCAAGGCGCTTCCGTTTTTAGCAGCTGGTCGGGCTCAGAGTTTTTGGATCCGCAAGACCTGATTAAAGCAGGCGTACCTTGGTGCCGACTTTGACCAAAGGATAGAGCTCTTCAACGTGTTGATTGTACAATCCAATACAGCCTGAAGAGCTCTGCCGTCCGATTTTGCGCGTGTCATGGGTACCATGTACCAGATACGCGGGCCAGCTGAGGTACATTGCGCGTGTACCCAGTGGGTTCCCTTCGCCACCGTCCATGCGCAACGGGAGCGATGGGTCGCGTTCGCGCATCGAAGCGGTCGGGGTCCAGCTGGGATTTTCTGCTTTGCGCACGACTTTTGTATAGCCGCGTTTTGTCAACTCTTCGCTCATAGGCACAGAAGAAGGGTACAGGCGATAGGTTACCCCGTCTCCATCCCAATAATGCACGGCACGGCTGGTGATGTCAGCCAACAGGCAGCCCACACCCAACTCATCAAAATGATCCTGCCAATGCTGTTGTTTGAACGACGAGGCATTCCGACGAACCGCTGGTTGATCCGAGATTGGAGCCTCGACCTGCGGAAATGCATCGGTGCTTTGAGCTGATAGCAATGTGGGCGCGGCCAGAGTGCTTGCAACACCCAAGAGCGCACTGCGGCGGGTCATGATGGACCGAGACATGAGGGTTCTCCGAATTCTGCTCAGACGTTTCGACTTAACTAGGAATGATGGGGTGTGAAAACCAGCCCCTCTTGGTCGAAATTCCAAGGCTTCACGCGTTTGTGTGTGTAGTTTCTGAGAGGCTTGATTTGTACGAAACTCGCGTTGTTTTGTACGAATTACGCGCTCGAGTTGATTGATTTGACGCGCGAGTATTGGAATGTGTTTGAAGCTATCGCGCCATAACCGGCAACATCCGCCGAAGAGGCCAAACCCGACCTTTTTTAGATTGGACACCTGATGATACGTGGCCGGCAACCAAAGCGATTATGTTCGCTCATCAGAAATCTCTAACGAACGGACATCCGAGCGCAATCAGATCCAATGGGCACTAAGAAAAACGGCCCGGCAATATTGCCGGGCCGTTTCTATTTATAACAAAAAAAGGGGCTTATTCCATAACAGGGATAGAGAATTCGCCGCCTTCTTTGATGCCGCTGGGCCAGCGCGCAGTGATAGTTTTGGTGCGTGTGTAGAATTTAAACGCATCGGGACCGTGCTGGTTCAAATCACCAAAGGCCGATTTCTTCCAGCCACCAAAGGTGTGATAGGCCAACGGAACCGGGATCGGTACGTTGATGCCGACCATGCCGATGTTGATCCGGTTGGCAAAGTCACGCGCGGTGTCGCCATCACGAGTGTAGATCGCGGTGCCGTTGCCGTACTCGTGATCCATCGCAAGACCAATGGCTTCTTCGTAGGTTTGCGCGCGTACCGTGGACAGAACCGGACCAAAGATCTCTTTCTTGTAGATATCCATGTCGGGAGTCACGTTGTCGAACAAGTGCGCGCCGACAAAGAACCCTTCCTCATAGCCCTGCAGGCTGAAATCACGTCCATCAACCACCAGCTTGGCACCTTGGTCGATGCCAGTCTGCACCAGTGCTTCGATGTTTGATTTAGCAGCGGCGGTAACAACCGGACCGTAATCAACGTCTGTACCGGCGGTGTAGGGGCCAACTTTAAGCGCCTCAACACGGGGGATCAGCTTTTCGATCAGCTTGTCAGCGGTTTCTTCACCAACGGGAACAGCAACCGAAATCGCCATGCAGCGTTCGCCGGCTGCACCGTAACCGGCCCCAACCAGCGCATCAGCCGCCTGATCCAGATCGGCGTCGGGCATGATGATCATGTGGTTTTTGGCGCCGCCAAAACACTGAACACGCTTACCTTGGGCACAACCTGTACCGTAGATGTATTCCGCAATAGGGGTCGATCCAACAAAGCCAACCGATTGAATGGTGTCGTCATATAGGATCGCGTCAACGGCTTCTTTGTCACCGTTCACCACTTGCAAAATGCCTTTGGGCAGACCGGCTTCTTCGAACAGTTCAGCCAGCATCAAGGGAACAGACGGCGCGCGCTCGGATGGCTTAAGGATAAAGGCGTTGCCGCAGGCAATCGCAGGGGCAAACATCCACATTGGGATCATAGCTGGGAAGTTGAACGGGGTGATACCCGCAGTCACACCCAGGGCCTGACGCATGGAATACATGTCGATGCCGGGGCCAGCGCTGTCGGTGAATTCACCTTTCAGCATCTGGGGGGCTGCGATGCAATATTCGACAACTTCGAGACCGCGCTGCACGTCACCGGCTGCGTCTGGAAGGGTTTTACCGTGCTCGCGGCTCAGAGCCTCGGCCAGTTTGTCCATGTCGCGGTTCAGTAGCGAAACCAGCTTCATCAAAACACGGGCGCGACGCTGCGGGTTGGTTGCAGCCCACGCGGGCTGAGCAGCAGCTGCGACAGCAACCGCTTTGTCCATCTCTTCCTTGCTGGCCAGCGGGCACTTGGCCTGAACTTCGCCGGTGGCGGGGTTAAAGACGTCGGAAAAACGACCCGACGTCCCTTTGACGTGCTCGCCGTTGATGTAGTGCGTCAGTTCCTGCATGGGACATCTCCTCTGAATGTTGCGGGAACAATAGGCTTGCAAAAATAACCTGAAAAGAGGCAAGATTTCAAAAGTGTTTTGCAAAGATGCATGAGGGGCAAGGATGGAACCACATTGGGACGATATGAAGGTCTTTTTGGCAGTCGCCCGCGAGGAAAGCCTCTCGGGAGCGGGTCGGATACTGAAACTGGACCCGGCAACGGTTGGGCGGCGTATCGCAAGACTGGAAAGCGCTCTAAGTGCCCCATTGTTTGTGAAATCTCCCCAAGGATATGCGCTGACCAGCGCTGGTGAGCGTCTGCTTACACATGGTGAACAAGCCGAAGACGCAATGCGCGCTGCGGCCGAAGACATCTCTGGGTCGGCGGATACACTGTCCGGACAAATCCGGATCGGGGCACCGGATGGCTGCGCCAATTATCTATTGCCGCAGGTGTGTTCGCAGATCTGCGATGAAAACCCGGATCTGGATATTCAGATTCTAGCTTTGCCAAGGATGATTAACTTGTCGCGGCGCGAGGCAGATATGGCTGTAACCGTGAGCGCACCAACGGCGGGGCAGCTCTTGGTGCAGAAGATCACGGACTATAAACTGCACCTTGTCGGAACTCGCCGGTATTTAAGACGACACGATGAGATTCTTAAGGTTGAGGACCTCAAGAGCCACCGAATGATCGGCTATATTCCCGATATGATTTTTGATCAGGAGTTAGATTATCTGAAAGATATAGGCGTCCCGAGGGTCTCCTTGTCGTCGAACTCAGTCTCGGTACAGTTGCGGCATGCCACTAACGGGGCAGGGATCTGTATGGCCCATGATTTCACGCTGCCCTATAATCCTCGACTGCGCAAAATCCTGACGGATGTTGTGAGCCTGACCCGAAGCTTTTATCTCGTGCGTCATCAAGGAGATCAGAAAAGCGACCGCTTGAACCGATTTGCACATGCGTTGAACGAAGGCCTCCGCGACGAGGTGGCGCGGTTGGAGGGGTTGTCTTGACATATCAGCTTGTTGCGGCAAGGCTTTGAGATACGAAAGATTATTGCTGAGGTGGTACTATGCTCGTTCAGACGATCCTGAAATCAAAATCCAGTTCCAATGTTGTGACGGTTTCGTCCTCTGCAACTGTTTCAGAGGCGGCTAAACTGCTGTCTGAGATGAAAATCGGGACAGTTGTTGTTTCTGAAGATGGGGAAACGGCCACAGGGATCTTGTCTGAGCGTGACATCGTGCGGGAATTGGCCAATTCAGGTAGCGGTTGCTTGTCGCAGTGTGTGAGCGATTACATGACCACTGAATTGGTTACCTGCACCAGCCAAGCAAGTGTTGAGAATGTTCTGACCCAAATGACCGAGGGCCGTTTTCGCCATATGCCAGTGGTGGAAGATGGGAAATTGGTTGGGATTGTCACGTTGGGGGATGCGGTCAAGGCACAGCTCAAAGAGCTGGCAATGGAGAAGAATGCCCTTGAGGGAATGATCATGGGGCATTGATATCCGGCACTTGAACCTGCTGCGCACATGTGTTTGCGTGCGCAGCATAAAGCTCAAAGTGGGAGGATCTCATGCGTATCGGTCTGTATCCTGGAACATTCGACCCAATTACATTGGGGCATGTAGACATAATTCGCCGCGCTGCCGCGCTCGTAGATAAGTTGGTGATCGGTGTAGCGATCAACCGTGACAAGGGACCGTTGTTCACACTTGAAGAGCGCGTTGCGATGCTCGAGGCGGAATGCGCGAAACTGTCTGAGCAAACAGGTACTGAAATTGTCGCGCATCCTTTCGAAAACTTGCTGATAAATTGCGCTCATGATGTTGGTGCGCAAATTATTGTGCGAGGCCTGCGGGCGGTGGCTGATTTCGAATACGAATACCAGATGGTTGGAATGAATCGATCGTTGGACGATTCGGTCGAAACCGTGTTCTTGATGGCCGAGGCACGTCATCAGGCGATCGCGTCTAAGTTGGTCAAAGAAATCGCCCGGCTTGGCGGAGACGTTTCAAAATTTGTGACACCGCAAGTACGCGAAGCATTGATTGAACGTTTGGCACGCTAAGGAGTGGTTATAGTGCACGCACTTTTGGTGCGGGCACTAATGTGTCCCCTTGGATTGTCGAACCTGCTATCTGAAAGTGCTTGTCGAAGCAGCGCGTTAGCGCCAAAAGGCGAGCCACTGCAGAAACTCAAAGAGTTTCTTGCCTAAGAACAAGACGTGTTCATCCCCAACCAACATCAAATCGAAAATGAGCGCTGATACGATGAACAGTCCGAGCCCAATGGCGATTTGATTTGTCATGTTGACCTCGGTTCAAAGAAAACGCCCGCTCAGATAACCTGAGCGGGCGTTAAATCTCAAGGGATTAGGTTGGTTAACCCAATTTACCCATTGCAACAGCTACGTCCGCCATCCGGACAGAAAAGCCCCATTCGTTGTCATACCAGGCCAAAACGCGCACCAGACGATCACCCACAATGCGGGTTTGATCGGGTGCGAAAATCGAACTTTCGGGGGAGTGGTTGAAATCGGTGGACACCAATGGCGCGGGCTCATAGCCCAGAACACCTTTCATCGGGCCTTCGGCAGCCGCGCGCATCGCGTCGTTGATCTGTTCTACGGTGACGTCTTTGCTGGCACGGAAAGTCAGGTCTACCGCAGAAACGTTTGGCGTAGGAACGCGAATGGCGGAACCGTCCAGGCGACCTTTGAGGTTTGGCAAAACCTCGCCCAATGCTTTCGCAGCACCGGTTGAAGTCGGGATCATCGACATCGCAGCGGCGCGCGCGCGATACAGGTCCTTGTGACGGCGGTCCAGCGTTGGCTGATCGCCGGTGTAGGCGTGGATAGTCGTCATGATGCCATGCTCGATACCAACGGTGTCATCAAGAACTTTGGCAAGCGGGGCCAGACAGTTCGTTGTGCACGATCCATTGGAAACCATACGGTCAGCAGCCGTCAGTTCGCCGGTATTGACGCCATAGACGATGGTCTTATCGACGTTTTTGCCGGGAGCCGACAAAAGGACTTTTTTGGCGCCACGCTCGAAATGGGCGTTTGCTTTGGTGCCGTCGTTGAATTTGCCGGTGCATTCCAGAACAACGTCACAGCCGTCCCAGTCCAGCTCGTTCATGTCATATGTCGAAAACATTTGCATGTCGCCGCGACCCAAGTTCATGGTGCCGTCGCCGATGGTCACATCACCTGGAAAACGACCATGGACACTATCGTACTTGATCAGATGGGCGGCGGTTTCCAGCGGGCCAGTCGCGTTCACCTTGATCACTTCGATATCGTCACGGCCCGAAGCCGCAATGTGAGAAAGGGTGCAACGGCCAATACGGCCAAAACCGTTGATGCCAACCTTGATGGTCATGGTACGACTCCGAAAGACAATAAAATCATTTGCCATATAGACCCGCGCACCTCATGCAGAAAGGGTAAAAAGGGCGTAAATTTGGTAAGTTAGCGCAAACTTCGGTCGGTTGCGCTAACGATTGAGGAATGACAGGGGCCGTGTGGGGTGCTACCTAGGGAAAGTCGAGAATAAGGGTGCGTAAATGAGTGGTCTTCTGGCGCTTTTGGATGATGTGGCGGGGATCGCCAAGGTAGCTGCTGCTTCTATTGATGATGTAGCGGCACAGGCTGTTAAAGCAGGGGCCAAAGCCGCTGGGGCTGTAATTGATGATGCAGCGGTGACGCCCAAATATTTACACGGCTTCGCAGCGCACCGAGAGTTGCCCGTTATCTGGCGGATTGCCAAAGGGTCGTTCAAAAACAAGCTTCTGTTTCTATTGCCAGCAGCGTTGTTGTTGTCCAGTTTTGCGCCTTGGCTGATTTCCCCTCTTTTAATGCTTGGGGGGGCCTATCTGTGTTTTGAGGGTGCGGAAAAGATATATCACGTCTTAGCGCCTCATGATGAACATCATGTCTTTCCAGAAGATGCACCGGGGGACCCGGCCCATTTGGAAGAGGCTAAAGCATCCGGTGCTATCAAGACTGATTTCATTTTGTCAGCTGAGATCATGACTATCGCGCTCGCAGCGATTCCTCCATCGAACATCTGGATGCAGGCGGCGACGCTGGCGTTGGTGGGTATCGGAATTACTGTCGCGGTGTATGGAGCCGTGGCGTTGATCGTAAAGGCCGACGATGTAGGGCTTTATGCGGCTCAGAACGGCAACTTTGCTCTCACGCGCAGTCTTGGGCGTGGGTTGGTTCGGGCAATGCCGGGTTTTATGAAACTGCTGACGATCGTCGGCACGGCTGCGATGCTGTGGGTTGGTGGGTCGATCATCATCCACGGGTTCGAGGTCATGGGCTTTGGAACATTGGGCCATCTGATTCATGATTGGGCCGCTGCTGTGGGACACATGGTTCCGGAAAGCTATAGCGGTTTTGTTGAATGGGCGGCCAAGGCCACGATGGATGGCGTGTTTGGCCTTACTCTGGGGATGCTTTTGATCCCGGTGGCCACCAAGGTGATCGCGCCCATTGTTGGGCTCTTTACGGGTAAATCTGCCCAGCACTGAACTGGTTTCTGACGTGAGGTTACGACTGGCTGATCTGTATAGGGCCGATAGTGTTGAGAAAATCGACATTCGGAGCACGATAGATGAGCGACCTAACCCTTGATACAATTCTAAAGGGCGCAAGCAGTTCGCCCGATGGCATCACCTTTGCGGTTTCCGAAAACTGGAAGCAGGGGCGCACGGCCTTTGGGGGGTATTCTGCCTCGTTGCTATTGGCAGGGGCACGGCAGGCCGCCGATGAATTGCCCCCGATGCGATCTGTCTTGATCAATTTTACTGGCCCAATCAGTAGCCCCCCATTGGTGAGCACACGCATCTTGCGTCAGGGGCGCAACGTGGTGACGGTACAAGCGGACGCCCATTGCGAAGGCAAGCTCTGTGCGCAGGGTACTTTTTCGTTTGGGGTCGCGCAGGACAGCCACGTGAGCCAATCCCTGCCGGCGCCACAGGCACAGGAACCAGAGGCAACCGAGGACTTCTTACCGCCCAACATTCAGCTGCCGATTAATTTTTTCAAGAACTTTGATGTGAAACTGATCGAAGGGGAACGCCCCTTTACCGGAGCAGATCGCGGATACGTGCGGGCCTGGGCGCGTCACAAAGATCCAGCAATTTGGGGCCAGCCCGAGGGATTGATGAGCATCGCTGATGTGTTGCCGCCCGCCGTGTTTTCCAAGGCCAAAAAGATCGGCCCGAATTCATCCATGACATGGATCTGCAATTTCATGACCGAAGAGCTGACCACCCGTGATGGCTGGTGGATGCTCGAGAACGCACTGAGCGTTGCAAGCAATGGCTTTAGTTCTCAGGTGATGCGGGTGTGGAATACGGACGGAGACCTTGTGATCGAAGGTATGCAATCCGTCGTGATCTTTGTCTAAAATCTGAGTGAATGCCTGCCCCGGATGATGACCGGGGCAGGCTGAGTCACTTAGCCCAAAAGGTCTTTGACCTTGGCGACGGTTGCTTCCACCGTAATGCCGAACTTTTCGTACAGTTCGTTTGCGGGCGCGGATGCGCCAAAGCTGTTCATGCCAATAAATCCGGCTTTCGCTTCGCGGCCGCGCTCGCCGAGCAACCAGCGATCCCATCCACCTTCGCGAACGGCGGCTTCGATACCCACGCGAACCGGACCCGCAGGCAGAACCCGCTTGCGATAGGATTCGTCCTGAGCGGCGAACAGTTCCATACACGGCATGGAGACAACACGGGTGCCGATACCTTCGGCTTCCAACGCTTCTTTGGCCTGCATGGCGATTTCGACTTCGGATCCTGTTGCGATCAAGATCGCTTGACGCTTTCCGGTCGCTTCGGCCAGAACATATGCACCCTGAGCGGTCAGGTTCTTTGTCTTATGTTCGGTTCGTACTGTTGGCAGACCCTGACGGGTCAGTGACAATACAGAAGGTGTTTCAGACGTGGTCAGCGCCAATTCCCAAGCTTCGGCCGTTTCAACGGTGTCGGCTGGGCGGAACACCCAAGTGTTGGGCGTCGCGCGTGAAATCGCCAAATGCTCAACAGGCTGGTGTGTTGGGCCATCTTCACCCAAACCAATCGAATCGTGGGTCATTACAAACACTGTCGGGATCTTCATCAGAGCGGCCAAGCGCATTGCTGGGCGCGCATAATCGGTGAAGCACATGAAAGTGCCGCCATAGGGGCGAATGCCACCGTGCAGGGCCATGCCGTTCATTGCGGCAGCCATACCATGTTCACGGATGCCCCAGTGAACGTAACGGCCTTTGCGGTTCTCGGGCAGGAACACGCCCATATCTGCGCTTTTGGTGTTGTTAGATCCGGTCAAGTCAGCCGAACCGCCAACGGTTTCGGTCATGATTGGATTCACAACATTCAGAACCTTTTCCGAGCTGGCACGGGTGGCCAGTTTCGGTTGGGTTTCTGAGGTGTCTTTCTTAAACGCGCGAATTGCGCTGGCGAGTTTCTTGGGGGCCTCAAACGCATAGGCGCGGTTGAATTCACCTTGCTTACGCTCAGAGAGTTGGGCGAAGCGTTCTTTCCAGGCTGCGTGATCTTCGGCGCCGCGCGACCCGATTGTTTCCCATGCGGATTTGACATCTGCGGGGATTTCAAATGGGCCGTGGTTCCAGCCATAGGCTTCTTTGGCGGCCAGCAATTGCTCGGGGTTTGTCAACGCGCCGTGACCCTTGGAGGTGTCCTGTGCAGCGTGGCCCAGAGCGATGTGCGTTTTACAGGCGATCATCGATGGTTTGTTCGATGACTTGGCTTGCGTGATTGCAGAGTCGATTGCTTTGGGATCATGTCCATCGATTTCGATGACGTTCCAACCTGAGGCGGCAAAACGACGAACCTGATCGGTACGGTCAGCAATATCTACGGTGCCATCGATGGTGATGTTGTTGTTGTCCCAGAAAACGATCAGTTTGCTCAGCTCGTGACGGCCTGCAAGGCCAATCGCTTCTTGGCTGACGCCCTCCATCAGGCAACCGTCACCTGCGATTACGTAAGTATAGTGATCAACAACGCGTTTGCCGTAGTGCGCGCGCTGGATCTCTTCGGCCATGGCGAAACCAACGGCGTTGGAAATTCCCTGACCCAGAGGACCAGTTGTGGTTTCAATCCCCGAAGCCAGGAAGTTTTCTGGGTGTCCGGCAGTTTTCGCGCCGCTTTGGCGGAAGTTTTTGATCTCTTCCAGCGTGATATCGGCGTTACCTGTGAGGTGAAGCAGGGAATAGATCAGCATTGAGCCGTGGCCCGCAGACAGGATGAACCGGTCGCGATCAGGCCAGCTTGGCGCGGATGCATCAAATTTGAGGTGCTTTTCGAACAGCACAGTCGCAACATCTGCCATGCCCATGGGCATACCGGAGTGACCGGAATTGGCAGCGGCGATGGCGTCAAGGGTCAGGGCTCGGATGGCAGTGGCTTTGGACCAATGATCAGGGTTTGCAGTACGCAGCGCGTTGAGATCCACGGGTTTTGTTCCTTTGGAGTTCGGGCGAGTTTGCCGCTCAATACCACTCGGCCCCCAAAGATCAAGCAGAACCGGGCGAAACTTTGTTAGTGTACATCAGGAGCGGGCTCCAAGTGCTTGAAAGCAAAGGGGGGGTATTTTACGCTCTGTTTCGTTAGACTACAGCTAACCAGTGCCATGCCTGATTCGGGCAGGTCTGTTCCGAAGGTGAGCAGAACCATGGCCAAAAATTAAGAACGGCAGAAACTGAGGTGAGGGGCATGAGCCAGATCGAGGAATTACAAAGCCGTATTACCGTCGCGATGGAACGCATCGGCGTCGGGATCACGGCAATGTCCGAACGCAGTGCAGGCAGTGCTGCGGCGGACGCGGAATTGAGCCTTGAGCTCGAAGAAGAGAAACTAGCAAACGCACAGCTGCAAGAACGGTTGAAATCGATCAAGGCGAAGCACACCGCTGAGATTGAGGCGCTACAGGCTGGGTCTGTTGCCGGCGAAGGGCAGGCGGACCTGCAATCCGAACTGGACGCACTGAAGGCACAGCTGGCGGATACCGGTGAAGTTGATGGTTTGAAGTCTGAATTGGCCGAAGCAACAGCTAAGCTGATGGCTGCCGAAGCGGCAAAAACCGAATTGACCAAGGCCAAATCCGAGCTTGAAGCCGGAGACGAAAGCCAGTTGCTCAAAGCCGAGATCGATAGCTTAAAGGCACAATTAGATGCGGCTGGTGACACAGATGAGTTGCGGGCCCAAATTGAAACGCTAAAAGCAGAGGCGGCGAATACTGAAGAGCTGGATACCCTCAAAGAACAGCTTGAAGAAATAAAAGAACAGGCTGGAAATACAGAAGAAATTGATGGCTTGCACGTCGAGGTTGCAGCGCTGAAAGCAGAATTGAAAAACTCTGAGCGGCTGGACGATCTGAAATCCGAACTTGAGATGTTGCGTGCCGAACGGGTGAGCCAATCCGAGGCGACTGCGCGTTTGGATATGGATTTGCAGCGGTTGCGCAAATCCAACGATCAAATGCGTCAGGCGAACAATGACCTGCGAGAGGCCAACGAAGCCAATGTCGGAGACCCGAACTTGATCAACCAAGCCATGTTGGCCGAACTTGAAGCTCTGCGCGCGGCTCGCGCCACGGATGCGGCAGAAGCCCATGCAGTTCTGGCCAAGCTTGAGCCTTTGCTGGCGCAGGCCAACCTTGCGGAAGGGGAGGACGAATGATGCCCGAAGTGACCATCCACATTGGCGGTCGTGGATTCGAAGTGTCTTGCCAGGAAGGCGAGGAAAGCTATCTGCACTCAGCAGCCAAGATGCTGGATGATGAGGCACAGGTTCTGTCTGATCAAATCGGGCGGATGCCCGAAGCCCGGATGTTGTTGATGGCCGGGTTGATGCTGGCGGATAAAACCGCTGCCGTAGAAGACAAAATCAAAGAAGTTGAGGCCACATTGGCTGAGCGAGAGGCAGAGCTGGCGCAATTGCGGAGCATGCCGGCCCCAGAACCTGAGCGGGTTGAGGTTGCCGTCGTGCCCCCTTCGGTGACGGACACGCTTGCTGAATTGGCTGCACGTGCCGAAGCAATGGCCGCTGAGGTTGAAGAAAAATCCGCTGACTGAGAAATCAGTATCTAAAACGTAAAACGCCGGGTGCTGAACCCGGCGTTTGTGATTCTGGATCCACCGTCGGCTTTAGCCGTTGGCTTCTCGGATCTTGTTTGCGGCGTCTTTGTCATAGGAAACACCATTGTCATCAAACATGGTGTCCAACTCTCCGGACAGGGTCATTTCAGTAATGATGTCACAGCCACCGACGAATTCGCCTTTGATGTAAAGCTGTGGAATGGTGGGCCAGTCTGAATAGTCCTTGATACCTTGGCGGATTTCTTCGTCGGCCAAACAGTTCACATCAGAATAATCTACGCCCATGTAGTTCAGGACGCCAGCAACGCGCGAAGAAAACCCGCACTGCGGCATTTCTTTGGTGCCTTTCATGAAAAGCACTACGTCGCTGCCTTTGACGGTTTCGTCGATGCGGGTGTTTGCGTCAGTCATTTTGCGCTTCCTTGTGCAGGGCCTCCTCGTCGATAAGGAGGTTGTTGTCATAGCCGCCGAGTGAGGCGTTTGTTTTCTTTTTCTAAGCGAAGGTTTTTCGCATGCGCCGCCGCGACAGGGTTGGGGTCATGTTCTGTGCCCCGCATATTCTGCTTACTTGGCTGAGTATCGATCAATCGGCGTTTGGAGTTTCGTTTCAAATAGGCTTCAAGCATCGCAGCGACAACTATTAAAAGAATAATTCCACCACCGATAAGATATGCCCAATTTGTTGTTGTCATTCGGGGGCCTTGGTTGTGAGCGCAAGGGCATGCAGGTCGCCATTCGACCCGTCCATCTTGCCTTTTAGGGCTGCATAGACTGCGCGTTGCTGCTGAACCCGGTTTTTGCCGCGAAAACTTTCGTCAATAACCATTGCCGCCATGTGGACGCCATCGTTGCCACCGACCTGGATCTCTGCGTCTGGAAAGGACTCGCGCAGCAGGTCTTCGATTTCGTGGGCGGTCATGGGCATGTGGTTTGATCCTCGTGATGGTGTTGGTGAAAATGTAGGGCGGCAAGCGCAGGGGCGCAAGGGGCGCGACCGGACTTGCAAGTGACCCTCGCAATCTGGAAAAGGTATGCGAGGGCTGAGTTTCTAAAAAACGAGTGGATCAGGCGACGGCTGCGGCAAAGCTGGAACGGAAGATGCCCGCCAATTCTGCCAGTGGAGCTTCGGAGCCACCAATTTTTACGTTCTCGCCTGTGAAACGGCCAACGGATGTGACAGTTACACCGTCTTGGCCCGCTGCGATCATCAGTGCTTCGGCTTGATCAAAGTTACAGGCCACAAGATAGCGGGCCTGATCTTCGCCAAATACGAAGTCGGTCGAGCCATCGTCCAGTTGCACCCCAACACCGGCGGATTCAGCCAGCTCAAACGCGGCCAATGCCAGTCCACCATCACTGATGTCTGTGCAAGCTTTGATCAACTCGCGGTTTGCCCGAACGAAATCGCCATTGCGTTTTTCAGCCTCCAGATCGACCGCAGGCGCATCGCCTTCTTCACGGTTGAAGACTTCGGCAAGCAAAGCGGATTGCCCCAGATGCCCCTCGGTCGTGCCGATGATCATCGCCACGTGGCCTTCGCGAACTTCGTTGCCAATGATGTCATCGCTATGGGCCAACAGGCCAACGGCGCCGATTGTAGGCGTTGGCAGAATGCCCTGACCGTCGGTTTCATTGTAGAGCGATACATTGCCCGACACGATCGGCATATCCAAAGCAGAACAGGCCGCGCCGATCCCTTTGATCGCGCCCACAAGTTGACCCATGATCTCGGGCTTTTCTGGGTTGCCGAAGTTCAGGTTATCGGTCGAAGCCAAAGGCGTCGCGCCTACGGCTGTCAGGTTGCGGTATGCTTCGGCAACAGCTTGTTTGCCGCCTTCGACCGGGTTTGCACGCACATAGCGCGGTGTCACGTCTGAGGTAAACGCCAGCACCTTGTCCGTGCCATGAACGCGGACCATGCCAGCGCCCAAACCGGGGGTGCGGGTGCTGTCAGCCATGACCATGGTGTCATACTGCTCATAGACCCATTGTTTGCCGGCGTAATTGGGTGACGCAAGCAAGGCTCGCAGGCCATCGATGGGATCGATCTGAGGTACATCTGCCAAAGGTTCAGCAGCTGGTGTTTCAATCCATGGACGGTCGTATTCAGGGGCTGTCGACGAGAGCTTCGACAGAACCAGATCAGCTTTGACTTCGCCATTGTGGGTGATCAAGAAGCGGTCTTCGGCGATGGTTTCGCCAACGATTGCGAAATCGAGATCCCATTTTTCAAATACTGCACGGGCTTCGGCTTCAAGCTCGGGCTTGAGAACCATCAGCATGCGTTCCTGACTTTCAGAAAGCATCATTTCGTAAGCCGTCATGTTTTCTTCACGCTGTGGTACATCTTCGAGCTTCAGCTTTACGCCTAGTCCGCCTTTGTCGCCCATTTCTACAGCCGAGCATGTGAGACCTGCAGCGCCCATATCCTGGATCGAGATCACAGCACCTGTCTGCATCAGCTCAAGTGTCGCTTCCATCAGGCGTTTTTCAGTGAAGGGATCACCGACCTGTACCGTTGGACGTTTTTCTTCGATTGTATCGTCGAATTCAGCGGAAGCCATGGTTGCGCCACCTACGCCGTCGCGTCCAGTTTTAGCGCCGAGATATACAACGGGCATACCAACACCGGAGGCGGCAGAATAGAAAATCTTATCGGTATCAGCCAGACCAGCGGCAAAAGCATTGACCAGGCAATTGCCGTTGTAGGCCGGGTGAAAGCGAACTTCGCCGCCAACACAGGGAACGCCAAAGCAGTTGCCGTACCCACCGACGCCTTCGACGACGCCGTTGACCAATTGACGGGTTTTGTGGTGTTCGGGTTCACCAAAGCTCAGCGCGTTCATTGATGCAATCGGGCGCGCGCCCATAGTGAACACGTCACGCAAAATGCCGCCAACACCAGTCGCTGCACCTTGATAGGGTTCGATGTATGAGGGGTGGTTGTGGCTTTCCATCTTGAAAACAACCGCCTGACCATCGCCGATATCAACGATGCCTGCGTTTTCGCCGGGGCCACAGATGACCTGAGGGCCTTCGGTGGGTAGTGTGCGAAGCCACTTTTTCGATGACTTGTAGGAACAATGCTCGTTCCACATGGCTGAAAAGATACCCAGCTCGGTGAACGTAGGTTCGCGACCGATGATTTCGAGGACCATTTCGTATTCGTCGGGCTTGAGCCCGTGATTGGCAATCAGTTCGGGCGTGATGGCTGGCTCTTGCATCGGATATCCTGTCCCCAAGGTGTGCGATATTTCGCGCCTTTTAGGGCATGGGATGCGCCGTGGAAAGGGTCAAGAGCGCGCAACCCGCCTGACAACGTTAGAAACGCTGACCAACATAGACATAAAGTTGTTCTTCTTTAAGATTGTTGCGGCTGTAATCCACTGAAAAATCAACCGGGAATTTTTTTGAAACACGATAGCGGATGCCAAGCCCGGCCGCACTGTGGGTTCCATTCGCCGAAAGCTGACTAAGTGTTGGGCCGACTTGACCAGCGCCGGCAAAGGCAACGGCGCCAAAGCGATCGGTAAAACGATGGCGGTATTCGATTTGGGCGGCTGCTGATCTTGCATCAAAGAACTGCATGGCTGAGAAGCCGCGAAATCCGTCAATTGTTCCCAGTCCGCATTGATCAAAAAAGGGCGTGCTGGAGGACGCGCCACAGGCAGATACAATCGCAGCAATGACGCCTTTTTTCGAAATGGAATGAAAATGAGCATAGGTCATATAACCTGTGGTGTAATCGCTTGCGATACCAGAAAGCGAATAGCCATTGGCGACTTCTATATGCAGGCTGGATCCCTTTGTTGGGTAAAGTGTGTCATCGCGTTTGTCCAAATCCATAAACAGACCCAGTGTCGCGATTTCAGTATTAAGGAACTGATCGAGCGGCGGGGGAATAGGCGGCAGCCCATTGACCGACGGAGTGATGACGGTGTCTAAATACCGCAGAGACGCGCCAAAAGACATCTCACTGCTGATACCATACGCGAAGCTGAGTCGGGCGAGCGTTCCTTTTTGACCAATCGGCAGTTTTCCAACAGACGTATACAGATCATACCGCGCATCTGCTTTTGCAAACATGGACTCGATAAGCCAGCGATTGTTGTCAAAGGCAAAATTTGCCGCAAGACCATATCCAGTTGACCCATTATCCGACCGTAATCCCGCAAGCCCGATCATCGAGGGTTTGGAGGTTTCATCTAGGTTGAAGAGATACCCTGCACCTAAAACAAGACCTGCGCCGATTGTTGGATTCGAAAAGGGGATAGGGGCGACAACGACAGACCCATTGCGAAACCCAATAGCTTCTTCGTTTTGAATGGTATCGATTTGGTCCATATGGTTTTCAGTGACTGTCGGGCCAGCGGCTGCCGGTTCGGCAGACATCAATGCAAACAGGCACGTTAGGCTGGCAAGATGCACGGCTGGTTTGGCAAGGCTCTTTGAAAACATATTTCTACTCGTTTTTCCCCGCCATCGAAAACCGATGGCGGGTCGTTGGGTTTAGATCCTATCGAAAGCCGAATTAGCCTTCGGGTTTGATCTGTTGGTTTACAGCTTCGCCTGCGGCAGCCCCGATTGTTGCTTTTTGTTCTTCGGTCAGATGCTCGGCGTCATCCAGACCAGGGATTGCAACACGGACTTCGCGACGGGCAAAGTCGATACCGTTCTCTTTGAAGTTCGCCTTAACGCGATTGTAGATCTCTTTACGGATCGTGAATTGAGTACCGGGTTTAGCCATGAACTTACCTCGGATGATCATGCCAACATCATCAAAGTCAAAGACACCCTGGCTTTTGAACGGCTCGAGGAAGCCCTCGTTGAATAAGGGGTCAGCCATCATGTCAGCACCAATCCGTTTGAAGATCTTCTTAACCTTGTTGGGGTCGGTGTCAAAAGGCACGGTAAACTTGAGCTTCATAATCACCCAATCGCGGCTGTAGTTAGTGAGCTTTGGCACCTCGCCATAGGGGATTGTGTGAACAGGGCCCCGGTGGTGGCGCAGTTGCATTGAGCGGATCGAAATCTTTTCAACGGTCCCTGTGGTACCACCAACGTCGACATATTCACCGACACGGAAGGCATCATCGATCAGGAAGAAGACACCTGAAACGATATCGGTCACCAGTTTTTGGGCGCCAAAACCAATCGCTAGGCCAAGGATACCGGCACCGGCCAAGAGCGGCGTGATGTCGATGCCAAGTGCCCCAAGGGCCAAGAGTCCGAATATGGTGGCAATTGCAACCTGTGCAGATATGCGAACCAAAGGAAGAACTGTGGCAAGACGTGATCCACCGGCGCCACCTCCTTCGCCAGCCGCATCATCTGGACCTGCTGCCGCTGTTTGCTCTTTAGCAAGGCGACGGTTGACCCAGAGCGCAACAAGTTCATTCAGAATATAGCCGATGGCAATGATCATCAGGAATTCAATTATAGCGCCGCCAAAGTCGGCACCGCCACCTGCCGCTGCGACGCTGCGCAGGTCCAAATTCCAAGCGTCTGAAATCTGGAGGATAACAAAGATTCCAGCCAGAACCCTACCGATCCGAATGTAGCTGCGTTTGGTTGAACGGTAGGCTTTTTCTGCAATGCTCCCTTCGCCGATCATCGGGGGAAGAAGGTGGCGAACCATGCCGCGGATCAATGTATCCAAAGCCGGCGCCATCAAGAGCCAGAACATAGTGGTGTAATGTGGGGCCTTACCCAACAGCGCCAAGGTTTCTGGGGTTCCTGCGTAGACGATGACTTCGACCAGCAACCACATGATCACTGAAACACCAATAGCCATGTAGGGGTAAATATTGGCAACGCGGACATCAAATTCAGAACGGTCAGGGTCCGTGCCAAGCATCATATCGGTCAGGCCTTCACGCGCGCGCCATGCGATAACGATGACATAGAGATGCACAAACGTGTTCAACCAGAACCCAAGGCGCGTTTCGCCCATCGGCAACCCGTTGGCCACGTTGAACCCAACAATAAACAGGGTGAAACCGCCGAGCAGGAACAACCCAATCAGGTTGCGGTGCAGATATTTTGCCCAGTGATCCGAAATATTAACCAAGCGCAGATCAGAACGGGCAGGGGCGAGGACAAACCGCGAAATCGCTGCCCCTAGGCGTGGTATCCAGATCAGGTAAAATACGAAAGGTCCGGCAAAAGAGAGTGCCTCTGGCGACAATATCTGTCGGCCAACAGTGCGTAGCACCACATAGAACACGACAAGCCCAAGCAGCTCGCGGCAAAAACGGCGGAACAGAAAAGTAACTGTTGCCCAAAGACTTTCGCCTTCTTCGCCGGTTTCCGGGCGTTGCCAGCGCTTGATGACAAGCATGGTCAAACGCTCAGCTGCAAGACCGGCGAGCAAGGCCAGCAATACAAATCCGAACATTTTCAACATACCGCCGGATTCGAAGCGGTTACTAAAGTTTTCGAGAACCAGACCTTGTCCGGAAATAAGCTCAGGAACTTTGCTAAGAACGCTCCCCCAGCCGACAAGAACCGCCATCCCGGTGTCTTGAATTTTGGTTACGAGGCTTTTTTCGGTAGTAGGTGCCTGTTGGGCCTGAGCGACGGCATCAAGGCGATCCAGCAAGAGCGATCGGACTTGATCATCTGACATCCGGGCGACCATATCGTCGACCATCTCTGGTGTCAGGTCCTCTGGAATGACAACCGCAGAAGGCGCGGAATCGCCCCCCCCAGTGGGAAGGCCTGCGAGTTGAGCTTGTGCTGGCAGGGTTAAAAGTACTGTTGCAACAAGTGCAGCCAGTACCCGTTTTAGGTGAAACATAAAAATGTCCTCGAAAATCAAATATTCATCGAGGTGAGTGTACTCAACCTAAAGAGAATTTCCTAGAAATTTTGGGCGTTTTGGCGCGCAATGCCATCACCGGTTGAAAGCAGCCGCAAAAAAAAAGGCCGAGCACTAAGCTCGGCCGAAGTCCAACAGGGAGGTGAAAGTGATGAGCGTTTAAGCATCATCGCCTTCGAATGTCGATTTAGGTGGCAGAGTGTGTTTGCACAAGAAATAATACACTGCGCCTGGGTAATTTCCGATATGCCCTACGTGCATACCTAGAGTTTTCCCATCTGCCTCAATTGTTTGCGGTGTGAGATGATCTCTTCTTGGACAAACTCTTTGAATGCCGCAATTCGCTGCGAATGTCGCAACTCCTCTGGAAACGCGAGAAAGACGGGCACATCTGCGGATTCGATTTGAGGCAAGACGTGAACCAAATCGGGAAAATCCTGAGTTACGTAATCAGGCAGAACTCCTATGCCAAGGTTGTGCAGGACGCCCTGCAATACGCCAAAATAATTGTTGACCGTCAAAAGCGATGAAGGGTTGAACGTCATTAGATTTTGAACAAGCAAAGCACTTGCACCAACTTGCGCCGCTGATGGGTTTTGACAAATAAGTCGGTGCGAAGAGATGTCGCTGAGCTCGGTCGGCATGCCATTACTTTCGATATAGCTGCGCGACGCGTAAAGCTGCATTTGAACGGTCATCAGGCGTTTGCGGATAAGGTCTGCCTGGCTTGGTTCTTTCATTCGGATAGCCACGTCCGCTTCGCGCATGGGCAAGTCAAGCACGCGTTCCTCGAGCATCAGGTCGACTTTGAGATCGGGATACTTCTCGTACAGGTGCGGCAAGCGAGGGGCTAGCCAGAGCGTTCCAAAGCCAAAGGTTGTTGTGACGCGCAGTTCACCGAATACTTCTTCTTTACTGTCTCGGATGCGTGCCGCCGCTGCGTCCAGTCGTTTGGACATGGCGCTGGTCGCATCAAAAAGCAATTCACCTTGTTCGGTCAGAATCAATCCACGCGCATGACGGTGGAACAAGGTTGAATTCAATGACTCTTCGAGAGCGCGGATTTGACGGCTGACAGCAGATTGTGACAGATTTAACTTGTCACCGGCATGCGTCAGGCTGCCAGCGTCAGCCACCGCATGAAAAATTCTCAATTTGTCCCAGTCCATTGGCATCTCTTTCCGATCTAGAGCCGACGACCTATATCAAAGGGAAGTTGGTCTCCACAATCAACCTTCTTGCGGGGTTGGGATAAAAATATACCTATACAGGTCAGCATTTATGACCTAATATGATTTCAACGCAAACAAATCTGACGAGGGGAGACGTCTGATGAGTCAGCCAAAAATCTCGCTGAACGACCGTTTCGATCTGACCAAAAGCCCGATTCTACTGAATGGTACCCAAGCGCTTGTGCGCCTGATGTTGATGCAAAAAGCACGTGATGTTGCCGATGGGCATAATACTGCGGGTTTGGTCACCGGATACAGAGGGTCACCATTGGGTGCAGTGGATCAACAGATGACCCGGGCGGCAAAATCACTAGCGGATGCCGATGTGCAGTTTCAATTTGGTTTGAACGAAGACTTGGCTGCGACCGCGTTGTGGGGTGCACAACAGGCTGAGTTACGTGGCGACGGTAAGTTCGACGGTGTGTTTGGACTTTGGTACGGCAAAGGTCCCGGTGTGGATCGGTCGGGCGATGTTATCAGGCATGCGAACATGGCTGGTACGTCGGCTTTGGGTGGCGTTGTCATGGCTATGGGCGACGACCATACTGGCGAAAGCTCGACTGTTTTGCATCAATCAGAATGGGCATTGATGGATGCCTATATGCCGATCGTCAGCCCTGCTGGTGTGCAGGAAATTCTGGATTACGGAACATATGCCTTTGCCCTGTCTCGGTTTTCCGGTTTGTGGGTTGGCCTGAAGACGATGAAAGACACGATTGAGGTGACCTCGGTCGTGGATGGTGATCCTAATCGGATGCAGCTGGTGAAGCCTGAATATGATATGCCAGAAGGTGGTTTGAATATACGTCTGGTGGATGATCGCACACCGCAAGAGGCGCGGATCATTGATCACAAGCGGTTCGCGGCGGAAGCCTTTAGTCATGCTAACAAGATGGACAAACGGGTCTGGGGAAAACCCGGGGCCAAGATCGGGTTTGTTGCAGCTGGCAAGAATTGGCTGGATCTTGCGCATGCCATGTCTTTGCTGAACATCGATGAAGCCGAGGCAGAACGGCTGGGGATCACCACGTATAAAGTGGGGCAGGTTTTCCCGCTTGATATGAAGGGTTTTCATGATTGGGCCGAAGATCTGGATCTGATCGTTGTCGTCGAAGAAAAACGCAAGCTAATCGAAGTGCAAATCAAAGAGGCCATTTTTGACGACCGCCGAGGGCGTCGGGTCTGGGGCTGGCACAAAGGTGGCGGTGCTGGGTCGATGCATGGGGAAGAGTTGTTCCCAACCCGCGGCGCGCTTGATCCGATTATGATTGCTGAAAAGCTAGGCCAAATTCTCATTGAAGAAGGGCACGAAACCGATGGTGTGCGCGTCGGGCTGGCTGCTTTGGATGATGCCCGCCGGGCTGATAACGCTCAGGAGATTGCCGCGCGGTTGCCTTACTTCTGCTCTGGGTGTCCGCACAATACGGGAACCAAGGTTCCAGACGGCAGCCGGGCCTACGCCGGGATCGGGTGCCATTTCATGGTTCAGTGGATGGACCGGGAAACGCTTGGTTATACCCACATGGGTGGCGAAGGCGCGAACTGGATTGGTGAAGCACCGTTTTCAAACACCAAACACGTGTTCCAGAACCTTGGCGATGGCACCTACAACCATTCTGGCATTCAGGCCATTCGGGCTGCGGTCGCGGCCAAAACCAACATCACCTACAAAATCCTCTACAATGACGCTGTGGCTATGACCGGTGGACAAGATAACGAAGGCGATCTGGATGCTGCGCGTATTGTGCACGAAGTCAAAGCCATGGGGGTAGGCAACCTTGCTGTTGTGTATGATGAAAAGGAAGACGTTGATTTCAAGGCACTTCCTGCAGGGGTGGAAACCCATGAACGCGCTGAATTGATGAACGTGCAAGACCGGTATCGCGATTTGGAAGGCGTGTCGGTTATCGTGTACATCCAGACCTGTGCTGCCGAAAAACGCCGCCGGCGTAAGCGGGGCACATTCCCCGACCCTGATAAGCGGGTGTTCATCAATACTGACATCTGCGAAGGCTGCGGCGATTGCGGCGTTCAATCGAACTGTGTTTCGATTGTCCCCAAAGAAACCGAATTGGGTCGCAAAAGGGCGATTGACCAATCGAGCTGCAACAAAGATTTCTCTTGTCTCAAAGGGTTTTGCCCGTCGTTCGTAACACTGGAAGGTGCAACTGTTCGTAAAGAGGCGACGACAGATGTCGAGCTGCCGGAACTGCCTTTGCCGGCTTTGCCCGAAATTGATGGCACCCATAACGTTGTGATCACGGGAGTTGGTGGTACAGGTGTTGTGACCATCGGCGCGGTTTTGGCACAAGCGGCTCAGTTTGATGGTAAAGGTGCCGGCATGATGGAGATGGCCGGCCTTGCCCAAAAGGGCGGTGCTGTGCACATTCACTGCCGTTTAGCCAACAGGCCTGAAGATATCAGTGCCATTCGTGTGGCAACCGGCGAAGCACATGCCGTTATCGGCGGAGATCTTGTTGTTTCTGCGGGCGCGAAAACACTGGGGCTGATGCAGACGGGTAAAACCGGTGCAGTTGTTAACAGTCATGAGATTATCACGGGTGATTTCACTCGGGATACTGAGTTCTCTATTCCCACCGACCGGCTAGAGCTGGCTTTAGAAGCTCGGCTCAAAGATCGTCTTGATCTGTTCGATGCTTCAGATTTGGCGCGGGCGCTGATGGGGGACTCGATCTTTTCGAACATGATGGTGTTTGGTGCAGCCTGGCAAAAAGGTTTGTTGCCGCTGAGCCTTGAGGCAATCACAGCAGCGATTGAATTGAATGGGGCCGCGGTGGCCCGAAATCTGCGTGCCTTTGATATCGGGCGTTGGGCGGTTCTTTATCCTAATGATGCCGCTGCCGTCCTGACTCCGAATGTTGTGGCATTGCCAAAATCAGCCGAGGACAAGATCGCTTATCGCGTGGATCACTTGACGGCATATCAAGGCAAACGGTTGGCCAAAAGGTTTACCAAATTTCTGGATGTCATCGAAAACGCTGACCTGAAAGACGCAGTGGCCCACGGGTATCACAAATTGCTGGCTTACAAAGACGAGTACGAAGTGGCTCGCTTGTTGCTGGGCAGTCAGGAAAAGGCAGCGGCTGAGTTTGATGGTGATTTCAAAATGACGTTCCACCTTGCACCACCCATCTTGGGGGGGAAAGGGCCGGATGGTCGTCCTAAGAAGCGTGAATTTGGGCCTTGGATGGCGGGGCCATTGCGACTGATGACCCGATTTAAAGGTTTGCGTGGGACACCTTTGGATCTGTTTGGTTATACCGCCGAACGTCGGATGGAACGCGCCCTAATCAAGCAATATGAAAAGGATATGAAAGAGGTGCTGACTAACGTAAGCTCTGAGACGATGGAGATCGCCATTGCTCTGGCTCGGTTGCCTTTGGATATTCGTGGATTTGGTCCTGTTAAGCTCGCAAATGAAGCCAAAGCTGCGAAACGGCGGGAGGAACTGCTCGCAGCGTTTCGGCAAGGTGATACGCCAATGAAAGCGGCTGCAGAGTAAACCTGTCACATCTGTGTCACAAGGACTAAGCATATATGTTGTCCGCAACTAGGTTGCGGACAACAAGTGGAGTTCAGCATGCTTTCGCGCCATCACATCGCTCGCGATATCTCATATGCCCATTCGGCGGCCACCACGAGTGGACGCACCGTCATTCGTCTAATGGAAAATACTACGGGTCGTTTAGGTCTGATTAAGCGCGCCAACGGGTATGAAGTGGATGTGGCGGCGGGGCGTGATTTCTGGGCTGTGATGGTCGAACGATATGGGTTGTCGTTGGACGTGGTCGGCGGGGCGTTGGCAAATATTCCTCAAGATGGTCCGGTGATCTTAATCGCCAATCACCCTTACGGTATTCTAGACGGGTTGATGATGGGGCATATCCTATCGCAAGCGCGTGGTGATTTCCGAATCTTGGCGCATCGCGTGTTCCGTAAAGCCGAAGATCTTAACAGTGTCATTTTGCCGATCTCGTTTGATCAATCTAAAGAGGCAATGCAGCAAAATCTGGAAACTCGGAAAAATGCACTGGAGTATTTGGGCGAAAGCGGGGCCATTGGCATTTTTCCCGGTGGAACGGTCAGCACAGGCGTGAACCCGTTTGCACACCCTATGGACCCCGGCTGGCGTGGATTTACGGCGCGCATGGTGGGGAAATCAAACGCAACCGTCGTACCGGTGTTTTTTGAAGGGCACACGAGCCGATTGTTCCAGATCGCCAGCCACATGCATAGCACTTTGCGTATGGGGCTGTTGCTCAAAGAGTTTAAGAAACGCGTGGATACTCCGGTCAAAGTGGTGATCGGAGAGCCGATTGGGCGCGACATTCTAGACCCGTTGGCGAAAGACTCTCGCAAGATGATGGATTTCTTGCGCAAAGCCACGTATGAGCTGTCACCGACACCGCTGAAATCTTACGATTACGGCTTTGACTTTGAGGAACGGCATCGCGCCTGAGGGGCACATGGCAGTAGGCATTTTTGATTCAGGATTGGGCGGCTTGACTGTCCTTAACGCAGTACAAGCGCGTCTGCCGGACGTGGATTTCCTGTATTATGCAGACAGTGCTCATGCCCCTTATGGCGTTCGTGATGCCGAAGATATCTTCCAGCTGACAAAGCGCGCGGTTCATCATCTATGGGATGCAGGGTGCAATCTGGTGATTTTGGCCTGCAATACTGCAAGTGCTGCGGCACTGCGTCGAATGCAGGAAGAAGGTGTTCCCGAGGGTAAGCGGGTCTTGGGTGTGTTCGTCCCTTTGATCGAAGCGATGACTGAGCGGGAATGGGGCGACAATTCCCCACCGCGTGAGGTCGAGGTCAAACACGTCGCCCTGTTTGCGACACCTGCAACCGTGTCGAGCCGTGCTTTTCAGCGCGAGCTGGCATTTCGGGCCATCGGGGTCGATGTCGAAGCGCAAGCCTGTGGTGGTGTTGTCGATGCCATCGAAGATGGGGATCTGATCCTTGCAGAAGCCTTGGTCAGGTCTCACGTGGATGCGTTGAAACGCAAAATGCCCCTTCCTCAGGCGGCTATTTTAGGGTGTACGCACTACCCTTTGATGGAGCAGATTTTCCAGCAAGCTTTGGGCGATGATGTTTCGGTCTATAGCCAGGGTAATCTGGTTGCTGACAGCCTTGCTGATTATCTGAGACGTCATCCTGATATGGAAGGCTTGGGAAAAGCTGGATATCTAACCACTGGCAACCCGGCCCGTGTGAGTGATCGTGCGACGCAGTTCCTTCGACGACAAATCTCATTCCAGTCGGCTTGAGACTGTCCTGAATAGCGGACGTTATCCCCATTTCTTCTCTGATCATCGTTGATGATTGTTGACATTGTTACTTCCAAGAAAAGAGGTCTGACATGACCCATAAAATCGCAATCCTAGGTGCCTCTGGTTATACTGGTGCTGAATTGGTTCGGCTGATTGCCCAGCACCCAAACCTTGAAATCGTGGCCCTTTCCGCCGAGCGTAAGGCTGGCATGACAATGGCACAGGTTTTCCCGCATTTGCGTCACATGACCTTGCCAAGCTTGTGCAAGATTTCCGAGATTGATTTCTCCGAAGTCGACCTGTGCTTTTGCGCGTTGCCCCACAAAACCAGCCAAGAAGTGATCCGCGACTTACCTAAGTCTTTGAAAATCGTTGATCTGTCCGCAGATTTTCGCCTGCGGGACGCCGCAGAATATGAAAAGTGGTATGGCAACAGTCACGCCGCGCTCGAGCAGCAAGGCGAAGCGGTTTATGGGCTGACCGAGTTTTACCGTGAAGACATTCGGAACGCACGGCTTGTGGCTGGCACCGGGTGCAATGCGGCAACGGGGCAATTTGTTTTGCGGCCTTTGATTGCTGCGGGTGTGATTGACCTGGATAACATTATTCTGGATCTGATTTGTGCAGTGTCAGGGGCAGGGCGTTCGTTAAAAGAAAACCTGCTACATGCTGAGCTGAGTGAGGGCTACAATGCCTATGCTGTTGGCGGAACGCACCGTCATCTAGGGGAGTTTGATCAGGAGTTTTCCAAGATTGCGGGTCGGCCCGTGCAGGTCCAGTTCACGCCACATCTTGTTCCTGCAAACCGGGGTATTTTGGCGACGACCTATGTGCGTGGGGATGCCCAAGAGATCTACGATACCCTCTGTGCAGCCTATGCGGATGAACCGTTCATCGAAATGTTGCCGTTTGGCGAAGCGCCCTCTACACATCATGTCCGGGGTTCGAATTTTTGCCATATCGGGGTGACGGCTGATCGGATTGCGGGGCGCGCCATTGTGATTGGTGCGTTGGATAACCTGACAAAAGGTAGCAGCGGCCAAGCCTTGCAGAATGCCAATCTGATGTTAGGTGAACCTGAAACGCAGGGGTTGATGATGGCTCCGTTATTCCCATGAGGACGGCATGAAGTCGCTTAAAAAACAACGTCGTATCCAAGTAATCGCGGTGGCAGTGGTTGCCCTGGTTTTGGCGACGGGGTTGATTGGGTATGCCATGCGCGATGGGATCAATTTCTTTCGCGCGCCTAGCCAAATCATGTCGGAGCCACCGGCTCCGACTGAAGTTTTCCGTATTGGCGGCCTTGTTGAAGAAGGGTCATTGGTGCGTGGACAGGGTGGTATTGTCACGTTTGTAGTGACTGACGGTGGTGCCAGTGTTCCCGTCAGCTATGCAGGCGTTTTACCGGACCTTTTTGATGAAAATCAGGGAATGATCGGGACAGGAAAGTACATCAATGGTGTCTTTGAAGCGTCTGAAATCCTTGCTAAACATGACGAAAGTTACATGCCAAAGGAAGTGGTTGATGCTTTGAAGGAGCAAGGGGTTTACCAAGAGGCAGGCGATAGCTGATTTTGTTGACTGACTAGATCGTCGACCTGCTGGTCTTAAATTCCGGGCGTTGCACAGGGCCCTTGTGCAGCGCCCGTTGTCGTTTGAGTAGATTAATAATTTTAGGGTTTGCTGTCGGGCGTATCTGATGGAGGTATCCCAGAATGCAAACGGTAAGACAGATCGCAGAAAACATTGTTGCAAGAGAAGGCGGGTACGTGAATGACCCTGACGATCCGGGCGGTGCAACAAAATATGGTGTGACCATTCATACAATGCGGCGCCTAGGTCTAGACCTGACTGGCGATGATCGTGTCGATGCGAGAGACGTAAAGCGACTTACGAGAGATCAAGCCGTCGACATTTTTGTGCAGTATTATTATTTTAATCCAAAAATCAATGATTTGCCTGAAGCATTGCAAGCGACGGTCTTTGATATGCATGTGAATGCTGGGGCGAATGCTATCAAGATCTTGCAACGCCTTTTGACTGACATGGGGTATAACGTTTCCATTGATGGTGTCATCGGCCCCCAAACGCTGGCGGCTGTTTCTGATGCGGCAATGCCTGATGCAATAGCCCTTCGCGACTCTTATGGTATTGCACGCCGCAACTATTATTTCCGTTTGGCTGATCAGCGAGTCAGAAGCAGGAAATATGCGCGCAGCCGATCAGGTGGTAAGGGCGGCTGGATCAAACGCGCAGAGGAATTCATTTCTGAAAAATTCAAAATGTCCGATGCCGAATTCAAACGGAGGGTTGCAGGATGGGCTTGATAAGCAGTGTGATGGGTTTGCTGTTTGGCGGAAATCGGAATGTAGTGCGGGAAACGGCAGAGCTATTTCGCGAGAACCGCGAGGCGGGGGCGCAGCGCTCCCACAGCATTCAAGAACAGGCGATGATGCAGTTTGGTTCGGAATTTGCGCAGCCCACTCAGAGCGCGTTTGACCGCTTTATCGACGGCTTGAACCGGTTACCGCGTCCTGCTTTGGCGTTGGGAACCTTGGGTTTGTTCGTTTCAGCAATGATTGACCCCTTGTGGTTTGCTGCGCGCATGCAAGGGATTGCCTTGGTTCCCGAACCTCTCTGGTGGTTGCTGGGGGTGATTGTCTCTTTCTATTTTGGGGCGCGTCATCAGGCAAAAATGCAAGGATTGCAGCGTGATATTGCTGCGAGTGTGACGCGTGCGCCCGAGGTGATCGGGAACATTTCGGCCCTGCGGTCGTTACGGTCAGATGATCCGAATGCGGCTGACCCCGGCCCTGAGGCGTCAGTGAATCTGGCGACTGCTCAGCCTGATAGCAATCCTGCACTGACGCACTGGCGCACATTGCGGCAAGCCTAGCGTCCGCGACACTATGGCGTGAGGGCCTTGCCGAAAGGCATTGGCCCGATCAAGCGGGGGGGCTATATCTCGATCTATGATTACAGAACTCGGTCACTTCGCCCTTATTCTTGCCTTTATGGTTGCCATTGTTCAGATGGTCGTTCCCATGATTGGTGCCCAGAAACGTTGGAACAGTTGGATGGCGGTGGCCGAACCAGCCGCCAATGCCCAGTTCTTTCTGACGGCCTTTGCCTTTGGGGCTTTGGTTTGGGCCTTTGTCACTTCTGATTTCTCTCTACGGTTGGTGGTTTTGAACAGTCATTCGGCAAAGCCAATGCTGTACAAGATCAGCGGAACTTGGGGGAACCACGAGGGGTCGATCCTGCTTTGGTTGTTGATTGTGACACTGTTCGGGGCGATGGCTGCGTGGTTTGGCGCAGGATTGCCAGCAACGCTGCGTGCACGGGTGCTGTCTGTTCAATCCGCGATTGCGGTCGCGTTCTTTGCCTTTATCCTGTTCACATCGAACCCGTTTCTGCGTCTTGCAGTTCCGCCGTTTGATGGGCAAGATTTGAATCCCCTGCTGCAAGATCCAGGTTTGGCGTTTCATCCCCCATTTTTGTATCTAGGCTATGTCGGGCTTTCGATGACCTTTTCCTTTGCTGTTGCGGCTTTGATTGAAGGACGCGTTGACGCGGCGTGGGGACGTTGGGTACGCCCTTGGACACTTGCGGCCTGGATTTTCCTGACTATCGGAATCGGATTGGGGTCTTGGTGGGCCTATTACGAATTAGGTTGGGGCGGATTTTGGTTCTGGGACCCAGTTGAAAATGCCTCCTTCATGCCATGGCTTTTGGCCGCTGCACTTTTGCATTCCGCTATTGTTGTCGAAAAGCGGGAGTCGTTGAAAAGCTGGACCATCTTGTTGGCGATCCTGGCTTTTGGGTTTTCTTTGATCGGAACGTTCATTGTGCGGTCTGGTTTGCTGACCTCTGTTCACGCCTTTGCCAACGATCCCGAGCGTGGTGTGTTCATCCTGATGATTTTGGCTGTGTTTACCGGTGGTGCGTTGATACTCTTTGCGATGCGTGCGCAGGCTATGGAAGCCAAGGGCGTTTTTGGCATGGTAAGCCGGGAAAGCGCACTGGTGGTGAACAACATCTTATTGGCGGTGGGGTGCTTTGTGGTTTTCTTTGGAACCATGTGGCCCATCTTGGCCGAGATGTTTTTCGACCGAAAACTGTCGGTCGGACCTCCGTTCTTCAATTCCGCGTTCACGCCGTTCATGGTTGCGCTTGGTTTGGTCATGCCGATCGGGGCTATGTTACCATGGAAACGCGGTAAAATCGGGCGCACGGCTTGGTCATTGCGCTATGCGTTTGCTTTGTCCGTCGCCGTTGCGATGTTGGTTTGGGCTATGCAGACAGGGCGCAGTGCCTTGGGGCCAGTTGGGCTGTTCTTGGGCAGCTGGATGACCATTGGGGCGTTTCTTGATCTGTGGTCCCGAACCGGACGTGGACCAAATCGTTGGGGGCGTTTGGTGCGGTTGCCGCGTGCGGATTGGGGCAAAGCAGTTGCGCATTCCGGGCTTGGCATAACGATGTTCGCAATCGCAGGGCTGACCGCATGGCAGGCCGAAGATATTCGCGTTGCACAAATGGGTGAACCTTTTGATGTAGGTGCGTTCACCTTGACGTTGGAGAAAGTCGAACAGGTCAAAGGACCGAACTACTTTTCCACTATGGGTACGATCTTGTTAGAGAAAGACGGCCAGACGGTAACCGAGTTGTTCCCGGAGAAACGTGACTACCCTGTTGCGCGGATGCCCACGACTGAAGCAGCGATTGATTATCGCATTATGCGCGATGTTTACGTGGTGATCGGTGATCAGCAAAACGATGGTGGCTGGACCGTGCGAACCTATATCAAACCCTTTGCAAATTGGATTTGGGCTGGCTGTTTGTTGATGGCCTTTGGTGGTGCGCTCAGCCTGTCTGATCGACGGTTCCGAGTGGCCGCTGGTGCGCGTAAAGTTTCAACAGGTGGGGTTCCGGCTGAATGAAACGGCTTATCTTAATCATGTGTTTTCTGGCCGGCCCACTTTGGGCCGTCCAGCCTGACGAAGTGCTGGACGATCCGGTGCTGGAATCCCGCGCTAGGGATTTAAGCCAAGAATTGCGATGCCTTGTCTGTCGCAACGAGAGCATTGATGAAAGCAACGCCGAGTTGGCTCGGGATCTGCGATTGCTGGTGCGTGAACGCTTGGTTGCTGGGGACAGCAATGACGAAGCGATTGAATTCATCGTCGACCGCTATGGTGAATATGTCTTGCTCAACCCGACAACAACCGGTGCAAACTGGCTGCTTTGGGGGGCTGGGCCAGCGATGCTTTTGCTTGCTGCGGGAATTGGCATGATCTATCTGCGTGGTCGCGCAAAAGCGCCTCGTCCTCAGGATGATGAACTAAGCAGCAAAGAACAGGAGCGACTGCGTCAAATTCTTGACGAGTGACGCTGGGTCCGCTCTTTTCCTAATCTAATCTGTCGGTCACCTTGGCCGAGATACCGCTTTTTTTAAGGGGCTTTGGCTATGCAGTACGAAACCATTACACTTGAGATCACCGACGGACTGGCTGTTCTGACGCTGAATCGCCCGGACAAAATGAACTCGTTGACGTCACAGATGCGGGCTGAGATCACTCATGCCATGCGAGAGGCCCCAAAGGATGCGCGCGCGATCGTGTTAACTGGGGCGGGACGTGCCTTTTGTACAGGGCAGGATCTGGGGGATGCTGGGTCGTCAGGAAGCATCGATCTGGAACGGACATTGCGCGATGAATATCAACCTATGCTCGAGGCGATCTATGATTGCGCTGTGCCGACATTGGCCGTTGTCAACGGTCCTGCGGCAGGAGCAGGTGCAAATCTTGCGTTGTGCGCCGATGTAGTGATTGCAACTGAAAGTGCGTATTTTTTGCAGGCGTTTTCGCGTATTGGTTTGATGCCGGATGCGGGGGGAACATGGTTCTTGCCACGTCAGATGGGCATGGCCAAAGCGATGGGCGCGGCTTTGTTTGCGGATAAGATCAGTGCAAGTCAGGCATCGGATTGGGGCATGATTTGGGAATCTGTCCCGGACGATCAATTTGATACCCATTGGCGCAAACGCGCGGCCTTTTTGGCCAATGGGCCTACGGCAGCATTTGGCGCGATCAAAAATGCGATCCGGGGAACATACGAAAAGGCTTTGCCAGATCAGTTAGAGACCGAAGCGCATTTGCAAGGCGAGTGCGGGCGTAGTCGTGATTTCCAAGAAGGCGTTGTGGCTTTCATGGAGAAGCGACCGGCCATCTTTGAGGGTCGCTAAACCTTCTACGGCAAGATTATTCGGGAGAGGCGGAAGCGGTTGTCGTTTTCGCCTCTTTTTTTGTGTTGGAATTGAACCCAGAGGGCATCTAGGCCGGACACCAGCAGTTGGGCGAAAAGAAAAAGGCCCCGCAATGCAGGGCCCTTTGTCTTGATTTGATGAGTAGTTAGGCGCGCCGGCGGCGACCACCGCGGCTGCGACGCTCTGGTGTTTCATCATCACCCGTCCCATCCGAGGCTGAGCTGAATGGGCCGAGGGCATCGGTGATTTGATCCAGTGTAGGGCGATCTCCGCGTGGAGTGGAATCTAACGCAGCGCGCATCGAACGCAGGTGTTCGGGCATAGTGCCACAGCAGCCACCGATGACCTTTGCACCGGAATCGCGCGCCATTACGGCGTAATGACCCATCAGCTCAGGCGTGCCGTCATAGTGGATATGACCATCCACATATTTTGGAATGCCAGCGTTACCCTTGGAGATTATCGGACGCTCTGTGCCTTGGGCTGCAAACCCAAGTACTGTGCGTAGAATATCAGATGCACCGGTGCCGCAGTTGGCACCAAATGCCAGCGGCGGGTAATCCAACGCTTCGACCATCTGGACCATATCCGCCGAAGTCATGCCCATCATGGTACGGCCAGCTGTATCAAAACTCATCGTACCTGCCCATGGCATACCTGCCAGTTTGAACGCTTCGGCCGCTGCACGGTATTCTTCGGGGGCTGAAATGGTTTCGAGCCATAGAATGTCAACACCGCCTTCTTTAAGGCCTTCGGCCTGTTCGTGGAACATCTCGACTGCTGCGGCGTGGCTCAGCGATCCGACAGGTTCCATAATTTCGCCAGTCGGGCCCACGGACCCTGCAACGATGATTTTACGGCCTGCCTTGTCGGCAACATTGCGACCCAGTTCGGCCCCAACGCGGCTGAGTTCGCGCACGCGGTCCTGCGCGTCATGCAGTTTTAAGCGCGCAGAGGTGCCACCAAAGGTGTTTGTCAGGAACATATCACTGCCCGCATCCACAGACCCCTGATACAAGGCAGTGATCTTGGCGGGTTCGTCTGTGTTCCACAATTCAGGTGCATCACCTGATTGCAGGCCCATGTTGAACAGGTTTGTTCCTGTCGCTCCATCGGCAAGGATGACGTCGTGACTTTGCAGCATGTCAGCAAAAGCGTTGGTCATGGTCTTATTCCCGGTCTGAATGTCGCGAGCAGGCGACACATACAAATAGACGCCCCGTCTGTCATGGACGAGGCGTCAAATCAAATTCGGATATTTCATGATGATCATGAATCCGAGGGCAAAAGGTCAGAGCGCAGTGCTCAGTCTGTTTCGCTCATGATCTCTTGTTGTGCTTGTGGCAGCAGTTCGGCCATTTTCGCGCGAATTGCATCTGCGTCAGCCAAACCGTTCAGATCGCCTTCGACCTTGCGAACAACATCCTCGTGGCCAGCTTCTTCGAAGTCGGACAAAACAACGGTTTTTGCGTATTCAGCAGCGTCTGCGTCAGATTTACCCATCAACCCTGCAGCCCAGAGACCAACAAGCTTGTTGCGGCGCGCAACGGCTTTGAACTGCATCTCTTCGTCATGTGCATACTTGGACTCAAACGCGTTTTCGCGGTCGTCGAACGTGGTCATTGAATCGGACCTCTTTCAAAAGTGATATCTTTGTTCAAAGATATGACAATGCTACTGCAGGCGTGCAAGGGGATAAGTCTGCGGCAAAGCCGCCCGGGAACCACAAAGCAACAAAGATAGGCAGGGAAATGACAGTTGGGGTCTATTGTGCAGACCGCTCTGACATTAGAAGATAAACGAGCAGGGCGCGAACATCGGGAATCATTGGTGGCATTTTTTGTAAAATCGCGTCAGCACGAGGCTTGGCCTGAAGATAAGGCATCCGATGACCCCCAGTTCGTTCTGGCGATTCCACTGTTGGTCATCGCAGGGTCGAATTTGCCCGGTGAAAGGGATGTAGATCAGCTTGTCCAACTCTTGAAGATAAGCCCTATCTTTAGGGGGTATCCAGAGGACGAGTTGCAGAGCTTAATTCACGATTGCGTACAAGCAAAATCTGAAATGAATGTTGAGCAGACCTGTGCCAATGTTTCTAAATCGTTGAGCTTGCCGTTGCGGGAAACGGCCTTGAGCTTAGCAATGCAGGTGGTGTTGATAGACGGTTCGTATGACGAAATCGAACACGACAAGCTTTTTGAGATAGCGATGGCCCTCGGTATCGAGTCAGACCGATTTCTGCATATGTTTGAAGTGTTAGTGATCTTGCATCGCACTTTGGACTAAGCAAGCGGCGACTTTTCCATTCAGGAATGCGAGCCAGGGACGTGCGCCCAGCTTGCGACACAGGGTTGCTTGCACTATGAGGGCGGCAAGAACGGGGACTCATTCCCCAATATTAGCCTGAAAGGGTCACAGATGGCGCGTCGCAAGAAAATCTATGAAGGCAAGGCAAAGACCCTGTACGAAGGTCCCGAGCCGGGCACAATCGTGCAGTATTTCAAAGATGACGCCACTGCCTTTAATGCTGAAAAGAAAGACGTGATCGAAGGCAAGGGCGTCTTGAACAACCTGCTGAGTGAATACTTCATGCTAGGCTTGGGACAGGTCGGCGTTCCGACGCACTTTATCAAGCGTCTGAATATGCGCGAACAATTGGTGCGGTCCTGCGAAATTGTTCCCTTGGAAGTGATCGTGCGTAACTATGCTGCGGGCACTATGTCCAAGCGTTTGGGCATCGAAGAAGGCACGCAGTTGCCGCGCCCGATTGTGGAGTATTGCTACAAAGACGACAGCCTTGGCGATCCACTGGTCACCGAAGAGCACATCGCTGCCTTTGGCTGGGCCAGCCAGCAAGACATGGAAGATATCCTTAGCCTTGCTTTGCGGGTGAACGACTTCCTTTCGGGAATCATGTTTGGTGTCGGCATCAAGCTGGTAGATTTCAAAATCGAAATCGGCCGGGTCTATGACGGTGATTTCCAGCGTCTGGTCGTTGCGGATGAAATCAGCCCGGACAGCTGCCGCCTGTGGGACATGGAAACCAATCAGAAACTGGACAAAGATGTGTTCCGTCGTGATCTGGGCAACCTTACGGATGCCTATACCGAGGTTGCGCGCCGGTTGGGTGTAATGCCCAAGAACCAAACGCCGGTTACAAAGCCCACTTTGATTAACTGAGATGAGCTTGGGCCCGGCTTTGGGCCCAAACCAAGACCAATTGCAAAACGATGGAGCCCCGAGGGTCTCCAAGCTGAACCGAAGGACGACGCGACATGAAAGCACGGGTGCATGTGATGCTGAAGAACGGGGTTCTGGACCCGCAGGGCGAAGCAGTTCGTCACGCGCTAGGGGCCATGGGCTTTGACAAGGTCGAAGGTGTGCGTCAGGGCAAGGTGATTGACCTCAACCTGGCCGAAGGCGCGAGCGAAGCGGACGTCAATGAGATGTGCGAAAAGCTGTTGGCCAACACCGTGATTGAATCCTACAGCGTCGAGATGCTGTGATGAAGGCCGCGGTTGTTGTTTTCCCCGGATCGAATTGTGATCGCGATCTCGCGGTTGCTTTCGAACGCGCCGGGTTTGACGTGTCGATGGTCTGGCACAAAGACAATGCCCTGCCCGAAGGGGTGGACATTGTTGGGGTGCCAGGTGGGTTCTCTTATGGCGATTATCTGCGATGCGGTGCAATTGCGGCCCAATCACCGATCTGCAAAGCCGTGGCGGCACATGCCGATCGCGGTGGGTATGCGATGGGAATCTGCAACGGCTTCCAAGTTCTGACAGAAACCGGTGTTCTGCCAGGCGCTTTACTGCGGAATGCGGGCCTGAAGTACATCTGCAAAACTGTTGGGCTTAAGGTCGAAACCGCCGACAGCGCCTTCACCGAAGGTTATACCGCTGATGAGGTGATCGATATTCCAATCGCGCACCACGATGGCAACTATTTCGCAGATGACGAAACGCTTGCTCAGTTGCGGGATCAGAATCGTATTGCCTTTACCTATGCTGAAAATCCGAACGGGTCCCGCGATGATATCGCTGGCATTCTGTCAGAAAACCGCCGGGTTCTCGGCATGATGCCACACCCGGAACGCGCCGCTGACGAAGCACATGGCGGTACCGACGGGGCGGCGTTCTTTCGCGCATTGGCTGGCGTTCTGACACCAGCATGACTTGAGCTCATGGCCCGGGGCGCGTAGCTTGGGGTCATGACTGACACTCCTAAAAAGACACGAGGGCAAGCCCTGTCTTGGCCTCGATCCGGACCCATCTCATGGCGGGTCCGTATTGCGCTTGTAGTGCTGTTGGTGGTTGCCTCGACCACCGTGTGGGTGACCAACCGCCTGTTGACGGATCGGTTTACACAAAGCACACGCAACCATGCTGAGCTGAGGCTGGCGCTATATTCAGGTAACTTGTTGAGTGAGTTGCGGCGGAACGCAATTGTTCCCCAACTGCTATCGCGTGATCCTACTCTGATCGGTGCCCTCCAATCTGGTGATTTCTCACAGTCCACACAGCGATTGATTTCTTTTGTAGAAGAAATCGGGGCTGCCTCTTTGATGCTGTTGGATAAAGAAGGGCGAACCGTTGCAGCAACCAACCGAAACAGGTTGGGGGAACAACACCGCAACGCGACCTATTTTGTCGACCCGATCAGATCAAACGCCACGATATTCTCAGTTATGCAGCGCGAAGTTGGCGGATACAGCTTTACCTATGCGCGCCGGCTTGAAGCAGGGTCACAGGTTCTGGGTGTCATTGTTGTCGAGGTGGATCTTCACAAATTCGAACGGGCTTGGGCTGGGATTTCGGATGCGGTTCTGGTCACGGACAGCACAGGTGCCATCATCCTTGCAACCGAGCCCCGGTGGCGCGGTTTGAATGAGAAAGAGGCGCTGCGCCGTCAAACCCCGCAAGGCGCGATTCAGCGTGCGATCCGGGCAACGGCAGATTGGACCGCGTTGCCTGCGGATGCCTATCTGCAAGGCGAAGCGGTGATGCGGATGGAGAGCCGTATCCCGTTTCGTGGCTGGCAGATGACCTCGTATACGACCTATGCCTCGATCCGTGAGCGTGTGAATGGGGTGCTGGCGTTAGAAATCATGGGATTCGCGATTCTGTTGGCACTGGCGTTCTATGCACTTAGCCGAAAGACCGCGCTTCGGATGGCTTTGTTCCAACGAGAATCGGCAGAGCTTCGCGTGCTGAACACGCGACTACAGCGAGAAATCGCCGAGCGGGAACGCGTTCAAAAGACCTTGGAAGTGGCGGAACAGAGCCTTGCTCAAAGTTCGAAATTAGCCGCCTTGGGAGAGATGTCAGCGGCCGTGAGTCACGAGTTGAACCAGCCCCTTGCCGCGATGAAAACATACTTGGCCGGAGCGCGCTTGTTGTTGCGCCGTAATCGCGCTGAAGAGGCTCTGGCGAGTTTCGGGCGGATTGATGATTTGATCGAACGCATGGGTGCGATCACACGACAGCTGAAATCCTATGCCCGCAAAGGTGCAGATACGTTTTCGCCTGTGAATATGGGTGATGCGCTGGCATCTGCACTGTCCATGATGGAACCACAGTTGCGTCAGAGGCACGTTCAGATCAGCCAGATTTTGCCCGAAGCGCCGGTGCGGGTCATGGGTGACCGGATGCGGATCGAACAGGTTATGGTCAACCTCTTGCGCAATGCTTTGGATGCCACCAAATCTGTAAGTGACCCCGAGGTGGAAATCATCCTTGCCTATGGTGAAACGGCGACGTTGACGGTGCGGGATAACGGGGCAGGGATCGAAGATTTTGATGCCCTGTTTGAACCCTTTTACACCACGAAACAGCCCGGTGACGGCGTTGGCTTGGGGCTTGCTATCTCTTCGGGGATCGTAAACGACCTAGGGGGGCGCCTAACGGCGCGCAATGGGCAGAACGGAGGTGCAGTGTTTGAAATGCAGCTACCGATTTTGGAAGACAGCCTTGAGGCTGCGGAATAACGAGGATTGCTTATGGCACAGGCCATGAAAATTGCGATTGTGGACGACGAACAGGATATGCGCCAATCGATCAGCCAATGGCTGGCGTTGTCCGGGTATGACACCGAAACGTTTGGCAGTGCCGAAGACGCACTTAAGGTTCTTGGATCTGATTATCCGGGGATCGTAATTTCTGACATCAAAATGCCCGGCATGGATGGAATGCAGTTCCTCAAAAAGTTGATGGGGTCTGATAGCACCTTGCCCGTGATCATGATCACGGGACATGGCGATGTTCCGATGGCGGTCGAAGCAATGCGCGTGGGGGCTTTTGATTTTCTTGAAAAACCATTCAACCCGGATCGTATGTCCGAGTTGGCAAAACGTGCGACGATTGCTCGCCGCCTGGTGTTGGATAACCGGGCGCTGCGCCGTGAACTGAGCGATGGCACGCAGTTGATGAGCAAGTTGATTGGTGCGAGCCCCGTGATGGAACGTCTGAAGGAAGACATTCTGGATCTGGGTCAAGCGGACGGCCATGTTTTGATCGACGGTGAAACTGGGACTGGCAAAACACTGGTGGCCCATGCCTTACATGCGGTGGGCAGCCGGGCAGGTCGGAAGTTCGTTCTCGTTTCCTGTGCAGCCTTGGAAGAAGAAGCGCTGTCCAAGCGCTTGTTTGGCCCAATGTTGCCCGAAGACGCCCAGTTGCCAGCAATCGAAGAAGCGCGTGGCGGAACGTTGGTGTTGGAAGACATCGAAGCCCTGAGCGATACGCTTCAGGCGCGTCTTCTAAGCGTGATGAACGAGCAGGGCACGCCAGCGGAAACGCGGATTGTTGCGATTTCAAATTTGCAAGAAGCGGGAAAAAGTTGCGAAGACGTCCTGCGTCCGGATTTGTTTTACCGGTTGGCGGCGCTGCGGATCACGATGCCGCCGCTGCGCCAGCGGGGGGAAGATATCTTGTCGTTGTTCACCCGATTGTCCGAACAATTCGCCGAAGAATATGGTTGTGACGCGCCCCAAGTCAGTGCCCAAGAAGCGGCACAGTTGTTGCAGGCGCCTTGGCCCGGAAATGTGCGTCAGCTGATCAATATTGCGGAGCGCGCCGTTTTGCAGGCTCGACGCGGCTCAGGAACGATTGCGTCTTTGTTGATGTCTGATCACGAAGAAATGCAGCCGGTTATGACAACCGAAGGCAAGCCGCTCAAAGAATATGTCGAAGCCTTTGAACGAATGCTGATCGACAACACGATGCGTCGACACAAGGGCTCTATCGCTTCGGTCATGGAAGAACTTTGTCTGCCGCGAAGAACGCTGAACGAGAAAATGGCCAAGTACGGGCTTCAGCGCTCTGACTATCTTTGATCCGCGAGTTCTTTGTTAACCGTCACACGTTTAACGATTGTTGTATCTGACGTGTGACGTTTGCCCATTGTCTTTTCCACAGGACTGCCCTTATGTTGGTAAGACGGGCTGAACCAACTTGGTTCTTATGTGGCCCGTTTTGAGTTTCGCTGTTTCAGGTGCTGGTTGGCATTGATCCGCCACCCTGAGCAGACCGATTGTGCCCCAAATGGGGTAACGTAGTGCCTTCGCCTACAAATGGGCGAAAGGAATAAATGGGCAGGTGCCGGGACAAACCCCACCTGTCGGAGAAGAACCGCGATGACGCGCGCGAACGCATTGAGCATAGAGGCAGGGGGCCAGTTGGCCGACCCCCTCGGCGCGCCGTTTAACATCGCCCTGACAAGACACCACCCCAAACGCGCCCGTCCGCCTGGACAGGGCCGATTTGCGCGGTTGCGGTTGTGCACCAAGGACACATGGCTAAGAAAATGCTTATCGATGCCACCCACGCGGAAGAAACCCGCGTTGTGGTGGTCGACGGAAACAAGGTCGAGGAATTTGATTTTGAATCCGAAAACAAACGTCAGCTTGCTGGCAACATCTATCTGGCAAAAGTAACACGGGTCGAGCCCTCTCTTCAGGCTGCTTTTGTTGACTATGGCGGGAACCGTCATGGCTTCCTCGCGTTTTCCGAAATTCATCCGGACTACTATCAGATTCCTGTCGCGGACCGCGAAGCTCTGATGGAAGAAGAACGTGCCTACGCGGATGCAATGCGCGCACGGGACGACGATGATGAACCAAAGCCCAAGCGGAAATCACGCTCGCGGTCCAAATCGAAATCGGCGGCGCCAAAACCCGTGGAAGCGGTCGAGGTCACCGAAGCAGAATCCAAGGACGCTGTTTCGAAAGAGGCTGAGCCTCAGATCAGCGGAATGGAAACCATCGATTTAACCGAAGGGGACGATGCGAACATCGTTGACACCCTTGAGGGTAGCTCACCGATGGAACGGGTTGCTGAAACTCCGGTAGAAGAACCCATTGATTCAGCTAGCGAAGCTGGTGAACAACCTGTCGCTGAAGTCGCTGAAGTCGCTGAAGTCGCTGAAGTCGCTGAAGTCGCTGAAGTCGCTGAAGTCGCTGAAGTCGCTGAAGTCGCTGAAGTTGAGGAAGCGGAAAGCGCCGTTGCCTCAGATGAAGCATCTGTAGCTGCGGAAGACGTTGCACCGGTAGCTGTTGATGAAACTGCTGTGGCTGAAACAGAGTCTGCTGACGCGTCTGAAACGAGTGAAACCGATGCGGACGATAAGCCGCAAGGTAGCGGCCGTACGATGGCTGCGGACATCGTGTCCAAGGATGCGGTCATTGCTTCTGACGACGTCACCCCTGACACAGATGCCAAAGCCGAGGATCAAAGCCCTGAGGCAGAGGCGGAAGAGGTGGTTTCTGACCTCGTCGAAGAGGCCACCCCTCAAGATGCAGTTGAAGCAAGCTCACAGCCCGAGGCGGTTGCTGATGACACGCAAGAGCCTGCAGTTGAAGCCGTTGCTGTAGAGCAAACCGAAACACCTGAAAACACGGATGCTTCCTCCAAAGCTGATCCGGTTGAAGAAGACGCTGAATCTGAAGAGGCGGCGCCTGAGGAAACCGGTCGCCGCTCGGATGCGACATCCAAGGACGAAAGTATCGAGTCCGTCGCGGACGAAGATGACAGCGAAGACATTCGCCCGCCACGTAAGCCCCGCCCGCGCCGGTACAAAATTCAAGAAGTTATCAAGGTGCGCCAGATTTTGCTGGTGCAGGTTGTTAAAGAAGAACGCGGCAACAAAGGCGCGGCTCTCACCACGTACCTGTCTTTGGCAGGTCGGTATTGCGTCCTGATGCCAAACACCGCACGGGGTGGTGGCATTAGCCGTAAAATCACCAATGTGGTTGATCGCAAAAAGCTCAAGGAAATTGCCGCCGAGATTGATGTGCCGCAGGGCGCAGGCCTCATTGTGCGCACCGCGGGTGCCAAACGGACCAAAGCAGAAATCAAACGTGACTATGAATATCTGCAACGGTTGTGGGAACAAATCCGTGCCCTGACGCTTAAATCCATAGCGCCAGCAAAGATCTATGAAGAAGGCGATCTGATTAAACGGTCGATCCGGGACTTGTACAACCGGGACATCGACGAAGTGATTGTCGAAGGCGAGCGCGGATACCGTATCGCCAAAGACTTTATGAAAATGATCATGCCGTCTCACGCTAAAAACGTGAAACGCCATGACGAAGGCGGCTTGCCGTTGTTTGCGCGCTACCAAGTGGAAAGCTACTTGGCGGGAATGTTCAACCCAACGGTTCAGTTACGCTCGGGTGGGTACATCGTGATTGGCGTCACCGAGGCGCTGGTTGCTATTGACGTGAACTCGGGCCGGGCGACCAAAGAAGGGTCGATCGAAGAAACCGCACTTAAGACCAACCTGGAAGCTGCCGAAGAAGTGGCCCGCCAGTTGCGGTTGCGCGACCTTGCCGGTCTGATCGTGATCGATTTCATCGATATGGATGAGCGCAAGAACAATGCGGCTGTTGAAAAGAAGATCAAAGACAAGCTGAAAACAGACCGGGCTCGGATCCAAATCGGCCGGATCTCTGGCTTTGGGTTGATGGAAATGTCACGCCAGCGCCTGCGCCCCGGCATGATCGAAGCGACCACACAGCCTTGTTCGGCGTGTCACGGAACGGGCTTGATCCGTTCAGACGACAGCATGGCGTTGAACATTCTGCGTCAGATCGAAGAAGAAGGCACGCGCCGTCGCTCACGCGAAGTGCTTGTTCGATGCCCGGTGAATATCGCCAACTTCCTGATGAACCAGAAACGGGAGCACATTGCGCAGCTTGAAGCGCGTTATGGGTTGTCGATTCGGATCGAAGGTGACGTGCATTTGGTGAGCCCCGACTTCTCGATCGAGAAGTTCAAAACGGCCACACGCACGGTGCCAGAAGCACCAGCACCTGTTGTTTCGGTTGATACGTCGTTGATGGAACAGATCGACGCGGCAGAGCCAGCAGCAGAAGCAGAAGTTGAAGACGTTTCCGAGACGCCAGTTGTGGAAGAAGAGGGTGAAACCAAACCCAAGCGTAAACGTCGGCGTCGGCGTCGGCGTAAGGGGAATGGCAACGAAGATGGGGCCGACGAGGAAGCAAATGGCAATTCCGATGCAAGCGGGGATTCCGAGTCTTCTGACACTTCTGAAGAAAGCCGGGACGAAACAGCGGTTGAAGGTGAGGTGACAGAGGATGCACCAAAACCAAAACGCCGGCGTCGGTCTCGTAAGAAGTCTGCTCAAGTCGAAGAAAACTCTGAAGGTGCAGATGCTCCGGCTGTAGCTGAAGAGACCTCAGAAGACGAAGCTGAAAAGCCCAAGCGTAAACGGACGCGGGCGCCGCGTCGCAAGAACACAAGTGTTACGGAAGAGCCGGCAATTGCCGAATCTACTGAGGCACCTGTTGAGGTTGTCGCTGATGCGCCAGTTTCCGAACCTGAACAGACCGCTGAAAGCGTATCTGAAGGGGGCGAAACACCAGCATCAGACAGCTCGATAGAAATTGTGGCTGAACCCGTGATCGCCGAAGCGGTGCAAGAGGTTGAGGTGCCTGAGTTCACACATAGCGAGGCGGCCGACTCTCAGACTGCTGCAGATCCTGTTGTTGAGCCCGAGATTGCTGAACCAGAGACCGTGGCATTTGTTGAAGCTGCTACTGAGGAAACTGCACCAGTTGCAGAAGAGCCTGCACTTGAACCAGAGGCGGTGGAACCTGCCAAGCCCAAACGGCGCGGTTGGTGGTCCTTAGGAAGCTAGAATAAGGGCCAAACCTCAATTTTGGCTCATTCCGGAATACGGGATATTACAAAGACACCTATCGAGATTTTTCTCGGTAGGTGTTGCTCTTTTTTGTAAGAACGAAGTTAGAGAGGGCGAAAGTCCTTCCGCTAAACCTTTCCAAAGGCTGCCAGAGTTGTGAATTTTCGAATTCTTGCCTCTCTAACAGTCTGCTAATGGAGGCCATCTTGTTGTTCAATGAACGAGAAGGTCTGATGATCAAGAGTATTCATCACTTTCGTAGCAAGTAATGCATTCTATATTTTCAGCCTGAATCACCCTGAGGCATAGTCTAAGTGAGTTTTATGAGTAGTTTGTTGCCTCGTTCGCGAATGAGAATTCCACAACAGCTAAACTTTAATGCCGATTTCGAGTTCTGCCAAAAAGGGTGGATAAAGAAACAAGCCGAGAAAATCTCTGATTGTGAAACCAAACCAAGGGCTTAGTGCATCTTTCCTTGAATCCCCTCACTGCCTTGTTTCTCAGAGCGGCCACCTATCACCTGAGTGTCAGGCCTTTTTGCGGATCACATAAATTTGGTGATCTGGAGCATCGGTTTGTTCCACTAAAGTATGGCCCGATTCTGCACAAAAATGGGGAACATCCACGATGGCCGCGGGATCATCCGCGAGCATGCAGAGGTTTTCACCCGGCAAAAGTGATTTGAGACGCTTGCGCGCTTTGAGGACGGGTAAAGGGCAAAGCAACCCGCGCGCGTCGAGCTTTTCAGGTGTATCAGTCATGAGATAGGGAATATTCTGCCTTGGTGCCTGTGTCCATAACGCACCCACAAGGATGTGACCGGATGGCCCCGTGACCTCGGACTGGGGATAGCATATGTGCTAATGCATGTTCGGAATTGATATCATCGATGCGGGGCTGATCCCTGCCATGACTGTGGCGCTGATTGCTGGAATGTTCAGCTTTCTAAGCCCGTGCGTATTGCCCATTGTACCGCCGTATTTGGCCTATATGAGTGGTGTATCCATAGGCGAGATGCAGAGCGAAGCAAGCGCGCGTCGGAAGTCTATTATCGCCGCGTTGTTTTTTGTGCTGGGCCTGTCCACTGTGTTCTTGCTGCTTGGCTTTACAGCGTCGGTTTTTGGTTCGTTCTTTTTGCAAAACCAAGAGCTTATGGCGCAAATCTCAGGCGTTGTTGTTATAATCTTTGGCCTCCATTTCCTGAGTGTTTTTCGTATTCCTTTGCTGGACCGAGAAGCGCGTTTGGAAACAGGTGACGCAGGTGGGTCGACATTTGGGGCTTATGTGCTTGGGCTTGCGTTTGCCTTTGGCTGGACACCATGCATCGGCCCTCAGTTGGGCGCGATTCTTTCGCTCGCGGCGACAGAGGTCTCGGTGGCGCGCGGGACATTGCTTTTGGGGGTTTATGCCGCTGGTTTAGGCATTCCATTCCTACTTGCTGCAATGTTTCTGAGCCGGTCAATGCGGATCATGAACAAGCTTAAGCGTCATATGGGGTTGATCGAAAAGTGTATGGGCGCGTTGCTTTTGCTCGTCGGCATCATGTTGGTCACCGGTCTGTTCTCAAGCGTTTCGTTCTGGCTGCTTGAAACCTTTCCCTCGTTGGCGACACTTGGCTGACTTTTTCTCGCCTGAATAAGCCTTTATGATCCCCTTCAAAGCAAGAGGAGTGTCATGGCGTCCGAGCAGCAACAGGCAAGTCAGGTGAAACGTCGCCGGGTTTTTTACATTCCTGGTTATGACCCGATTCATCCACGCCGCTATCGCGAACTCTACCGAAAAGAAGGGGCCGAACAGGCTGAGATTTCTGGTTATGACATTGGCCTCAAACCTAAAGCAACCAAAGGTCCCTATGGTTGGCATGTGACCGCGACGCAGGAGGGTGCGCGGGTCGAGGCCGATATCGAGGTTCTCGTTTGGTCAGATATCGTTCGCGACAGCATGTCGTCCACAATTCCGGCCACCTATATTCAGTTGGTTCGGACGGCTTGGACCTATATTGGTTCGGGGGCGTTGTGGCGGTTGATGAAACTACGCAAAGGGCCAGTGATTGCCGCATTGTATCCTGTTGGAATGTTACTGTTACAATTGGTTTTGGCGCTGGCCATTGCTTTTGGGGTCTATAGCGCGCTGTTCACGGCGGCCCTTTGGTTGCCGATGGATCCGAACCTTCTTTTACAGATCATCGCACTGTGCGCGGGGGCAGGCGTAGGCGTCGCGGTGTTGCGGTGGTTTCGCGCAAGAGACGGCAAGTTCTTTGCCTATTACCTCATGCACGATTATGCGTATTCCGCGCAATCCAACGGCGCGAACCCACCCGAATTGGAAGCCCGGATCGCTGAGTTTACCGATTTGATTGCCGAAGCACTGACGCAAGACGTCGATGAGGTTCTGGTTGTTGGTCACAGCTCTGGCGCCCATGTGGGGGTGAGTGTTTTGGCCGATTTGATCCGTGCAGGACGTGTGCCACCGTCAGGACCTGCATTGGGGTTTCTGTCACTGGGGCAGGTGGTTCCAATGGTGTCATTTTTGCCAAAAGCCGAGCGGCTTCGCACGGATCTCAAGTATCTGAGTGCGCGCGCCGAGTTGAATTGGGTGGATGTGTCTGCGCCGGGCGATGGATGTGCCTTTGCACTTTGTGACCCAGTCACCGTCAGCGGTGTAGCTCCGGCAGATAAGCGATGGCCACTGGTCTTTTCAGCAGCGTTTACCCAAACACTGTCACCTAAACGCTGGACAGAGTTACGGTGGAGGTTCTTTAGACTACATTTTCAATATCTGTGTGCTTTTGATCAGCCCGGCGACTATGATTATTTTCGTATCACAGCCGGCCCGATGACGTTGGCAGAACGGTACAAAGACCGTGCACCGTCAAAATCTCGGATAGATGTGGCAATCTCAAAATATACTTCGGTTGGTTCTTGATGCTCCCTCCCAAACCCCCCGCGCGCCCGGACAAAGTGTCCTTGTTTCGGTACCTTCGCCTGTTTCGACAGGATTTGTTATCGGCGCAGCCCAAGCGATTGTATCGCGCTTGGATGGCTGAGTTTCGCACGCCGTTTTTCCGGTCTTTTTTGGTGAACCAGCCGGATCTTGTGGAAACGGTTCTCAAGACGCGTCCTGATGATTTCCCCAAATCGGGCCGGATCAGCGAGGGCCTCAGGCCTTTGTTGGGAAATTCCGTGTTTTTGACCAACGGTGAGACGTGGAAACGGCAGCGGCGGATTATTGACCCCTCGTTCGAAGGGGGCCGTTTGCGAGATACTTTCCCTGCGATGTGGGAGGCGGCACAGGCTTGTGTGACGCGCTTGCAAGGGCAAGTTGGGCAAGAGGTCGAATTTGAAGAGGTGACAAGCCACGCCGCTGCAGATGTGATTTTTCGTACTCTGTTTTCTATCCCGATAGAGCATGAAATCGCCGGGCAAGTGTTTACGCGGTTTCGCGATTATCAGCGTCAGCAACCTTTGTTGAACTTGGCGGCTTTCGTGCCTTTGCCCAGTTGGATGCCTCGGTTTCATGCGCGTCAAACCAAACGCGCAGCCAAGGAAATCCGTGGGTTGATTGCGCAGCTGACATCCACGCGTATGGCTGAAATCGAGGCGGGAACGGCCCCAGATGATCTTGCGACCAAGATCATGACTACCAAAGATCCCCAAACCGGCGAACGGTTTGATACCGAAGAAATGATTGATCAGGTTGCGATCTTTTTTCTGGCGGGCCATGAAACCAGTGCGTCAGCTTTGGCGTGGACTTTGTACCTGATGGCTCTTTACCCTGAATGGCAGGACCGACTGGCAGAAGAGGCGAACGCTCTGGACCAAGAAGGGTTTGGCGTGATGTCCAAACTCCGCCTCAGTCGTGATGTGTTTCGCGAGGCACTACGGCTCTACCCACCAGTTCCAATGATGGTGCGCGAAGCCAGTTGTCCTGAGAAGTTTCGGGATCGTGCGGTCCCCAAAGGGGCACAGATTGTATTGAGCCCATGGCATTTGCACCGTCAGGAACGTTTGTGGGACAATCCGGACGGGTTTGATCCCGCCCGGTGGCACACTGAAAACGGCAAAACCTGTCAACGCACGGCCTATATCCCTTTTTCCACTGGTCCTCGTGTGTGTCCGGGGGCAGGCTTTGCCATGGTCGAAGGGCCACTGATCCTGTCGATGATTTTACGTCGTTTCCGAATTGAACGTGTGGCGGGCAAAGACCCGGTTCCTGTGGCACATCTGACTGTTCGTGCGGCGGATGGTATCTGGTTGCGGTTGGTTGAGCGCTAACAAACTACCATCTGTCAGAGCCTTGCTGTATGCGGGGCGCAAAGCGGAATCAATTCACAGGAATTTATTATGGCGAACGCAGATCAGCGTGAACAGATGACGAAGGGCGCAGGCTTCATTGCAGCTTTGGATCAAAGCGGTGGCTCAACTCCAAAAGCGCTGGCGCTCTATGGTGTGGATGCCTCTGATTACAATTCAGAAGAAGAAATGTTCGCCGAAGTGCAGAACATGCGCGCACGGATCATTCTGGCTGACGATTTTACCAATGCGAAAGTCATCGCAGCCATATTGTTTGAACGTACTCTTGGTGAAAGCATCGACGGTAAATCTGTTGCAGATTACTTGTGGTCTGAAAAGAACGTTGTGCCGTTTCTAAAGATCGATAAAGGTCTGGAAAACGAAGCAAACGGCGTTCAACTGATGAAGCCAATCCCGGGTCTGGCAGGTACACTCGCCAAGGCGACCGGCGTATTCGGCACCAAAGAGCGCTCTGTCATCAACGAAGCAAACGCCGAAGGAATTGCTGCCGTCGTTGCGCAGCAGTTTGACGTTGCGCGCGAAGTTGTTGCTGCCGGAATGGTTCCAATCGTTGAACCCGAGGTGAACATCCACTCGGCAACCAAATCAGAAGCCGAAGCCATCCTGAAGGCAGAGATCCTTAAGAACCTCGATACCTTGGATGAGGGTCAGGATATCATGCTGAAATTGACCATTCCGAACGAAGCCAACCTGTATGATGCACTCGCCGATCACCCCCGCGTGATGCGTGTTGTGGCACTATCGGGTGGGTATTCCACAGAACAAGCTTGTGATCTGCTCAGCCAGAATGGCAAAATGATCGCGTCTTTCTCGCGGGCTTTGACCGAAGGTCTTTCCAAGCAAATGTCTGATGCGGAATTCAACACTGCATTGGGCAGCAACATCGACAAGATCTACCAAGCTTCGATCTAATAAGATTATTAACCAGTCGGTTACAGATTTAAGGAAATGGCCCCGCTGGTTTCAGCGGGGCCATTTTTGTTACAGTGAATATCACCATCGGTCGATGTGAGACCTACACAATTCAGCGATTTTGGACACGAAAGAGACTGTTGATAGGTGTGGAAGGCAGGTAAGATTCGGCTGAATAGGCGTGCCGCTTATGCTGATATAGGTTTCTCCATGATTCACACTGCTAAACCGATGGCTATTACGATGGGCGACCCGGCGGGTATTGGCCCTGAGATTATCGTTAAATTGCTATCTGCCGCACCGGAAACGGAAAGATATGTGGTCTTTGGGTGTCCAAATGTCATGCAGCGGGCAGTTGATGTCGTTGGTGCTGATTTCACCATACAAGCGCGTGACCGAGTTCAAGACGCGCAATTCGAAAGCGGGACGATAGACGTTGTCGAGACAACCCGATTTGCCCCCTTACCACCCTTTGGTGAAATCCGCGCAGATTGTGGGCAGGCGGCTTTTGATGCCATCAAAGCGGGTATCGAATGCGCATTAGAGGGCAGCGTTTCTGGCATCGTAACTGCTCCTATTCATAAAGAAGCCTTATCTGCTGCCGGAGTGAAATACCCTGGTCACACGGAAATGCTTGCGGATTTCGGCGGCGCAGACAAAGTGGCCATGTTGCTTGGAAATGACGTTATCCGCACGGTCTTGGTAACCATTCACTGTTCGCTTTTGGATGCGATCAAGGGTGCGGATTTTGAGGCTCAGATGGCCGCAATACGTTTGGCGGATCAGGGGGCACGGGCACTGGGCTATGAAAACCCGCGTGTCGCCGTGGCGGGGCTAAACCCCCATGCTGGCGAAGGGGGGCTGTTTGGGCGCGAGGAAATCGAAATTATTTCACCTGCGATTAAGGCCGCTCAAGCCGAAGGAATAAATGCTTCGGGCCCTTGGCCTGGGGATACTGTATTCATGCAAGCCCGTCAGGGGCATTTCGATATTGTCGTTGCACAATATCACGATCAGGGGCTTATCCCGGTCAAATACATGGGGCTGGATCAAGGGGTAAATATTACCCTTGGATTGCCGTTTATACGGACCAGTCCTGATCACGGTACTGCCTTTGACATCGCAGGGCAGGGTATCGCGAGCGAGGCAAGTCTCGTAACCGCGATGCAGTACGCCTTACGGCTTCAAAACAGCTCTTTACAAGATGACAACCAGAGGCACTAAACACGACCTAAGCTGTTACACGACTCCGCGTTCCGCGTTGCAAGGTACCGTGATCAATCAAGTAGGTCAGGCAATTTGCATGGATGAGATTACGGTCATCGCAGATCAGGTTTTGACCAAGGTTGTTCACCGATGTGATCGTCAAAGCGACGTCTATTTGTAATCACATCTGAAGGTGTTTCCCAGTTGGCAACCCTATCCGCGTTGCAAGATCAATAAGTAGCGCCGCATTCCAATTTGGAAGCTGCGTGATTTGGCGTTCAAGCGTGACAGATGGGCGGGGACAAACAAACATGTTTCCCGATCACGATTTTTCTGAGAAGATTGTGCATGAGTTCCTCTGTTTCAAGTTGGCTGGATCACTTGGGTCTCGGCGTTTATGCTGAGGTTTTTTCCGAAAACGATGTCGATATGCGTGTTTTGCCGCTTTTGGAGGAAGCCGATCTTCGCGAATTGGGAGTTTCCCTTGGTCATCGCAAAGTTCTGCTGGCTGCGATCGCCGACATTGGATCTGAGTCTCCTCCGGAGACCATACCAGAGATCGAAACCGCTGCTGCACCGAAACTGGAAACGACCCCCACTGATGACGCTGAACACCGGCTGTTAACTATACTATTCGCTGACATCGTTGGATCCACAGAATTATCTCAGCAGTTAACGCCTGAGCAGATGCGGGAAATTCTGCGCAGTTTTCAGGACGCTGTGACCGGCGTCGTTTCAAAATATGGCGGCTACGTCGCAAAGTATTTGGGCGATGGGGCTTTGACCTATTTCGGATGGCCCACGGCCTACGAAGATCATGCTAGCCGGGCAGTCCACGCTGGTTTGGAAATCATTGAAGCAATAGAAGATATTCGGTTCAATGACATTGCGATGCCGGCGCGGGTGGGTATTGCAACGGGCCACGTCGTGGTTGGAGATCTAGTCAGCGCAGGCGGCATCGAAACAGGTGCAATTGCAGGAGACACGCCAAACCTAGCAGCCCGTTTACAGGCTCAGGCCCGCCCAGGCGAAGTTGTAATCGGACCCGACACCCAAAGGCTTTGCGGTGGAGAGTTCATACTAGAAACCTTGGGTGAAACGCGTCTCAAAGGGTACGAAAATGAAATCGTACCGCACCGTGTTGTCGAGTTGAAGAAATTGGAAAGTCGATTTTCGGCGCAAGCTAGATCTGGTTCAGCAGAATTGGTGGGGCGGGTCGGCGAATTGCAAATTTTGCTTGATCGTTGGCAGAGCGCGTTAAAAGGCAAAGGCCAGATGGTGCTGATTTCTGGCGACGCTGGTATTGGCAAATCCCGCCTAGTCGAAGAACTAATGCGAGCGGTGGTTCAAACACCGCACGAATTAGTGCGAATGCAGTGTTCCCCCTACCATTCCACCAGCGCGTTTCACCCCATCGCCGAGCGCATCCTAAGATTATCGGGAATTAAGCCTGACGACGCAGCGGACATCAGGGCTGCGAAAATCAGGTCGATGTTGAAGGTTGCCCCGCCGCAGGTTCCGCATGCCGTAGAGGTCTATGCTGAATTGCTGTCTATTGAGCTGGCAAAATCTCCTGAAACCCTGTCGCTTGCACCGCAAGATCTGAAAGATCTAACAATACAAACAATTGTCGAACGTATGGCCGCGATGGCCAATAACCAACCGGTTCTGATGGTGCTAGAAGATAGTCATTGGATTGATCCATCAACACAAGAAGTGCTTGAAAGATTGGCATCAAGAATTTCTGATCTTCCTGCTCTAGTGGTTGTTACGCAAAGACCAGAAGGCGCATCTGACTGGACGCTAGATTTTGACAATGCGACGCAGCTACCGATTGGCTTACTGACCCGGGAACAGACTGCCGAAATGATGTCGGGCATTTTGGGGCAAACGCCTGACACTACATTTATTGATTACATGGAAACCCGGGCCGCAGGCATCCCTCTATTTGTCGAAGAATTAACCCGCTCTGTTGCTGAACGCAGCGATAGTGACAGCGATGCGACCATTCCGGATACGCTGCAAGGCTCTCTGATGGCGCGGTTGGACAAGCTGTCATCCGGTGCGAGAAACGTTGCTTTAGTTGCATCTGTCATAGGCCGCGATTTTGAGCCGCAATTACTGGCAAGCGTTCTTTCCACAAAAGTCGATGACCTAGAAACCCATCTAGGAGAGCTGGCTCGTGCTCGCATCCTGGTGTCTGGCGTGTCTGGACCAGGAGCCCGCATGTTTCGTCACGCGCTTATACAGGACACAGCATATCAATCGCTTTTGTCTCGCACGAGACAGGCGCATCATCTGGCCATTGGCCGAGCACTAGAAGCAGGTATCGGTGGTGTGGTTGAGCGTGAACCCGAGGTTCTCGCTCGTCATTTTACCGAGGCGGGTAATCCCAGAGACGCGATAGGCTACTGGATCAAGGCCGCTGAACGGGCACTTGCTCGCTCAGCAAATTTTGAGGCCGTTGAACATGCAAAAGCAGCGATTTCACTTGCAGATCAACTTGAAGATAAAGCTGAGCAATTGAGCGCCAAAATCGCCACGGGTGTTCTTTTGGGCCGCGCGCTTGATAGTGCAGGTGAGATACACCAGGCGTGCCAGGTGCTAAAAGCAGCTGTCGACCTAGCAGATAAGCACGCTGATCTCGAACGTTTCGCTGATGCAGTCATACATTTTAGTAGCTCGCTGTTTCTGTCTTCGTTACCCGTCGCGTCCTCGATTGACCTTCTCGAAGAGGCTTTGGCCAGGACACCCAAGGATAACCAGAAATTGCGGTGCCAGCTGCTCAGCACATTGGCCCGCGGCTGCCAGATGGAAGGCGCACCTAGAAAGAGCGCGCGTTATCGTGCTGAGGCTCTAACGCTCGTGCGCCAATTGGACGACAAGGCATCTCTTTGTAGTCTCTTGTTCTCTGAATTTCTGACTCCAATAAGTGTACGCGAAGTGATTGAACTTGGGTCATGGCGCTCAAAATTGGACGAAATGCTTCTTGTTTCTGATGAGGTCAATGATACGGAACGCGCGCGCGCGCGCTCTTTAGAGGTTTTCGTGTGCGCTGAAATGGGCGACCGCGACCGCATGGATCAAGCACTGACCCATTTGGCCCAGCTCGGCGAAAACCGGCAACACATGCATTTCGAAGTCATATTGTCTCATGGGATGGCAATGAAGGCGATTTTGGACGGCGATTTCCAAGCGGCAGAACAATTGACGAACAGGGCATTTGACCTTGGTCAGAAAACATACGGTGGAGCGATGGAAGGTGTACATGGGATGCAAATGTTCACCATTCGCCGCGAGCAGGGGCGTTTGACGCAGATTGCGCCAATCATCAAGAAAATGCTGGACGATGATCCGACTGACACGACGTGGAAGCCCGGTTTCGCCATTGTCGCTAGCGATTTAGGGCATAGAGAAGCATCCAGTCGTATGCTTCGAGAAATGGCAGAAGATGACTTTTCTTTTGCTTTGGATGCCAAATACAGCACGACCTTGGCTTATCTTGCAGAGGTTAGCGCAGTATCGGATGCAGGGGATCTTTCAGAGCGTCTCTACGATCTTTTGACCCCTTACGAAGACATGACGATAACGGCGGGTGTGACCACGGTTTGTCTGGGCGCAGCCGCTCGCCAACTGGGGATATTGTCATCTGCACTCGGTGAATGGCAACGAGCAGAGCGGCACTTTGAAGAAGCGCTCCAGTTAAACCGACGAATGCGGTCAGCGCCCTGGCAAGCTTGGACAAAATACGATTTGGCCGAGATGTTATTGAGGCGCGGCCGGCCCGAAGATCGCAACAGAGCTGACGCCGCAATTAACGATTCTATAGACGTGGCGGCTAAGTTGAGTATGGTTAGATTAACGAAAAACTGTGAAAACCTATTGAAATTTTGACTTTTGCGAAACCGGACTGACCCCTGATTGATTGGAGATGCCAATGCCGAAGTTTATTATTGAACGAAACTTTGCCGAGAAATTGGTCCTTACTGCGGACGACACGGCGGGTATCCAGCGGATCAACGATGACGAAGAAGTTCGCTGGATCGTTTCATTTCTAAGTGCAGATCAACGAAAATCGTATTGTCTTTACGAAGCGCAAGACGCCGCCGCAATCAAGCGCGCTGCAAATCGGGCAGGCGTGCCTGCGGACGTTATCGTTTCCGTTGATGAGTTTGATCCTGCGATTTTTGCTTGATCTGAATACGTCGATTTGGCGTGTATCGATTAGCCCCTTGTTTCGAAAAATTGAACGCAATCCATGATGCCGGTCGCAGAACTGGCGCATCCCATCTTTGGTGAGGCAAAATTCACCAGGTAATGAACCTCCACTTTTTATTGGAGGCGAAAATGACAATTGAAGTTACTGCTAGCAACGGCAACGCAGTCGAGATTTCGACAGACACGATTGAAGCACTGAATATGTCCTTACGCGGTGACGTGGTGACCCCGGGTACCCCCGGGTACGACGAAGCGCGGACTATCTGGAACGCTATGCATGATCGCCAACCCGGGTTAGTAATACGCGCACTTGGGGCCAGCGACATCCAGAGAGCCGTGAATTTTGCACGCGACAACGGGCTTTTAATTTCGATCCGCAGTGGTGGTCACCAGATTGCAGGCCATGCGGTCCGGGACGGGGTGTTGATGTTGGACCTTTCAAATATGAAGTCGGTATATGTCGATCCGAATTCGCGTCGTGCCCGTGTTGAACCTGGGGCAACACTGGGGGACGTAGACAAAGAAACGCAGGTCCATGGTTTGGCAGTACCAGTGGGGATCAACTCTACCACTGGGATTGCGGGCCTGACATTGGGCGGCGGCTTTGGCTGGATCACTCGTAAATACGGCATGACGATCGACAACCTGATATCAGCAGATGTCGTGCTTGCGGATGGTTCAATGATCCGGGCCAGCGCGGACGAGAACTCTGATTTGTTCTGGGCAATCCGCGGTGGAGGGGGAAATTTCGGCGTCATTTCATCCTTCGAATTTATGCTTCATCCGGTTGGTCCAGAGGTGACGGCCGGCCTTATTGTGCATCCGCTTGAGGCGGCCGCCGATCTATTGCCGCACTACGAGCGTATCGCCAATACGGCCCCTGACGAACTGACTGTGTGGGTCGTCATGCGCAAGGCACCACCTCTTCCGTTCCTTCCACCCGAATGGCATGGCCGCGACGTGTTAATCTTTGCAGCCTGCCTCTGCGAAGAAACAGAAGAAGGTCGGAAATCTTTAACTGAACTCCAGGCACTGGGAGAGCCAATTGTCGATGTCATGGGTCCCAATCCGTTTGTCGGATGGGAAGCGGCATTTGACCCGCTATTGACACCCGGTGCTCGCAATTACTGGAAAAGTCATGACTTGATTTCGCTACCTGTCAACGCAACGGACCTCATAATTGAGGCTGTGCGAAATACGCCCAGCCTAGATTGTGAAATCTTTCTCGCGCATCTGGGCGGTGCAATGTCTCAGGTGGAGGCAGGAGCAACAGCTTATCCTCAGCGGAATTCTCACTTTATCATGAATGTACACACGAGGTGGCATAGCCCAGATGATGATGACATCTGTCGCACATGGGCGCGGACCCTGTTTGACGATGTATCTCCATTTTCAGCGGGTACAGCATATGTGAATTTCGTCCCCGATGACGAACCCGAGCGTATGGCCGATGTTTATGGCACAAATTATGAAAAGTTGATCCAGGCAAAGAACACGTATGACCCCAAGAATTTGTTCCGCATAAATCACAACATTGCCCCTCAGGTGTAGCTACACATCCAGGTAACTACGGGGTCGCAGTTCTCGGTAAGTTGCTATGACAAAAGCACTGTAGGTCACCGGAAACGAGGATCATGCAAATATCGCAGACCGAGTTGCCGGGGCTAGGTATTTTTCGCGTTCACCACCAGCCCAGAGGGGGGCGGTCCGCACAGGAAAGTCCAGCCTCTCTAACTTGGTTAGAGAGGTTTCCCTCCTGAGCCAGTAAAGAGACGAGACAACATCCGCTCCGTGCGGGAATTTGCGACAACAACATGGACGTCTGGCCCGGCCCTCTGAGGGACATTCAGATAGTTTTCAATCCGAACAATAACGCCATTCTCGTGTGGTGTGGTCGTAAGATCTATAACGATCTGAGGCAAATCATCTATGTGACCATCATAAGATAGAATCGCAGCTGCGGTTTCATCGGGGGACATGTTTATCCTGCATTGTATGTGCGATTCGGATTTACGAATAAAGCTGGCTGGCGGTTGCGAACACCGCTGTGTGAAAGCATTAATCAGCGGTTCAGGCTTGCTTTCGAACACCGCTGCTTGTGACGATGATCCCGTTATTTGTGGTGCACAGGCGCTGGTGGCCAACAATAGGATAATGGTTTTGACGTGATTCATGGTGTCTTTCGAAGTGAACAGAAGAATCCAGTTTGGGATCAAACGTAAGGTATTTATGACACAAGGTATGTAGCTGGATTCGGAAGCTTTGCGAGGTATTTCGCTCGTTTGTCTTGTGAGTAATTTTTACGGCTGGCCAAGATAATCAAGGAATTTCCGTGCCTTCACTGGCAAACGTGCAAGGCACAACCCTAGGTTTATCCTGTGGAGGAATCGGGTTTTGCCGCATAGCTCAATTGCGACAGGGGTGGGTCAACAGAAAAGTTTCGCTTCGGAGTGTGAATTTTGCGTTGACCAAGTATGTCCAAGTACGCCAAATTGTGGATGTCGATTGCGGTGGCACTATATCTAGCGTCTTGAGCCTGGTCGGTAACAAGGATGGGACCTTTTACTTCTGAACTTCTTTGGCACTCCGTGTCGATTTTGTGCTGTGTTGCAAGCAGTGCACACAGAAGGCTTGTCCTGTCAAATCGACCTAAGAGGTTGGTGCATCACTGGGGGGCCAATTCGGCCAAGACGAATAGCTGGAATGTAGGGGCAGCGGACTATGAAAATTGATAGAAAATTCACGAAAGCAGGGCAGGACGCTTATGCAGAATTGGATTTCATCTCGGCAACTTCAGAGATTCGCAACCCAGACGGCACCATAGTTTTCCGGCTTGAGAATATCGAGGTTCCCAACACATGGAGCCAAGTTGCCAGCGATGTCATCGCGCAGAAATATTTCCGTAAGGCTGGCGTTCCAACACGCTTGAAGAAAGTCCGGGAAAAAGACGTTCCTGAGTTTTTGTGGCGGTCGGTTCCAGACGGAGAAGTCGAGTTTGGCGGCGAGACGTCCTCCAAACAGGTTTTCGATCGTCTCGCAGGCGCTTGGGCGTATTGGGGCTGGAAAGGTGGTTACTTTTCTAACGAAGATGACGCGCGCGCTTATTATGATGAGATGCGGTTCATGCTGGCGACACAACGTGCCGCTCCGAACTCCCCGCAGTGGTTCAACACGGGTCTACACTGGGCTTACGGTATCGATGGTCCGGCACAGGGACACCATTATGTCGATTACAAAACTGGTAAACTGACAAAGTCCAAATCCTCTTACGAGCACCCACAACCGCATGCTTGCTTTATTCAAGGTGTGCAGGATGATCTGGTAAACGAAGGCGGCATCATGGATTTGTGGGTGCGCGAAGCGCGCCTGTTTAAATATGGGTCAGGTACTGGCACCAACTTCTCGCACCTTCGTGGCGAAGGGGAATCCTTGTCGGGTGGCGGCAAATCTTCAGGCCTCATGGGCTTTTTGAAAATCGGTGACCGTGCTGCAGGAGCCATCAAATCCGGCGGCACCACACGGCGTGCAGCGAAAATGGTTATCGTTGACGCAGATCACCCAGATATTCAGGATTTCATCAACTGGAAAGTCATAGAAGAGCAGAAAGTCGCGAGCATCGTGGCTGGCTCCAAGATGCACGAAGCCAAGTTGAATGGTATTTTCGATGCGTTGAAGCTTTGGGATGGAAAGGCGCAAGACGCCTATGACCCTGCGCACAATGACGCCCTCAAAACCGCGATCCGCGAAGCGAAAAAAGTCGCAATTCCAGAAACTTACATCAAGCGCGTGCTGGACTATGCCAAGCAAGGTCACACAAGCATTGAGTTTCCTACCTATGATACAGATTGGGACAGCGAAGCCTACAGCTCTGTGTCAGGGCAAAACTCGAACAACTCAATCCGGGTGACAAACGGTTTTCTCAAAGCGATTGAAAAAGACGCGGATTGGGAATTGATCAACCGCACTGATGGCAAAGTTGCCAAAGTCGTCAAAGCACGCGACCTCTGGGCTCAGGTTGGGCATGCTGCGTGGGCCTGTGCCGACCCTGGTATTCAGTACCACGACACAGTGAACGAATGGCACACATGCCCCGAAGACGGTGAAATTCGCGGTTCAAATCCTTGCTCCGAATACATGTTCCTTGATGACACTGCATGCAATCTTGCGTCCATGAACCTGCTGACTTTCCTCAAGGATGGGAAGTTTCAAGCAGAGGATTACATGCATGCGGCACGCCTGTGGACGCTGACGCTCGAAGTGTCTGTGACTATGGCGCAGTTCCCCTCGAAAGAAATCGCGCAGCTTTCCTATGATTTCCGGACATTGGGTCTGGGGTACGCAAATATCGGTGGCCTGTTGATGAACATGGGTCATGGCTACGACAGTGACGAGGGACGAGCGCTCTGTGGTGCGCTGACCGCGATCATGACAGGTGTTGCTTATGCGACATCGGCTGAAATCGCTGGCGAACTGGGACCGTTTGCTGGATATGAACGCAATGCAGAGCACATGCTGCGTGTGATCAGAAACCACCGCAAAGCGGCACACGGTGCAAGCACTGGCTACGAAAAACTGGCGGTCAAGCCGGTCCCTCTGGATCATGACAATTGCCCGGATGTACGATTGATCGATCTTGCCATGTCCGCATGGGATGAAGCGCTGAGCCTTGGTGAAAAAAATGGCTATCGCAACGCACAATCGACTGTAATTGCGCCGACCGGGACCATTGGTCTGGTTATGGATTGCGACACCACGGGGATTGAGCCGGATTTTGCGCTTGTTAAGTTCAAAAAACTGGCTGGCGGCGGCTATTTCAAGATCATCAACCGGTCTGTGCCGTCTGCTCTGGAAAACCTGGGCTACAGCTCGTCCGAGATTGAAGAAATCGTATCGTCAGCTGTGGGACACGGGTCCATCGGAAATGCGCCTGCAATCAATCACACCTCGCTCACCGGGCACGGGTTTGGTCCCAACGAATTGTCCAAGATTGATGCCGCTCTCGAAAGCGCGTTTGATATCCGGTTTGTGTTCAATCAGTGGACACTAGGCGAAGAGTTCTGCACTCAGGTGTTGGGTATTCCTGCACCTAAATTGAATGACCCGACTTTCGATTTGCTGCGTCATCTGGGCTTTACCCGGGCTGACATTGATGCCGCGAACGACCATGTTTGTGGAACGATGACACTGGAAGGGGCGCCGTTCCTCAAGGAAGAGCACTATCACATCTTTGATTGTGCAAACCCTTGTGGGAAGAAAGGCAAGCGGTTCCTGAATGTTGACAGCCACATCACCATGATGGCGGCAGCGCAGTCCTTTATTTCGGGTGCGATCTCCAAAACCATCAATATGCCCAACGATGCGACAATCGAAGATTGTCAAAAAGCATATGAGCTGAGCTGGTCTTTGGGGGTAAAGGCGAACGCACTTTATCGCGACGGATCCAAGTTGAGCCAGCCATTGGCTGCCGCACTGGTCGAAGATGATGACGATGCCGCAGACGTTCTAGAAAGTGGTACACCCACTGAAAAGGCAACTGTTTTGGCGGAAAAGATCATCGAAAAGGTGATCGTCAAAGAAGTAATCCGCTCGCACCGCGAAAAGATGCCCGAACGACGCAAAGGGTATACGCAAAAAGCAGTCGTTGGTGGCCACAAGGTCTATCTGCGGACAGGCGAATACTCGGATGGGGCATTGGGTGAAATCTTCATCGATATGCACAAAGAGGGCGCAGGCTTTCGTGCAATGATGAACAACTTCGCCATCGCTGTGTCTGTTGGGCTGCAATATGGCGTCCCGCTCGAAGAATTTGTGGATGCGTTTACGTTTACCAAGTTCGAACCGGCTGGCATGGTGCAGGGCAATGACTCGATCAAAAACGCCACATCCATCCTGGATTACATTTTCCGTGAGTTGGCTGTCAGCTATTTGGACCGAACCGATCTGGCACATGTGAAACCCGAAGGGGCATCGTTCGATGACATCGGACGTGGGGTCGATGAAGGTCTGTCAAACGTCGACAAGGTGAGTGAAACTGCGGCCTCCAAGTCGTTGGAAGTACTTAAGCAAATCAGTTCCACAGGGTATCTTCGGAAACGTCTGCCTCAGGATTTGGTTGTGTTGCAGGGTGGTCAGGCCGAAACGGGTTTGACGGGTACAGATCCGGTATCGAACCTGCAGACTTTGGTCCCTGAAACTGGGCCAGCTCCTACCACGGCCGTTGGTGGTGGTATGGATGCACGAGTAAAGGCCAAGATGCAGGGCTACGAAGGCGAAGCCTGCGGGGAATGCGGAAACTACACATTGGTGCGCAATGGGACTTGCATGAAATGCAATACCTGCGGCTCAACAAGCGGGTGCAGCTAAAGCTGCTCCATTACAAAATCGCGTCAGGAATGGCGCGTAAGGGACTGAGTTCGCTCTGATAACTTTGTTCCTTATGAATGGGTGGGCGACAGTTTTGTCCTTCCCACTCTGTCACGGAACGGGTGCGCTCGTTCCATGCGACGTCCAGGCCGCAGGCAAAAAACACCGGGCGGTTAATAAAATGAGCTTGGATGGCGAAACTGGGGGGGCTTGTGCCTCCCCATTTTTCGTTTGATATGAAGGGGCAATCAGGTGCCATAAACAAGGTCGCGAACATGCCAAAACTCAGCATTTGTATTCCTGCATATGATATGGGCGGACACGGTGCGCAATTTCTCGCAGAGTCGTTTGAGCGCCTGAAGGAACAAACCTTTCGCGATTTCGAAGTGATTGTATCGGATCAGTCCAAAGATGATGCCGTTCAGAAAATATGTGCCGGGGTTGAGGGGATCAAAGTTCATCACGTGTGGTTTCGCGATGGGCCTAAACAGGCGTCGGCAAATTCCAACAATGCGATGCGTCATGCCAGTGGTGAAATCCTCAAAATCCTGTTCCAAGATGACCTCATAAACGGAACAGACGCCTTACAAAAAATGAGTGATGCATTTTCGGACACTGGTGTGGTTTGGTTGGTGTGTGGATCGGGGGTAACGCGCGATGGGCAGATGATTGAGCGCCCGATGGTTCCGCGTTTGCACCCACAAATTCAGTTTGGAAAGAACACGATAAGCAGCCCGTCAGTTCTGGCGTTTCGCACGACCAACAAGTTGGACTTTGATGAAGAACTGATTTGGTTGATGGATGTCGATATCTACAAGCGGTTTGCGCAAAAATACGGTGCGCCTTGTGTTGTACCAGACACTCTCGTTTTGAACCGGCTACATATGGGCCAGGTCAGTGCAAGTGTTTCCCCCGAACTGCGACGGAAAGAGTTGAAGTATATCCGGAAAAAGTTTCTACCTCATGAGACAATGAAAGACCGCATTCAGTATTATAAGCAGATCCTCAAAGCGCGCTGAGGCGTGATTTTGAGAAGATCCAGACTTGAAAGACTTGGAGACCCAGATGGACCCAATTACATCGACCATACGATTTCTGCGCCGTGCACTGACCGGTGCTCCTTATCGGTATGACTATTTTGGGGATCATTTAGCGGTCCGGAAAAAGTACATCCCGTTTTTGCACGATGACAAATTTCAAGGCAGCTGGGATCAGGTGTGTAAAGAGAGCGCACCGCACTGGATTGGTGGGACCCCGGACATTCGCTGGCGGATCCATGTGTGCCTATGGGCTGCTGAGTGTTGTCTGCGCATTCCCGGAGATTTTGCTGAATTCGGTGTGAACACGGGGCTGCTTTCGACGATGATTGTACGCAACAGCGATTTCGATCAAAGCGGGAAAAAGTTCTTTTTGTTCGACACTTACGAGGGCATTCCGGTGGACATGGCCAGCGAGGCCGAAATGGCTGGTGTCGCGAAGATGAACAAAAATATGTACACTGGGAATCCGGCGAATACGAACATCATCGAATTTGCACGAAAGCAGTTCGCGCCGCACCCAAATGTGGTTTTGGTCCAGGGTCTGTTGCCGGGATCCATCGATCAGGTGGAGTTTGAAAGCCTGAGCTATATCTCGATCGATCTTAATATCACCTCTGCTGAAATGGGGACTATTGAGGCAATCTGGGATCGGATCACACCAGGTGGAATCATTGTGCTCGATGATTATGGCTTAAGCGGGCATGAAGAACAGAATACAGCGTGGAATGAGTTCGCCCGCCGTAAAGAGCGGACAATCATGGGTTTGCCGACCGGTCAGGGTATTTTGATGCGGTGATCAGGCCCGACCGGCCGAGCTGTTTTATGTGGGCAGGTGGATGTTGAACTGCGCTCTGAGTTGAGCGTCAAGATCCGCATCAAACCGCGCTGGGGATCGTTCGGCCAAAATCGCTTCTTTCTTGGCGATGGCTTTTTCGATCAGGTCAGGTTTATCCAGCTCTGCCCATTCTTTGGGGGACGTCCGATCACCCAGAGTTGGGTATACATAGTCTGCCTGCATCCGGCTGAGCGTTTGTTCGGTTCCCAGATAGTGACCTGTGCCACCCAGACAAACCTCAGCAATCTGACTCAGAGCCAACGTTTCGTCGCTCACTTCGATTCCGCGAACACATCGCATGGCTTGCCCCAACAGATCATCGCTTAGAATTAGGCTTTCATGACAGAACCCTAAGAGCGAGGCGTGCATTCCAGCCGCTTCGTAAACCATGTTCAAACCTGAAAGCCCGGTCATGACAGCGGAACACATTTGTTCCCAGCCTGCCTGCATATCGGGGAGTTTTGAATCCGCCGCCCCAGCTGCAGCCCCACCGGGCAAATCATAAAAGCGGTGCATCTGGGCGCAACCTGCACTCAGCAGGGCTTGTTCACCGGATCCTACGGTCATCGCACCAGTGCGCAGGTCAAGGCCGAAGGGCCACGTGCCCATGATGGCCGGGTGCCCGGGCTTTACCGCGTTCACATAGACCAGACCCGCCAAACATTCAGCTGTTGCCTGCATAATGGCGCCTGCAATGGTGGATGGTGCTGTCGCGCCAGCCATACCGGCAGAGAGCAACAACACAGGCATGCCGCCTTTGATACATTCCTCCATCACTTCGCAAGCTTCGGTGGCAAACTTCATTGGGGGAACAACGAAACAATTTGAGTTAGACATGAAGGGGCGTTCGCGCCACTTGTCTTCTCCACCTGCAATGGTTTGCAACATTTCCAGTGCGGGTTTGACATACGATGGTTCAGTGAACGACGTGCCGATGTGTTTGAAGGTTCCCGAAGTGCAGGCGTAAATGGTGTTTAGGTCCATCTCACGGTTGTCTGGGATGTCACGGCATACCATCGGCCGCTGCACAAAGTGGATATTGTCCAGGTGGTTACAGATGCGTGCGGCGTCATGCAAATCTTGAACTGTTGAATCCCGGTAATTGCGGCCATGCACATCGACCATACTTACAGCAGCCCCAGCGGTGCCATAATGGACTTTGGTTCCAGAGAGGTCCAAATCGGTCTTGCCATCCCGGCTGTACAGAACAACCGAACGGTTCGCCTTAGCCAGTGTATCTTCTACCAAGGCGCGGGGAAATCGAATGCGCCCATCCTCGCCCAGACTACACCCGGCATTGACTAAATATTCAATGCCGGTCGGGGGGGCATCCGCCAGCCCGATCTGTTCCAATGCATCCAACGCACCACTGTGGATACGTTCCATGTCTTGTTGGCTCAGCAGATTGAGCGCGCCGCCTTCTAAACCGGGACGGATAGGGCGGAGGTGATCGGGCAGGGCTGCGGCACGGGCAGCACGACGGGCAGAGCGCCCACCGCTCCGAGCAGAGGCACGAGATTGATCGTTCATTTTTGAATTCCGAGTAGAGTAAAAGTTAGATGTTTTGACTCAACTCACACAGGGACGCCCACGCGCGGCACGGCCACGGTCCGCACCAATCGTGCGGCTGACCAAACAGATTTTCCACTGCTCGTTGTGCATCGTTTCTCCCTTGTCTTGATGTACACGATGGCATTCAACACCGACCCGGTCTGTCCTGTTTGCGACCAAATGAATTTCCGGTTCTGCGCAGTTTTTTGCTGAGGGATCGGCGGATAACTGACGCTCTGATTTGCGCAGTCAGAGATGTTGGTTGAATGCCTGCCTACCTCTTCCCATCTGTCTGACATGACGAACCGAGTTGAAGTAAGCCATTGAAAAGATGGCGCACCGTGTTCGTCCTAACGAAGGTGGAGTAAGAATATGAAACTCTTGATTTCTGCAGTTACAGGTCTGTCCATTGCGGCTGCGGCCCCGGTTATGGCGGCAGACTGGACAGGCGCATATGCCGGTTTTGGTGTTGGTTATGGCGACACGGATGGCCCTGGCTCACAAGACGGAGACAACGCAACATTTGGTGGTCACATCGGATACAACTATGATTTCGGCAACAATATCGTCGTGGGTGCTGAGTTGGAATATGACCGGGTCGGAATCGATCTGGGGGGAGCCGGCGGCTCGATCGACAATATCGGACGGTTTAAGCTGAAGGGTGGATATGATTTCGGCCCGGCCCTTGGCTATGCGGTCGTTGGCGCGGCCCGGGCCGATACATCATTCGGCAACGACACCGGCGCGGTATATGGAATCGGGATGGCTTTTCCAGTCACCGATCAATGGACGGTCAGCGGCGAAGTACTGCGTCATGACTTTAGCAATTTGAACGGCTCTGGTTCTGATTTTGATACGAATACGTTCAATCTTAGGGCCTCGTTCCGGTTCTGACACAGAGCCGATGCGGGCTTGAATGGCGTGGCCTTTGAGAGGGGCCGCGCCAGATCTTATTCAGCTGCGCGTTTGTTGGATATTTCTGCCGCCATATCACAGAGTGTTTTTAGTGCCGCTAGAAACTGGTCGTCAGGAATGGTCATCGCCACACGAATATGTCCGTGCGCGGCCTGTCCAAAACTTTCGCCGGGCATGACCGCAATCTTGTGCGTATCAAGTAGCATGTTGGCGAATTCCTCACCGCTCAGGCCGGTCGCGCGCATATCCAACATCAGATACATCGCACCTTGGGCTGGCACCAATCCAACGGTGTTCTGGTTCGCCAATAGGTCCCGTGCCAACGCACGGCGTCGTTCAAAGGGCGCAGCGACCTCTTTTTCCAATTCATCCCCTGCGTTCAGGGCAAAATCGGCGGCATCCTGAATAAACCCAGGCACCCCATAGGTGGTGTGTGTGGCCAGGTTGATGAGATGTTCGATCACCTCTTCGGGGCCAACGATCCAACCACAGCGCGATCCGGTCATCGCATGGGATTTTGACATGGACCCAACAACCAGCGTGCGCTCCGCCATGTCAGGCAGTGCACGCGGTGAGATATGTTCGCCTTCCCAAACCTGCGTGTCGTAAACTTCGTCCGAAATCAGCCACAAATCGTACGTTTTACAAACCTCAGCGATCCCTTCCAAAGTTTCGCGGGAATAAACGACACCGGTTGGGTTGTTGGGGGAGTTGACCAACAACGACGCGGCGCCTTTGCTCGCAACGGCGGCAATGTCCGCGGCGCGCGGCTGAAACGCATTATCGGCGTGCGCTTGAACCGCGACAGGAACAGCACCAACACCGCGAATTGTGCCGGGGTAGGTGGCATAATAGGGATCAATGAACAATGCGGTGTCGCCCGCGTTGCAGGTCGCGTTATGGGCTGCAAACAGGGCAGACTGACCACCGGGCGTAATCAATACGTTGTGCCGGGTCGTTGGCACGCCGCTTTGGGCCTGAACGCGCGCGGCGACGGTATCACGCAGGGTATCGATGCCCGGAACCATGGCATATCCTGTATGCCCACCGACCGCAGCCGCGTTCATCGCAGCCAAAATCGAAGGATCAGTTCCAATGTCGTGTTCGCCGATCGTCAGCTCTGTCACGGGAATACCGTCGGCCTTCATCTGACGTGCGCGATAAAAAACCTCCCACCCGTCAGATCCACCGCCGGTAAGATGTGTGATGCGATGTGACAACTGCATGTTGACCTCCTCAAAACCGAATTGACCGGAGAGGGGCAGAGGTGCGCTGATTTGTCAATCAGCTTCGCGCTGGCATTGTCGCTTGCAGTTTTTTCGTCAGGCTTGCCCGGATGATATCATATGAGACCTCTAGACGGTGGCGCATCTCATCAGCGTCTGTGCCCCAAGGCAAACGGATCCAGCTTTTGTGGAAATAGGGCGCTTTGACGCCAACACCGGCCTCGATCAGCATCGCAGCTGTTTCAACATCAGGTGTTTTGACAGACACACCGTCATCGGCCGTCCCAATGCAGGCGAACATCTTGCCGCCCACCTTCCATGCATCATGGCCACCGCCCCAAGGGTCCGAGACTTCGGCCCCCGGAAAGGTTTCACAGATGGAATTGACGATCTTTCGGCTCATACAAGCAGTGTGACGCAGGTCGCGGATGTACTCAAGGGTTGGCGCGCGCGAATTCTCGTGCTATCCGGTCCTCATGAACCAGACCATTTGCATTATTATCTGCTGCATTCCCTGCTGACATCGTCGCGGGCTGGTTTCTTTCGTTTTCATTGCTGAGACAACTTGCTAAGCCCGCGGCCATAAGCGCCCTGTGGTGGCCTGAGCCTGTGTAAGGACCAAAGACATGACGACGATCAAACTGCACAACACCAAGAGCCGGAAGAAAGAAGACTTTGTTCCGATCGATGCCAACAATGTGCGGATGTATGTCTGTGGACCAACTGTTTACGACCGCGCCCATATCGGCAACGCGCGCCCCGTTGTGGTGTTTGATGTGCTCTATCGATTGCTGCGCGAGGTCTATGGTGCCGATCACGTCACCTATGTGCGCAATTTCACCGACGTGGATGACAAAATCAACGCAACCGCGCAGGCCCGCAAAGAGGCGGGTGCTAAGGGCACGTTGGAAGAGCTAGTGCGCGAGCGGACCGAAGAGACCATTGATTGGTATCTGAAGGACATGGGCGAGTTGGGCGCGATGCAGCCCAATCACATGCCACGCGCCACGCAATACATCGCGCAGATGATCGCGATGAACGAAGATCTGATTGCTAAGGGCCATGCCTATGCTGCCGAGGGACATGTCCTGTTTGCGGTGGATTCTTGGAAAGAGCATTACGGCAAGCTGTCGGGCCGCTCAGTTGACGATATGATCGCCGGAGCCCGGGTTGAGGTCGCGCCCTATAAGCGCAACCCGATGGATTTCGTATTGTGGAAACCGTCAACCGACGAACAGCCGGGATGGGATAGCCCATGGGGCCGGGGGCGTCCCGGTTGGCATATCGAATGCTCGGCCATGGCCAAAGAGCTGCTGGGGGTGAATTTTGACATTCACGGCGGCGGCAATGACTTGATGTTTCCGCATCACGAGAATGAAATCGCGCAAAGCTGCTGTGCTGATCCCGAGGGCGGATTTGCGAATTACTGGCTGCACAACGAGATGTTGCAGGTCGAAGGTAAGAAGATGTCCAAGTCGCTGGGCAACTTTTTCACCGTGCGCGATTTGCTGGAAAAGGGCGTACCGGGCGAAGTGATCCGCTTTGTGTTTTTATCGACGCATTATCGCAAGCCGATGGATTGGACTGAGAAGAAAGCCCAAGAAGCTGAGGCTGTGCTGCGTAAATGGCGAGTGCTGACCGCGGGCATCGAGCCCGCGCCCACCCCTGCTTTCGCAGTCATTAATGCGCTGTCGGATGATCTGAACACCGCCGGCGCTATGACAGAACTGCACAAATTGGCAGCTGCAGGGGACGCAGCCGGGTTGTTGGCTTCGGCTCAGACGCTGGGTTTGCTGACAGAAGATTTAGGTTCTTGGCTGGAGCGCGAGAAAGAACTGGATAAGTCCTTTTTTGCAGAGGAAATTGAAGAGTGGATGGTTCTGAGGGCAAATCTCAAGAGCCAGGCCAAAGAATTCATGAAAGCCGGAGACAAAGAGAACGGTGGTCTGTTCTTCACTTGGGCAGATGCAATGCGAGACGATGACCTTCCTCACTTCGGATTCGAAATAAAGGATACAAAGGACGGTTATGAATGGGAACTAACTTCAAAGCTCCGAAGCGTTGGTGAAACGTGCATTAGCGCCGGAAACACTGAGAGAACATTCACACAAAAAGACCGATGGGACGAAACGTTGGATCGGATGAAAATATTTCGCGCAGGTCTGAAGAAGCAGTTCGCCGAACTGACTACCTAGTCGCTGTTGCCCCGCCCGGGCCCGCCCGGGCAGCGCCCGACCGCCCCCATGGGCGGGCGCTTTGCACCCACCCGCGGACGGGCGCTGCCCGAACTAGCCAGAGAGCCAAAAGACCATGACCAAGGAACGCCTCTATCTATATGACACCACTCTGCGTGACGGGCAGCAAACGCAGGGTGTTCAGTTCTCGACCGCTGAAAAGGTGCAGATTACCGACGCGTTGGATGGTCTGGGCATTGACTACATCGAAGGGGGATGGCCCGGAGCAAACCCAACGGATTCGGCGTTTTTCGACGCGGCCCCCAAGACAAATGCGCAGTTGACCGCATTCGGCATGACCAAACGGTCCGGGCGTTCGGCGGAAAACGACGATGTTCTGGCTGCGGTCCTGAATGCCGGAACCGGGGCGGTGTGTCTGGTTGGAAAGGCGCATGATTATCACGTGACCGAGGCGCTTGGTATTCCATTGGACGAGAATGTTGAAAATGTGCGGGCCTCGATGGCGCATATCGTCGCGCAGGGGCGTGAGGCGTTGTATGACGCGGAACATTTCTTTGACGGTTATAAAGACAACCCTGCCTATGCCGTTCAGGTGTGCAAGGCCGCGTTAGAGGCGGGGGCGCGTTGGATTGTATTGTGCGACACCAATGGAGGCGCATTGCCGTCAGAGGTTGGGCGCATTGTGGCCGAGGTGATCGCGGCAGGTATTCCCGGTGATCATCTAGCGATCCACACGCATAATGACACAGAACAGGCGGTTGCCTGTTCTTTAGCGGCGGTTGACGCAGGTGCGCGTCAAATCCAAGGAACACTGAACGGGTTAGGGGAACGCTGTGGCAATGCCAATTTAACGTCGTTAATCCCGACTTTGTTGCTGAAGGAACCGTATGCCAGCCAGTTTGAAACCGGGATCAATCGGGATTCGCTGGCAAGTCTAACGCGCATCAGCCGGATGCTGGATGACACGCTGAACCGGGTGCCGAGCAAGCAATCGGCTTATGTTGGGGCGTCGGCGTTTGCTCATAAAGCGGGATTGCATGCGAGTGCGATCCTGAAAGACCCCTCGACCTATGAACATATTGATCCGTCGGTGGTTGGAAACGAACGCATCATCCCGATGTCAAATCAGGCTGGTCAATCAAACCTGCGCAAGCGGTTGTCTGATGCGGGCATGGTCGTGGAAAAAGGCGATCCGGCGCTTGGTCGGATTTTAGACCGGATCAAAGCTCGTGAAGGTGAGGGATATTCCTATGATACCGCGCAGGCTTCGTTCGAGTTGTTGGCGCGCGAAGAGCTAGGGCAGATGCCAAAGTTCTTTGAGGTGAAGCGGTATAAGGTCACCGTTGAACGGCGCAAGAATAAGTACAACAAAATGGTCAGCCTTTCCGAGGCGGTAGTTGTGGTCAAAGTCGACGGTGAAAAGAAACTGTCGGTCAGTGAATCCATGGATGAAACTGGCAACGACCGCGGCCCGGTGAACGCATTGTCCAAAGCGCTGGCCAAGGATCTGGGGCAATATTCCGAGACATTGACCGACATGAAGCTGGTCGATTTCAAAGTGCGCATAACTCAGGGCGGTACCGAAGCGGTGACGCGTGTGATCATCGACAGCGAAGATGGTCAGGGGCGGCGTTGGTCTACGGTCGGTGTGTCGGCAAACATAGTGGATGCCTCGTTCGAGGCGCTGTTGGATGCTATCCAGTGGAAGCTGATCCGTGACCGAGGTGTGGTTGCGTGATTGGAATGATCCTGAAATCGGTGGGTATCGGTTTCGGGGGCGCCGGATTGGTCGCCTTGGGTCTGATCGCTTCGCAGTACCCAAACGGGGGTGGGGCTGGAAAAACGCTGGATTTTTCGGGCGTTAAGACGGGTGCACTGCTTCCTGATCCGCAGGATGTGATCATGCGCGATGGCTATGCGCTGCAGGTGCGTCATATCCCGGCCAATACGGGTCCGCTGGTTGTGATGGTGCATGGATCCAGTTGGAATGGGTTGCAATTCGACGGGCTGGCGCGATCTTTGCAGGCCGAAATCCTGATCCCTGATTTACGGGGGCATGGGGCCAAGCCCGGTCGACGCGGCGATGTTGACCACATTGGGCAGCTAGAGGAAGATCTGGCTGATCTGATCTCTGCCAAAACCAAAGAGGGACAAAAAGTCGTGCTGCTTGGGCATTCATCCGGCGGCGGCTTGGTGGTGCGGATGGCGGGTGGGGCTTATGCCAACCAAATTGATGCGGCGGTTTTGTTGGCTCCGTTCCTGAAATACAATGCGCCCACGACACGAGTTCAAGTCGGGGGATGGGCGCGTGCGCTGACGCGGCGGATCATCGGTTTGTCGATGTTGAACGGTGTTGGCATCAGGGCGCTGAACCATCTGAAGGTCATTGAATTCAATATGCCTAAATCGGTGTTGGATGGGTCGTATGGGGATTTGGCCACGCTGTCGTATTCCTACCGTTTGAATACATCCTATGCGCCACGCATGGATTACATGTCAGACATCGCAGCCTTACCCCCGTTTCTATTGATAGCAGGCGTTGAAGACGAAGCATTTGCTGCCGACCAATATGAGCCTTTGATGTCTGAAGCGACCAACCAGGGCGCTTATCGAATAGTCCCCAATACAAATCACCTGGGGGTTGTGGATGCCCCTGCGACTGCAGCGGCGATCAGCGAGTTCCTGAATGATCTATGATGACGATCTCAAATCCTGTGCCGAACTTGTTCAGAAGGGCGATCCAGATCGCTTTTTGGCGACGATGGCTGCCCCGGCGAAAGCGCGTGCTGTCTTGTTCCCGCTTTATGCGATGAATGTCGAGGTGTCGCGGGCCCCTTGGGTCACACAGGAACCGATGATTGCCGAAATGCGCCTTCAATGGTGGCGCGACGTAGCTGAAGAAATTGCCAAAGGTGGGGCTGTGCGCAGACATCAGGTCGCGACGCCTTTGGCACGTGAAATTTCAGTGCATCTCGCTGAGTCTTTGGATGAATATGTCGCTGTAAGGCGCTGGGATATTTATAAAGATCCGTTTGAGGATGTTGCGCATTTTGAGAATTATATTGATCAGAGCGCGGGAACGTTGATGCTGGTGGCGGCGCAATCGCTTGGTCCTGCGGACGAAGAAGTTGTGCGGGACTTTGGGTATGCATCAGGTGTAGCCAGTTGGTTGCGTGCCATTCCAGAGCTCGAATCGCGCGGCCGGATTCCTCTGGTGGATGGAACTACGACAGGGGTTCAGGCATTGGCCCAACAGGCGCTTGAGCGTTTGAACGCTGCGCAGGCCCGCCGCAATCTGGTTTCCAAAGACGCGGCCCCAGCCTTGCTGACTGGGTGGCAAACCCGGGCCGTATTGAAACAGGCGATTGCTCAACCCGAACGGGTTGCCGCAGGTGCACTTGGTCAAAGTGAATTTCGCCGCCGCACCCGATTGATGTGGGGTGCGGCGACCGGGTATTGGTAGGCGAGTTAGTTCCAGCCACCAGCGCGCATTTCAGCCGAAATCTCCAAACGCACGACATCGGATGTTCCTGGGGCAAACATGCCAACGCCATATTCGCTTCGCAGCAATGTGCCCGAGGCCTCAACGCCGACCCAATCGCCTTTGTAATAGTCAAAGAACCCACCCAGTGGGTGCGTGCCCATGAACTTCATGGACACATCCAATGTTGTAGGCTTTGTTTGATCCTTGATCGTCAGGTCGCCGATCAACCGCAGGGTTTGAGCCCCGGTTTGGATGGCTGATGTAGAAACGAAAGTCGCTTTTGGGAAGGCTTCAATATCAAAGAAATCAGCGCTTTTCAGGTGATCATCCAGCGGTGAAACGCCTGTGGCAAGGCTGCTGGTGTCGATGCTGATGTTTGCAGATGTGGCGTTTACGTTTTCTGGATCAAAGTCGATCGTGCCGGACATGCCCGTCCATTCCCCTGATTGTTCAGTCAGCCCAGCGTGGTTGTAGTAAAACCGGATCTCGGTATGAGTGGGATCCAGATGATATGTTTCTGCTATGACTGGGGCTGTCATGGTAAAAAGAAGGGCGGTTGCAGAGAGCGTTTTCATTTCGTTTCCCTCAGGATATGAATGTAGATGCAAATGCATGTATATATGTGAGAGTAGTCCGGCAAGGGGTTGATGAGCGTGTCACAGGGTTGTGAAATGGACGAATTTAAAACGCGCGAGGCGGCGTGGATTGCCTTAAACCGTGTTCGCACACAAATTTTTCACGACACAGAGCGTGCTTTGGCGGCGGCGGGGCTGCCTAAGTTGAACTGGTATGATGTGTTGTGGGAGCTAGACCAAAACCCTGATGGTTTGCGCCCGTTTCAGCTGGAACAACAATTGTTGTTCGATCAATCCAGTTTTTCCCGCCAAGTGGCACGTATGGCAGAACAGGGATTGTTAAGCCGAGAGTCTGCGAATGGGGATGGGCGTGGCAAGGTGTTGCGGATCACCGAAAAGGGGCGCGCGTTACGGGCCCAAATGTGGGTGATCTACCGTGCCCATATAGACAATGGAATGAGCACGGCTGTTGCATCAGGTGATTTGGCACCGGTTGGACAGGTGCTTGATTAATCCTCGGCCGGACGCAGGGCGAGCCAGATGAGCGCCCCCCCAGCGAGTACCAGAAACGGCCCCATCGCCAAGTTGACTGCTGTCCAGCCTTCGACAGGGGTGCCGCCGGAACAGTTCATCAACCCGCCCGAAGCGAGCGAGGCCAAGGTGACGCCGCCAAAGACCAAGAGGTCATTCAGGCCCTGCATGCGCCCGCGTTCGTGAGGTTCGTGAGCACCAGCCAGCATGGTCGTGGCCCCGATAAAGCCAAAGTTCCAACCCAAGCCAAGTAAGACCAAGGCAATGAAGAAGCTGTTGAGGTCGACGCCCTGCAATGCGACGGCACCGGCCCCCGCTAGAATGATCAATCCAAGCGCCACAATCTTTTCAACGCCAAATCGTGCGATTAGGTGCCCAGTGAAAAAGCTGGGCGCAAACATTGCCAGAACATGAGATGTCACAACGTCTGCTGCATCCCCTTCGGTGAAACCACAACCGACCACAGCCAAGGGCGTTGATGTCATAACCAGGTTCATCAGGGCGTATGAAACCATGCCGCAAATAACCGCAACAGCAATGCGAGGGGTCGTGATCAATTCCCAACGGGTGCGTCCTTTGGGGGCGTCCGCTGCGGGTTCCGGTGGTTTTGGGATGTCGATCATTAAGAACAACAGAGAGCCAATTACGTTAATGGCGATCACTGTCAGGTAGGTTCCCAGAAAGGGAACGACAAAGGCTTGGCTGGTGGCTTTGACGAGCTGTGGTCCAATGATGGCAGACGCTAGTCCACCGGCCATGACATATGAAATCGCTTTGGGTCTAAACGCATCAGAGGCGGTGTCTGCCGCTGCAAAGCGATAGAACCCTTGGGCGCTCATATAGATACCGGTCATGAAGCTGCCGATAAGGAAAACCGGGAACGACCCGAGGTACAGGCCATAGGCGCCAACCAGACCGCCTCCGGCACCGCCAACAGTGCCGATCAAAAACCCAGCCCGCCGACCCCAACGTTGCATGATCGCGGAAATCGGAGTTGCCGAAAGCATCGATCCAAGAACAATCAACGAGATGGGCAGAGTCGCCAAACACACGTTGCTTGCCAACGACTGACCCGCAAGGCCACCGATGGTGAAAATCATTGGCATTTGCGCACCCAAGAAAGCTTGGGCAGCTACCAAAACGGCCACGTTGCGTTTGGCCTTGCTATCGTCGGGGGCGGATATGGACATGGTCATGACGCATGCGTATCGGTGAATCTGTTTGTGCACAAGCAGCTTGAATCTCAAAATGAGTGACTTAGGGTACAGAGCCAACATCCCGGATAAAACATGAGGCGTGGAATGACGGTGGGACGGATCATCGAGACGCCAGAATGTGTGTCTGAAGGGGCGGAATGGTTGGCTCTGGCTTGTCCTCGCATGGCCTATGCGATCGATCAAACGGGGCCGCTGCCGTTACGACGCAGACTGGATGGCTTTGCACAATTGCTGAGCGCGATTGTCAGCCAACAGGTGAGTGTGGCGTCGGCCAATGCGATTTGGGGGCGCATGAAAGATGCGGGTCTGATCGGTCCTCGGAAAATCCAATGGGCTAGCGACGATGATATGCGTGCGGTGGGGTTGAGCAGACAGAAAATTCGCTACGCGCGGGCGCTCGCAGCGGCAGGGATCAATTTCAAAGCCCTGCGAGACGTGTCAGATGATGAGGTGATCACGACGTTGACCCAAGTCTCGGGGATAGGTCCGTGGACGGCCGAGGTATATGCGATGTTTTCGCTGGGGCGGGCTGATGTGTTTGCACCCGGCGATCTGGCACTGCAGGAAGCTGCGCGTGTTTTGTACGATTTGCCGGGGCGACCAACGGAAAAAGAATTTCGTCAAATGGCGCTTGCATGGTCGCCATGGCGATCGGTTGCGGCGCGCGTGTTGTGGGCCTATTACCGCATTGTTAAAGACAGAGAAGGTATCCGATGACCAGAGTATTGAATGCAGGGCGAAAAGAGCCGATTTCAGGAAGCACACGGTCAATCGTCGTGTTTCTGCACGGCTATGGCGCCAATGGTGCCGATCTACTTGGGCTTGCCGACCCTTTGGGGGAACATCTGCCTGACACGTTGTTTGTCGCGCCCGATGCGCCGGAAACGATTCCCGGCATGCCTGGTGCCTTTCAATGGTTCCCGATCCCTTGGATTGATGGATCTTCGGAAGAGGAATCCATGCGGGGAATGGTGTCGGCTGTAGACGATCTGAATGCCTTTTTAGATGCCTTGATGGTGGACGAAGATGTTCTACCCGAACAGGTCGTCTTGTTTGGCTTTAGCCAAGGTACGATGATGAGCCTGCATGTGGCCCCACGTCGAGAAGATGCCGTAGCGGGGGTTGTGGCCTTTTCTGGACGTCTGTTGGACCCGGAATCTTTGCCAGAGCAAGTGGTCAGCCGCATGCCTGTGTTGTTGGTGCATGGCGATTCTGATGACGTGGTCCCACCGCAGTCGTTGCCCGAAGCCGCCGAGGGTTTGCAGGCCGCTGGCTTTGAAGAGGTCTATGCGCATGTGATGAAAGGAACAGCTCACGGGATTGCGCCGGATGGTCTTAGCGTGGCGTTGGCCTTTATTCGCGACAAGCTGAGTTTTTAAACTGAACGCTCCCGCCGTTTTGTGGATCAATCAATAGATTGATCCAGACACGTTGGGCCACGCAGCGCGCCTGAAGGCGCGCTGCGTTTGCGCATTGAAGATAGGTTTTCGCGATCCGAGAGGTCCGCGTCGCACCACTGCGGATCAGCGCTGCCGACGGTCGGTGTGCGTTGGGGAGGTTACGGTTTGCCAGGTTCCAGTGTCGAGCCCGTCAAGCGTCCAGTTTCCGATGCGGTAACGGATCAATCGCAAAGTCGGATGCCCAACAGCTGCTGTCATCCGGCGGACTTGCCGGTTGCGCCCTTCGTGGATCGTCAAGGAGATCCAACTGTCAGGGACGGATTTGCGTACCCGAATGGGCGGTGTTCTGGGCCAAATAATGTCGGGTTCGGCGATCCGTTTTGCCTGTGCAGGCTTGGTCGGTCCGTCCTTGAGCATAAGGCCTGAGCAGAGGGCCTCGATCGCTGACTGGTCTGGTTCGCCTTCAACCTGAACCCAATAGGTTTTTGGCATCTTATGTTTGGGGTCCGTGATCCGGGCCTGAAGTGCCCCGTCATCCGTGAGCAACATTAAGCCTTCGCTGTCACGATCCAATCGACCAGCGGGATAGACACCGGGCATTTCGATGAAATCAGACAGCGTCCGACGGGGAGTGCCCTGAGTTCCACGATCCGTGAATTGCGGAAGTACATCAAAGGGTTTGTTGAAACGGATCAATTTGGTCATGCCCTGTGCCATACCGCTTTGCGCTTTGAAAAAGCAACTGTTCTCTGATCCTGTGGATAACTGTCATGTGGATGTTACCGAAGCCGATTAGCTGAGGCCGAGATATTGTGGTGCAACGGGACTTGTCACGATCCAACCACGATATATAGTTATCAATATGCCGGGGCGGGGTTCCCCGCCTTGGGGCCAATCAGTGGCGACGCAGGGCGAGGAGAGAGTCTTTGAAGGGTGCAATTCACAGTAGAGCTTGTGACAATGAACCTATTTCGTATGGCGAAATAGGTATCGGTCGTCCTTCTGATGGGAGCCTGCGCTGTCGAATAGTTTGCTCACCTACGGATTTCAGATCTCAGGCCAATATGGTTTTGCGATATTTCAGTGACAGGCCAGTGTTGCCAAGTCCGGGGATGCAGGAGAAAAATCCGAACCTTGAGGCCATTGTTATTGCCAGTTGGGACTCCAGTCAGATCACAGTTTTGAAACGAGATAGGGCGCGTGTGCAACACGCGCCTTTTGTTTTTCATGGGGAGGGGTGAGCAGAATGTCCCTTAGCACATATGAAACCCGGCCCGATTTCCACCAAGGCCCAAACCACTCAAGCGCCAATGATGGCAGCCCAGAGATCGAAGGAAACCGAATGAAACAGGTGGGGTCTCATTTGCGTACCCTGGTATTGAATGCGAACATGCAACCACTCAGCTGGGCCCCTTTGTCAGTTTGGAGCTGGCAGAGCGCATTTGTTGCTGTGCACCAAGAGCGGGTGATCCAGATAAAGACTTATGAAGATTGCATCGTACACTCGGCGACGCAGTCGTTCGAAGTGCCAGCAGTGGTCGCGCTCAGAAATTATCACAAACGAAAGCGGGTTGGTTTCACCCGCTACAATCTATTTCTAAGGGACGAATTCAGGTGCCAATATTGCGGTCACCGGTTCCCAGTGAAAGAACTGACATTCGATCATGTTGTTCCACGTAGTAAAGGTGGGGGATCAAATTGGTCAAACATCGTTGCCTGTTGCAGCAAAGATAACTTGCGAAAAGCAAACAGGACACCCAAGCAAGCAGGTATGAAGCTGTTGCGTCAACCCTATGCGCCGACAGGTTATCAACTAGATGCCGCCGCGCGTCGGCAACCTTTGGTTAACGGTGAGTTGCATCAAACGTGGATGGACTATCTCTATTGGGGGGCTGAACTGGAAGATTGAAGAGCCTACATAGACGAACCGGTTACACTTCGAATGTCACTCGGTGAGATTGGCTTACACTGCTGGCAAATAAAAAGGGCTGGCAAGTGCCAACCCTTTTATTCTGCGCGTACAAGCGGTGATATTTTACACTCGCAGAGTATTGCCCGTTAAAACGGGATTTCATCATCGTCGATCCCACCGGACGCAGGCCCACGGCCACCACCACCGCCACCTTGGGGGGCGCCGCCGCCATATGGGTCGCCCTGGGGACCGCTGTCATAGCCGCCACCGTAGCCTCCGCCTTGGTTATCGCCACCGTAGCCGCCACCGCCACCACCTTGGCCCCCGCCTTCGCCGCGTCCATCCAGCATGGTCAGTGTGGAGCCAAAGCCCTGCAGCACGACTTCGGTGGAATAGCGGTCTTGACCGGATTGATCCTGCCATTTGCGGGTTTGCAATTGACCCTCGATATATACCTTGGAGCCTTTGCGCAGATACTGTTCTGCGACACGCACAAGACCTTCGTTAAAGATTGCAACCGAGTGCCATTCCGTACGTTCCCGACGTTCGCCGGTGTTGCGATCTTTCCAGTTTTCCGAGGTGGCAATGCGAAGGTTGCAGACTTTGCCGCCGTTCTGAAACGACCGAACCTCGGGGTCTCGGCCAAGGTTACCGATTAGAATGACTTTATTGACTGAGCCCGCCATGGATTTCCCCGTGTGTTGTTATACTGATGTCCGAATCTGAGGGACCCGGCCTTAAGATCATATAATGTGCCACGCCAAGGCGAGACAAGCGAAAGCACCTGCAGCTTTATGCCGACGGGGAAATTTGAAAATTGGGGATACTTTCAATCTTGTTTGAAACGCGTATAGTGCGGGGCGAGGATGAACGAACAGGTTCTAAGAATGCGCAGGCTCATTTCTGGGGTGGTTCTTGCATCGTTTGCGATGGCAGCGATGCCGGCGTCGGCCGATATGTTTTCGACAAAGAATCGACGCGACCTGTTTAAAAATCAGGCTCGTTTGCTCGATACGCGTGGGGCTACCCAATACAAAGGCTCCAAACGGCTCAAGCCATCGTCCTCTCAGAGCACAACAAGTCAGCGTTACACCGGCAGTTATCGGGGGGCTTATCTGAACATGGCCCGCGAGGCCGCACGTCGTCACAGTGTGCCTGAAGAGCTTTTTCTGCGATTGGTTCAACAGGAAAGCAATTGGAATCCTAACGCAAAGTCCCACAAAGGCGCATTGGGTTTGGCTCAGTTGATGCCTGCTACGGCCAGGGGGCTGGGCGTCGATCCAACCGATCCTTATCAGAATCTTGACGGGGGCGCGCGCTACCTTCAGCGCCAGTTCCGCAAATTCAAATCCTGGCGTCTGGCTTTGGCTGCCTACAATGCAGGTCCCGAAGCGGTTTCAAAATACGGTGGGGTGCCACCATATAAAGAGACAAAGAACTACGTCAAAAAGATCTGGGGCAGCTGACAGAAAATTTGTCACCTTGCGTTGCATCAATTCCTGAGTATTTCAGTCTGATAGCTTGATTGAAACCGACTCACTCTCAGGGAATTTAAATGACTTCGCCCGCACATCTCTCGGCTATCTTGTTGTTCGCCGCCACACCCACCTTAGCTGGACCTTTTGACACGCTGGAACAATTGGGCGAAGCCCTGTTTTTTGATACCAATTTGTCAGCAAACCGTTCGCAGTCCTGTGCGTCCTGTCATAGCCCGGATCAGGGGTTTTCTGATCCACGTGTGACTGCCGCTGGTAAGGCCGTATCGGTAGGGGACGATGGTTTGTCCTTGGGGGATAGGAATGCGCCGACGGCTTCTTATGCAGTCCTAACCCCGGAGTTTCACATAAACGTCGAGGGCGAGTGGATTGGTGGGCAGTTTTGGGACGGGCGCGCAACTACGTTAGAGGATCAAGCGGGTGGGCCGCCTTTGAACCCCATCGAAATGGGGATGGAAAGTAAGGCGGCCGTCGTTGCTCGGTTGGCTGAAAATCCAGCCTATGTCACCTCGTTCCAAGTCTTGTTTGGTGCGAACATTCTGAACGATCCGTCCGCGACGTATGCGGCTATGTCCAAAGCGCTGGCTGCATTTGAGCGGACCGCGGCTTTTGCCCCATTTGATAGCAAATATGATCGGTTTTTACGTGGTGAGTATGAGCTAACCCGAGACGAGGAACTGGGCCGTTTGTTGTTCTTTTCCGAGCAGTTCACGAATTGCAATCAGTGCCATCAGCTCAAGTCTTCGCTTCTTGATCCGGCTGAGACATTCACCAATTACGAATACCATAACATCGGGATTCCAACGAATAGGTCTGTGCGGTCAGCCAATGGCGTTTCGATTGAAACAAAAGATGTTGGTTTGTTTGCCAACCCGGCTGTGGATGACCCGGCGCAAAGAGGCAAATTCAGGGTTCCTACATTGCGCAATGTTGCCGTGACAGGACCCTATATGCACAATGGAATGTTCGATGAATTGCGAACTGTTGTGTTGTTTTATAACAAATACAACACCTTGAATGAGAAGCGCCAAATTAACCCCGAAACAGGGAAACCTTGGGCAAGGCCTGAAATTCCACAAAACCTATCGGTTTCGGATTTAACACATGGGCCTGCGCTGGATGATCAGCGCATCGATGCATTGGTCGCGTTTATGAAGACCCTCACAGACGCTAAATACGAGCATCTGCTTGATTGACCATAGGGTAGAATGAAACAAGGGGCGCCTCGGATTTCGGGCGCCCCTTTTTCGGTGTTCGTAGATAGGTTTATTCAGCTGCGATTTTGATGACAGGTTCCATCCGATCCAAGATATCCTGTGCAAGGTGACACTTGACCTGATGTCCATCTTCCAGTGTCCGAACCGGGGGGATTTCCTGATCACACAGGCCGCCCGGTACTTCGGATTTCCACCGGCAACGGGTTTGGAATGGACATCCTGAAGGCGGGTTCATCGCCGAAGGAATATCCCCTTCGAGAACAATATGCTGTTTCTCGATCGAGGTGTCAGCGATGGGAACAGCGGACAGCAAGGCCTCGGTATACGGGTGGTATGGTGGGCTGAATACCTGATCCGTCGTACCCAGTTCCACCACGTGCCCAAGGTACATAACCATAACACGATCAGATAGATAACGCACAATGCTCAAGTCGTGACTGATGAACAAAAGCGTGGTTTTCTGTTCCCGCTGAATCTCCATCAGAAGATCAGTCACCGCCGCCTGAACGGAAACGTCGAGGGCTGACACAGGTTCATCTGCAACAACAATCCGGGCATCGCCTGCAAAGGCACGCGCGATACCAACGCGCTGTTTCTGACCGCCTGACAACTGTCGCGGCATGCGTTCGGCAAAAGCTCGGGGGAGCTTAACGAGGTCAAGCAGCTCAAGCATCCGCTTACGCCGTTCTGCTTCGTTTTTCCCAATGCCAAAGATCTCCAAAGCCCGGATGATCTGACGACCCACTGTCATGGAAGGGTTCAATGTATCAAACGGGTTCTGGAACACCATCTGCACGTCCGAGACCGTTTTGGTATCGCGTTCTTCGATGGGCGTGCTTTCGATGTTGCGATTGTCCAGCAATATCTGGCCTTCGGTTGCGGTTTCCAATCCCATCAGAACTTTGGCAAATGTGGATTTACCACAGCCAGATTCCCCAACAATTGCGAGCGTTTCAGATTCCCGAGCTTCGAACGACAGGGTCTCGTTGGCTTTGACAACCTTTTTGTCGCCCCCTCCAAAGAGAGCGTTGGCCGCAACTTCGTAGTATTTTTTGAGGTTCTCCATCTTGAGAACAACCTCACCAACGGGGGCTTTTTCTTTCTGTTCTCCGACCGTGATTGGCGCGTTCCAGTCGATTTCATCGAACTTGAGGCACCGCGTATGGTGTCGATCATTTCCAGGCACTGCGTCCATCATGATGTCACCAGCGTCACATCGACCTTCTTCGAAATAGTCGCATCGTGGACCAAAGTTACACCCAGGCGGGCGTTCATGGGGCAGGGGAAAGTTGCCCGGAATGGCCACTAGCGGGCGCGAGTTCTTGTCAGCGCCCGGCAGAGGGATCGAGCGGAACAAAGCCTGTGTGTAGGGGTGCTGCATCTCGTCAAAGACGTCCGAAATCGAACCGCGCTCAACCGCTTCACCAGAATACATGACACAGAGGCGGTCGCAGGTTTCCAAGATCAAACCAAGGTTGTGCGAAATAAACAGCATCGATGTGCCGTATTTCTTGCCCAGATCCCGGACCAGTTCAACCACCGCAGCCTCGACCGTTACATCCAAAGCTGTTGTGGGCTCATCAAGGATCAGCAGTGCTGGTTTGGACATCAACGCCATCGCAATAACGATCCGTTGCTGTTGACCACCAGATAATTGGTGTGGGAACGAATTCAGCATCCGTTCAGGATCGGGCAGCCGTACGTCAGTGACAACTTCCAAAGCCCGACGATAGGCCTCTTCCTTGTTGACCCCCTCGTGAATCATCGGGACTTCCATCAGCTGTTTGCCGATTTTCATGGCTGGGTTCAGCGATGCCATGGGTTCCTGATAGATCATGGCGATTTCGTTGCCACGGACATCGCGCAACTCATCTGGTGTCATTTCGGCCAGATCACGCCCTTTGAATTTGATCGAGCCACCTACGACACGACCGTTCTTTCCAAGGTCTTGCATAACACCAAGCGCCACCGTGGACTTACCGCAGCCGGACTCACCAACAAGACCGACGGCTTCGCCGGGTTGAACTGCGACTGAAAAATCCATGACCGCTGGGATTTCCCGCAGTCGGGTGAAAAAGGAAATCGAGAGTTTGTCGATCTCTAGAATGGGGCCGTCATATTCTGCCAGCTTATTCATTTTCTTGTCTCCCTGTTGGAGCGGGTGAAACCTTGGTCTCTGCCTGACGCTCCAAATTTGTCGGGGGCTCGGGGGCATTGCCCCCGAACACGTTATCATCAGTCACGCAGGCTTTCTTCGCGTAGACCATCTGCCAGTAGGTTCAGACCCAACACCAAGCTCAGCAAGGCCAGAGCGGGCGGCAGGGCTGGGTGCGGATAAATCTTAAGCAGCTTGCGGCCTTCGTTGATGGTTGATCCCCAATCCGGGCTTTCCGGTGGCAGACCCAGACCAAAGAAACCCAAGGTTCCCAGCAGGATTGTGGTGTATCCAATGCGCAGACAGAAATCGACGATCAGCGGTCCACGTGCGTTTGGCAGGATTTCCCACAGCATAATGTACCACGGACCTTCGCCCCGGGTTTGCGCGGCTGCCACATAGTCCCGTGTTTTGATGTCCAATGTCAGACCACGCACGATACGAAAGACCGTGGGTGAGTTCACAAAGACAACTGACACAAAGACCACCAGAACGCCGCTTGGGACATCGAAGAGATCCAAAATAGCAGGCAAGCCGGGAATGGTGTTTTCAACCACGTCGCCATTAGTCGAGATCAGCGACAGATACAGCCAGATCGCGACCCCAAGGACCCCAATCAACAGAGGCGTGCGCAACCTTGGCTGTGTGTAGAACCGAGAGTTGAGCAGCACCGCAAGAAAGATGATGGGAAAGACGAACAAGACCGTCGCCATATAGTTCGGCACACCGGCTGTGATGATTTCCGGCGTTACCAACAGGTAGAACAGCAGGATCACAGGGAAGGCGAGGATCAGGTTGGCCATGAAAGAGATCAACGTGTCCAAACGACCGCCATAATATCCCGCTGGCAGGCCCAGTGTGATGCCAACCATAAAGGCAAACAGAGTGGCCAAGGGGGCAATTTGAACAACGATCCAAGCACCTTTGATCACACGGCTGAATACGTCGCGTGCAAGATTGTCGCCACCCAGGAGGTACCAGGCGTATTCACCTTCCTCTGCGCCACGCAGCGGCGTTCCTGGGACTTTGTTTTTCATGCCTGAGGCTTGCGCCAGTGGGTCATGGGTAATGATCAGATCCATTGCCCCGAATATGCCGGTAAAGACCCAGAACATAACCAAAGCAAACCCGACCATGCCGATGGGGCTGTCAAAGAGCTTCCCGTACAGGCCGAGCCGCCGCTTAAAGGCGATCGACAGGGCAAACAGGATGACAAGGGCAATCCATACCGAAGACAGTTGGTAAAAGATGCGCCAGATAATTTCGAATGTACCGAGAGGTTCCATAGTCCGTCTCCTCCCTTAAGAAATTCGAATGCGTGGGTTGAGGTAGACATAGCCGATATCGGAAATCAGCTGGGTCACCAGAACCACGACAACAGAAACAACGGAAACGGCAAGCAGCAACTGGATATCGTTGTTACCGGCAGCCTGTACAAGAACCCAGCCGAAGCCTTTGTAATTGAACAGGGTTTCCACGATGACAACACCGTTCAACAGCCACGGGAACTGCAACATGATCACCGTAAAGGGGGCAATCAAAGCATTCCGTAGGGCGTGCTTCATAACGATATTGGGGAACGTAACGCCCTTGAGCCGGGCCGTCCGGATATATTGCGCGGTCATAACCTCGGCCATCGACGCGCGTGTCATCCGGGCGATATAGCCCATGCCATAGAGTGCAATTGTCAGCACAGGCAAAAAGAAGTTGCTGAAATTGGCTTCCTTCATCGCGGATGTTGCGGTGCCCTTGAACAGAGTTTTGCTTTCGATCCAGCCCCATTCATACAGTATTGGGCTCAACCCGAATTTCGATGATGCCAAGAGTGCGATGAAGATGACGCCTGATACATATTCAGGTGTAGCGGTTGTAGTGATGGCGAATGTGGAAAGGGTACGGTCAGTTTTGCTGCCTTCTTTCATGCCCGCCAGAACGCCCAAGATTAGTGCGCTGGGGATCATGAGAAGCATAACCCATAACATCAACTTCCCGGTTAGGGCCAAGCGTGTTCCGACGATCTTGCCAACACTGTCTTTGAAAACGGTTGAATAGCCCCAGTACCCTTGCAGAATTCCACAGAAGTTAGGGGCGTCAGCCGCCTCCATTCCGGGTTCAATACAACGGCCCGTAACAGTTCCGTCTTCGGCTGTGTGCCGATAAGAGGGAGCAACACCGATCCATTCGGCGTATTTCCGGGGTGTGGATTGCAAATATCCGCCGCGTTCAAGCCAAGAGGCGACCGCCTCGTCAGACATACGGAAGTTGCCTTGTGTTTTGGCAAGCTTTTCAAGGTTCGGATAGAGGTTCGTCATAAAGAAGACGATGAATGTCAGACAAAGCGCGGTCAAAATCATGACCCCGACTCTGCGTAGGATGAAGAGTCCCATGGCTGCCCCTGTAGGTGGCTGCGACAAACGCCCGACGTGAGGAGATGTCACTATTTTATTGCTGGACCGATTGGATCGGACAAATGGACCGCGCCAGATGGCGCGGTCCTGTTTGGTTTAGGAAATTAGGCTTTGAGGCCCCATTTGTAGATCTGCGGCAGATAGGCGATGTGCATATCAACACCCACAACAGCATCTGTGTGGTGACGCTGGATTGAGCGCCAGTATGGCTGAATGGTCACGCCTTCTTCGATCACGATGGCCTGGATTTTGCCCATTACAACGCGACGTGCATCTGCATCCGCGATGGAGTTGGCTTCGGCCAGCAAGGCGTCGAATTCAGCATTTGCCCAACCAAATTCATTCCACGCCTCACCGGAGCGATACGCCAGACCCAGAACCTGTGTGCCCAAGGGACGGTGGTTCCAGTTGGTGGACGAGAACGGATATTTGACCCAGTCGTTCCAGAACGTAGACCCAGGCAGAACTGTCCGCTTCACTTTGATACCAGCGTCACGCAGTTGCGCGGCAACGGCGTCAGTGGTGTCACGACGATAGCCATCGTCGATCGAAATCAACTCGTGCTCATAGTCTAGCATGCCAGCTTCTTCCATCAGGGCCTTGGCCTTGGCTGGATCAAACGGCAAACGTGTTACGTCTGGGTTGTACTCTGGGTGAACAGGACCAACGTGGCAGTTGTCTGCAGCAGCGCCATTGTTGCTATAGCCCAACTCGAGACAAACATTGTTGTCTACGGCCATTGAGATCGCCTGACGGACACGTTTGTCAGCATAGATCTTGTTGCCATTTTCGTCTTCGGCAAGCTGGTTGGGGCGGATTACAATGGTAGATCCAGAAACAACGGTCGATTTGGTCAGGTCCAAACCATCGAGAACTTCGATGAATTCACCTTCGGATTCCCAGTTCATGTCGATTTCTTCGGACTCATAAGCCGAAACAACCGCAGCTGGGTCAGTGCCGTAGTCAATGAATTCAATGCGATCAAGGTGACCGCCTTTGCCTGCCGCGTAGCCCCACCATTCGTGGTCTTCGTTGCGCACCAAAGTACCTTTGACGCCAACTTCGAGTTCAGCTGGAACCATGTAACCGGTGCCAACAGGCTTATCGAGCATCGTATCAGCGCTGAAACCTGCCGGAGTGATGGCCGCCGGATAGTCCGCCATGCCTGGAATAATCGTAATGTCCGGAACGGGCAGGGTCAGTTTGACGGTGTGGCTATCCACAACTGAGATTGAGCCATCTTTCGCTTTGCTTGTATCCGCATCGATCAAGGAGGCCATACGACCAGCCATCGAGTTGCCCTCGACGCCTTTGTCACACCAACCTTCGATGTTGCGTGCGACGTCTTCGGCCGTGAAATCAGAACCATCGTTCCACTTCACGCCTTTGCGTACATGCAATGTGTATTCGGTGGCGTCTGCGTTGGCTTCCCAGCTTTCAAGCAGCATGGGCTCAAACGATCCATCCGAGTTGTATTCAACTAGATATTCCAACCAACCTGCTGAGAAGGTCGCGATTTGGGTCCAGTCGTATGTACGTGGATCTTTTAGAGCGCGGACCTCCATCTGCATACGCAGTGTGCCGCCCTTTTGAGCATGCGCGGCCGCTTGCACGGGGGATGCCATGCCGATCATCGCATAGGCTGCTGTCGCCGTTACACCAAGAGCCGTGGCGCGGGTCAGAAACTCGCGGCGGCTGAGTTGTCCGTCGCGCACTTCTTTCGCGTGCATTTTTACAGCCCAGTGTACGGGGCCGCCTGTGAGTGTTTGCTTTGTCATGTAGAACTCCCTGTGACGTATTTTATTGGAAGACGATGGAAGAGCATCGGTCCTCTTGGTCCGGTTTGGACCTAATTTCGCAATATGTGGATATCTTTGAACCCCATGCCCTTCATTCCGCACCAGATTTTGTGAGAGGTCAATGATTGGTTTCGTCATATCCTGTACCAAAAACGACATTTCCTGAGAAGAAAAACGACTGGACAGGGTGATTCCCGCTTAGGATCCGGAAACGGGGTGCTGTGCTGCTCGACGGAGTGCCGTCGGGGATTGGCCCGTATGGACCTGAATGAACCGACTGAAATAGGCAGAGCTGCCAAACCCCAAACGTTGTGCAATATCTTTGGATTGATCTGGTGTGCTGATCAATTCCGTGCGGGCGGCATAAAGCAATCTTTGAGTTAGCAGGGAAGCCGCAGTATGCCCGGTTTCTGATTTACAAACACGGGTCAAATGGGTGGGTGTTACGTTCAACGCGTTGGCATGACCCGCCATCGATTCCCCGCTGCCATAAGCGTGAACAAGACGGCGGCAATATCGTTGCATCAACTTGCGTGCAGCGGTTTTTTTAGGATCTGGCGGCGCTGCTGTCTGATAGCGTTGGAGCCAAATTCCGATGAGACTAGCGTAAGACTGCAAGCTTTGAGACAGGAGATTATCGCCCAATGTGTGTTCTCGATTAACCGCATCAAGCAACGCCACGAGTTCAGCCTGTTTGCCAGTTTCGCGAATCTTTAAATGCACGGGCTGGTCGGGCCAGTGTTCACCTTGATCTTTAGAGATTAACGCCGCTTGCCCAAAGCTCTGACGCCCCAGATCAATGGCCATGAGGTGATGTGCCGGAACAAAGATAGCGCTGTGCAGGCTGACCCCTGACCGAACCCCATCCAAAAGCGCCACACCCTGACCGCGGGTGATCCACAAGAGCAGGTGGTGATCACGATCATGTGACAGGTTCAGCTGCCAGGGCCCGAACGGGGTTAACTGCGCCAAAGCGACGTTCCGAATCGGGATTCTTTCTAAATCAGGGGCTGCCATATGTTCGAAAATCGCACACGCTTAAGGGTATCAGGCAGATGTACTCCACTTTTTGTACGATTTCAGCAGAAAAATGAAACAGCGCACCCGATCACTGATTCGGGGCAACGCGATGCCAGTTTTTCATTTTTGAACGGAACCACGTGCGTTGGCGCTTTGCAAATTGCCGCGTTGATATGCCTGCGCGCTCGCGGGCCGTATCCAATGAACAGGTGCCATCTAGATAGGACATCAATTCAGGCACCCCGATGGCTTTGCAAGCGGGCAGGGTGGGGTCATACCGGGATCGCATCGCAGCAACTTCGTCCAGAGCGCCTTGGTCCAGCATCATATCAAACCTTCGCATGATCCGATCCAGCAACCATTCCTTTTCAACATCGAAAACGAGTGGGACTGTCTCTGTAATCGACAACAAAGGTGGGGGTGTTTCGGCTTGCCAACTCAACAGCGAGCGTCCTGTTGCCGCCTGTACTTCCCATGCCCGCTGTACGCGGGCTCGGTTGAGCTGGTCAATTGCGCTGGCTGTTTCTTGATCCAGATCACCAAGCATTGTTGCCAAAGGCAGAGCATCTGCGGTCGTTCTAACCTCGGCCGGGGTTGGTGGTATGTCCGCCATCCCTTTTGTTAACGTTGAGAAATAGAGCCCCGTGCCACCGACGATAATTGGACGTTCTCCCCCCTTCAAAAGGGGTTGCACATCGCGCAGCCAGTGCCCGGCAGAGTACGCCGTGTCGAAGGGTACGTGGCCATACAGAAGGTGAGGTGCGTGCGCCTCTTCTTCGGCCGAAGGTCGCGCCGTGATTACCCGCCAACAGTCATAGACCTGACTGGCATCTGCATTGACGATAACACCCCCGAACCGGTCCGCGATTTCCAGAGCAAGTGCCGACTTGCCGGATGCAGTGGGACCGGCAATTAAAACGGGCGCCGCGTCGGGGATTGGAGGCACTTGATCTAACAATCCCATGCTGTGCTTTCCGAAACCATCACATTCCCACCCATATTTGCATCATGCAGCATTGAATCCCAACGCGTTTTGCTTCATTTTCGCCGGGAAAATAACCCCGTGCCGCAGCGGAGCGCAACATGACCTCTTCCTCCTCCATCGAGATCAACGAAACCACCTATAATCGAGTGATGCTTAAAATCTCCGGTGAGGCCCTAATGGGGGATCAGGGCTTTGGCCTGCATCCGCCCACCGTTCAGCGCATCGCCGAAGAGGTAAAGTCGGTTCACGATATGGGGGTCGAAATCTGTATGGTGATTGGGGGCGGCAATATTTTCCGCGGTCTCAGTGGCTCGGCTCAGGGTATGGAACGGACTACAGCGGACTACATGGGTATGCTGGCCACGGTCATGAACGCATTGGCGATGCAATCTGCACTGGAAGAGCTGGGCGTTTTTACACGGGTCATCTCGGCCATCCCAATGGATCAGGTGTGTGAACCCTACATTCGCCGCCGCGCTGTGCGCCATCTTGAGAAAAAGCGGGTTTGCATTTTTGCCGCAGGCACTGGGAACCCCTATTTCACGACTGACACAGCGGCCACCTTGCGCGCGAATGAGATGAGCTGTGAAGCGATTTTCAAGGGCACCAAAGTAGATGGCGTTTACGACAAGGATCCGGTCAAATTTGACGATGCGGTTCGCTATGACACCGTCTCTTATGATGATGTTCTGGCCAAACGTTTGGGGGTTATGGACGCTTCGGCCATTGCATTGGCAAGAGACAATAATTTGCCCATCATCGTGTTTTCGCTGGACGAACCCGGTGGGTTCCGTGGCATTCTTGCAGGTAGGGGCACCTATACAAAGGTGGTCGGCTAGGTTTATAGACCTCGGCAACCAATAATCCTTTTAAGGGGAGTGGGCAGCATGTCTGACGATTTTATTCTTGATACTGATGACCTTCAGCGCCGTATGGACGGTGCGATGTCAAACTTGAAAACAGAATTTGCATCTTTGCGCACCGGGCGTGCCTCGGGTTCGATGTTGGAGCCGGTGATGGTTGATGCCTATGGCTCAATGACACCGATCAATCAGGTGGGAACTGTGAATGTTCCCGAGCCGCGCATGGTTACGATCAACGTGTGGGACAAAGGTCTGGTCAACAAGGTCGAAAAAGCAATCCGTGAAAGCGGCCTTGGCATCAACCCGCAGCTGAATGGCACGATCATCATGCTGCCCATTCCCGAATTGAACGAAGAACGTCGCCGCGAACTGACCAAAGTCGCAGGCCAATATGCTGAGCATGCACGGGTTTCTGTGCGCAATGTGCGGCGTGATGGGATGGACCAGATCAAAAAGGCGAAAGCTGACGGCATGTCCGAAGATGACCAGAAGTTCTGGGAAACCGAAGTTCAGGAACTGACGGACAAGATGATCAAGGTCATCGACGATGGTCTTGAAGTGAAACAAGCCGAAATTATGCAGGTCTGAGCGTCGAGTTGATGCCCATTGACCCGTATTCAGAGCCCGCAGTCGGCCCGCGTCATGTCGCGATCATCATGGATGGCAATGGACGCTGGGCGCAGGCTCGTGGACGCCCTAGATTGTTTGGTCACCACGCGGGCGCAAAACGCGTGCGCGAGGTTGTTGATGTTTGCCCAACCATCGGGGTGAAATATCTGACGATTTTTGCGTTTTCGACTGAGAACTGGAAACGCACACAGGTCGAAGTTGCAGGCCTGATGAGTTTGTTTCGCCGCTATATCACTAAGGAAACACGTGAACTGCATCGCCGTGGCGTGCGGGTGCGGTTCATTGGGGACCGGCTGCGGTTAGATGCCAAATTGGTTGGGTTGATGGGGGAACTCGAAGATTTGACCAAGGACAACCCAGGGGTCCAATTGACGATTGCGCTTAACTACGGCGGTCGCGACGAAGTTGCGCGTGCAACCAAACGGCTGGCGCAGGACGTTGCTGACGGTAAGCTGTTGCCCAAGGATGTAGACGAAGAAACCTTGCCACGGTATCTGGATACACATGTTTTGCCGGATCCTGATTTGGTTATTCGAACCAGTGGCGAAGCGCGGATTTCCAATTTCCTGTTATGGCAATCAGCCTATGCAGAATACGAATTCATCGACACGCTTTGGCCAGACTTCACTGCGGCTGAGCTGACGCGCCTGTGCCAAAGCTATGGATCGCGTGATCGCCGGTTCGGAGCGGTCAAAACATGAGCGACAGTCGGTGGTCTGATCTTGCAGCACGTGTAACCTCAGCCGTCGTCTTGGTTGGGATTGGGGCCATCGAAGTTTGGCAAGGCGGTTTGTGGTTCGAGAGCTTCATCGCGGTTGCTGCTGCAATAATGATTTGGGAACTCGTGCGCATGCTCGACCCCGAACGATCTGGTGTTGCGGTGCAACTGGCGGTTCTTACCGGTGTCGCAGTGATGGCCTGCTATCATATCCCGCCCGTTTTCCGACTGCCTGTTGTCCTTGCGCCCGCGTTGGTTGGTATGGGGCAGTTGCGACAAAACCGGGGTCTGTATGTGGTGTTTTCCATTTGGATCACCGCAGCGGGTTTGGGTTTTATCTCAATCCGCGAAAACATGGGGTTTGACTGGATGCTTTGGCTCATCTGTGTCGTTGTCGCGACAGATGTGGCCGGGTATTTTGTTGGCAAGGCTATTGGTGGGCCAAAGTTTTGGCCCCGTGTGAGCCCTAAAAAAACCTGGTCGGGAACGGCTGGTGGTTGGGTCGCGGCAGGTTTCGTTGGGGTTGGTTTTGCAATCATCGGTGGGTTTGGCCTGCCATTGGTTGTGATATCGGTCTTAACCTCGATGGCCTCTCAGGCGGGGGATTTCGCAGAAAGCGCGATCAAACGCAAAACAGGGATCAAAGACAGCTCGAACCTTATCCCTGGACATGGCGGTTTTTTGGATCGATTTGATGGTATGATGGGGGCCGCTGTGTTTGTTCTGATCGTCGGATTGTTTCTGGCACCCGGAGATATGTAATGCGTAAGGTCTCGATTTTCGGGGCAACAGGGTCGATCGGTCAGAATACTATTGATTTGATTGCCCGTGCGCCTGAGAGCTATGATGTGGTCGCCCTGACAGGGGGCCATAACATTGAACAACTCGCTGCTGATGCCCAACGCGTGGGGGCGAATTTGGCTGTTACAGCCTTTGATGCCCGTCTTGATGATTTGAAAAATGCCTTGACCGGCACCGGGGTCGAAGCTGCGTCGGGGCAGGCGGCATTGACTGAGGCCGCCTCCAGACCTGCCGATTGGGTGATGTCTGCGATTGTTGGGGCAGCAGGGTTGGCACCGGGCCTAGAGGCCTTGAAACACGGGGCGACCCTTGCGCTGGCCAACAAGGAATCCTTGGTGTGTGCGGGCAGTTTGATATTGGAAACAGCACGCACGCATGATGCCTGTTTGCTACCGGTCGATAGCGAGCACTCTGCCATATTTCAAGCCCTGGTGGGGGAGGATATGGGAGCGGTTGAACGGATTATTATCACCGCCAGCGGGGGAGCATTCCGGGATTGGCCGTTGGTGGATCTGGAAAACGCAACGCCTGACCAAGCCTCAAGCCATCCCAATTGGGATATGGGGCAAAGGATCACCATCGATAGTGCGTCAATGTTTAACAAGGCGATGGAAGTCATTGAAACACGAGAGTTCTTTGGTGTTTCTCCTGACCAGATTGAGGTGATTGTTCACCCTGAATCTATTGTTCACGCATTGGTTGGGTTTCGCGATGGTGCGCTGATGGCGCACCTGGGTGCACCGGATATGCGCCATGCCATCGGATATGCACTACATTGGCCTGATCGGCTGGATTTGCCGGTTGAACGACTGGATCTTGCAAAGCTGGGTCAGTTGAATTTCCGCGCCCCAGAGGATGCGCGCTATCCGGCGTTGCGACTGGCGCGCTGGGTCATGGAGCGTGGCGGATTATCGGGTGCCGTCTTCAATGGCGCCAAAGAGCGCGCTTTGGATCATTTTATTGCCGGGCGCATTGGTTTTTTGGATATGGCGATCCTTGTTGAGCAGGTTTTGGACCGTTTTGAGGCAGGTTCGGGTCTCATTGATGCCGCAATGACCCTTGATAATGTGACCGAAACGGACCATCTCGCGCGTCAATGGACAGATGACGCCATGGTAAATAGAGCAGGGTAAAATTTTGGATATTGCAGCGTTGATCCCCCAATTCGGTGGTTTGATCTACATGATCGTGGCTTTCGTGCTGGCCCTTTCCGTGATTGTGGCGGTTCATGAATACGGACATTATATTGTTGGACGGTGGTCGGGCATTCACGCCGAAGTGTTTTCACTTGGGTTTGGGCCGGTTCTTTGGAGTCGTGACGACAAGCATGGCACACGCTGGCAAATAGCTTTGTTGCCCTTTGGTGGCTACGTAAAGTTTTTGGGCGACGCCAATGCAGCATCTGGAAAAGACGAAGGCACGATGGCCGATCTGGAACAGGATCCAGCCGCGCTGCGTCGGACCATGCACGGGGCGCCACTATGGGCCCGAGCTGCGACTGTTGCTGCGGGGCCTGTTTTTAACTTTGCGCTCTCTATTTTGGTGTTTGCCAGCATTTTCATGGCGCGCGGTGTTGCGACTGATCCACTGACCATTGGCGAACTCAAGACTCTTCCGAACACAGTACAAGAGCTGCAGATCGGGGATGAGATACAGGCGATCAACGGCAAAACTCTTCCAAAATTTGATGATGCAGACGGGTGGACTGACTATGTCGATTCCCTTGAGGCGCAGAAGCAACTGGAGTTTACTGTTAATCGCGATGGCCAAACGCAGACTGTTACCGGGCCTTGGTTGTTCCCGCCATTGGTACAACAGGTGGCCCCCCGTAGCGCGGCTATGGATATCGAACTGGCCTCTGGCGACGTTATCACGGCTGTTGATGGTCAAGACATCTTTGCGTTCGAGCAATTGAAAGAGGCTGTCGAAGGATCCGACGGACGAGTGTTGCTATTGTCTGTCTGGCGCGATGGTGAAATGCTGGAATTTGCGCTTGCACCCCGGCGTACGGATGAACCGCAACCCGAAGGTGGCTTTGTCACACATTGGCGTGTGGGGATCGTCGGCGGCATGATGTTGGTGCCTGCGACCGAGGCGGGTGGTGTTGGCATGGCGCTTACAGATGGCGTCGTTCAGACCGGGAAAATCATTCAAGGATCGCTGTCGGGCCTCTGGCATATGGTGACTGGGGCAATCAGCACCTGCAACATTTCCGGACCTATAGGCATTGCCGAGACATCAGGCGCGATGGCAAGTCAGGGCGCACAAAGCTTCATCTGGTTTATTGCGGTTCTGTCCACGGCTATCGGGATGTTGAACCTGTTCCCAATTCCTGCACTGGACGGGGGGCACTTGGTTTTTTATGCCTACGAGGCTGTCACAGGCAAACCACCAAGCGATACTGTGTTGCGTTTCTTGATGGCGATTGGGATTACCATGATCCTTTCGCTGATGGTTTTCTCGCTCGGCAACGATTTGTTTTGCTAAAATTTTCCCAACCTCTCTGAGCTAACGCCCAAGTCTGGCCACAATGTATGTCTAGATTGTGCTAAACGAGTAGCTCTAAGAGGATTTGGGCATGCAAACATTGCAGCATTCATATCGTGGCTTGGGCCTTTTAGTGGCCCTGAATTGGGATCGTGTGCTGTTTATTACAGCAATTGGTTTTGCGCTGCTCCTCGGGGCATTTCTCGGCAGTCTCTGATTCCGCTTCACATCTTTAGGACATTCGACAAGCAACACGCGGCTCACAGGGCCGCGTGTCTTTTTGTGCTTTTGACAACTCACGCCAATGCCGTTACTCACATCCCAAGGTCTAAAAAATTCGGGTTGATGATTTGATGTCTATTGGGAGATGCGCGGGTACATCCTGCGGAGGGAAAATTTCAAGCGACTACATCTTGTATCGCGTTCTAGGAGGGATTTTTCTTTTCTTGGCAACGGTTTTTACCGGATTGGCGACGCCAGCGATGGCTCAAACCTACACTTTCAATTCTGTGCAAGTGGAAGGAAATCAGAGAATCGAGACATCGACGATTGTCGCTCGAACGGGAATCGCCCGCGGTGAAAAGGTGACAGCAGGTCAATTGAACGACGCGTATAAGCGCATCCTTGACAGTGGTGTTTTTGGATCAGTCGAATTGACACCTCGTGGAAGCACATTGCTCATCACCGTCGAAGAGCACCCGACGATTAACAAAATTAGCTTTGAAGGCAATAAACGCATCAAAGATGAGACCCTAGAAGGTGTTGTTTCATCACAATCGCGTCGCGTTTTCACGCCCGAGCAAGCCGAAAAAGATGCCAGTGAAATCTCCAAAGTGTATTCTTCGCAAGGCCGTGTTGCAGCAACCGTCGTTCCTCGGATCATTCGCCGCTCAAACAACCGCGTGGATTTGGTATTTGAGATCGCCGAAGGGACCACGATTGAGATTGAACGCGTCAGCTTTGTTGGGAACCGTGTTTACTCTGATCGTCGTTTGCGTCGCATTCTGGCGAGTAAACAGGCAGGTCTGTTGCGTACATTTATCCGCTCCGACACATTTATTGCGGACCGGGTTGAGTTCGATAAGCAGTTGCTTCGCGATTTTTATCTGTCGCGCGGATACATCGATTTCCGGGTCAACAGCGCAAACGTAGAGTTCACACGCGAACGCGATGCGTTTTTTCTGGTGATGGACGTTCAGGAAGGTCAGCAGTTTTCGTTTGGTAAAATTTCGACCGTTAGCGAAATAAAAGGCGTGGAAGCTCCGAGATATAACGATGTTCTGAAGATCAAGCCCGGTGTGATTTACTCGCCGTCTCTGGTCGAAAATTCCATCGCACGTCAGGAACGCCTCGCCCTTCGTGATGGCGTGGATTTCCTAAGAGTTGAACCCCGGATTACCAGAAACGACCGGGATCTGACATTGGATGTTGAGTTTGCATTGGTTAAGGGCCCGCGCGTCTTCGTTGAACGGATCGACATCGAAGGAAACACGACCACCCTCGACCGGGTCATTCGCCAACAGTTTACTAGCGTTGAGGGGGATCCTCTGAACCCTCGTGAAATTCGTGAAAGCGCAGAACGTATTCGAGCACTTGGTTTTTTCAAGGAATCCAGCGTGGAAACCCGTGAAGGGACAACGCCCGACCGCGTGATTGTAGACGTTGATGTTGAAGAACAGCCAACAGGATCGCTTAATCTCGGTGGTAGCTTTTCGGCGGCTGACGGCTTTGGGGTGGCGATCGGTCTGAAGGAAGAAAACTTCCTTGGGCGGGGGCAACGTCTGGGCCTTCAAATTTCGACGGCTCAGGATTCTAAATCTTATGTTCTAGGGTTCGGTGAACCACATTTGCTTGGCCGAAATCTTGCCTTCAATGTTGATCTGGGGCTTTCGACCAGAAACTCCAGTTTTGCCAGCTATGACACGTCTCGTCGGTTCTTTAACCCTTCGCTGGCCTTCAAGCTTGGTGAGCTATCTACGTTGCAGGTCCGTTACGGATGGAACAACACAGAAATGTTGACCCGTACAAACATTGCAACTGGGGCCGTGATCACGTCAGAGATCGCGCAAGGAAAAAGATCTTCGAGCTCTCTAGGTCTAACCTATTCGTACGACAGCCGCCTCGGTGGATTGAATCCAAATTCTGGCGTGTTGTTCGAAGTCGGTCTCGATGCTGCTGGGCTGGGTGGTGACAACGAGTTCATAAAAACAGCGGCCAAGGCGATTGCGCAAACCAAGGTTCTGCATGAAGAAGTAACTCTGCGGGCATCTTTCGAAGTTGGTGCGTTGAGCTGGCGTAGTAATACAAGCAGCCGGACGATTGACCGCTTTATTCTCGGCTCCGAGGTCATTCGGGGCTTTGAACCAGCGGGTATTGGTCCACGCGATCTGTCCGGCGGGCAGGATGATGCAATCGGCGGCAACTACTTCGCTGCCGCCCGTTTTGAAGCGGAATTCCCACTTGGGCTCCCCGAAGAGCTCGGGATCCGGGGTGGGTTGTTCTATGATGTTGGTAATCTCTGGGACCTTAAGAACGTCAATACGGCCGGTGGCAATATTGTTGGTGCGGATGGGTCTTTGCGTCACGTCGTCGGGTTTTCCGTCTTGTGGACAACGGCGTTTGGTCCTCTGCGTTTCAACTTCACCAAAGCTCTCAAGAAAGAAACATTCGACAAGGAGCAGAGCTTTGACCTGACCATCCAGGCACGGTTCTAAACCGTGGAACTTAAGCTCCTCAAGAAACATTTCTGGACACAGGGCCTATTTCTGGCTCTGTGTCTTTTGCTTTGCCTTCCCTCCCAAGGTCTACAAGCGCAGGAATTAGGCGTCCCTCAAAGTCAGATCCTGACCCTTTCGTGGGAAACGATGTATGGGCGGTCAGCTTACGGACGTCGTATCGCCAATGAAATTGAGGCAGAAAGTGCTGTTCTTGCTGCTGAAAACGAGCGGATCATTGCTGAACTCAGTCAAGAAGAACAGAACCTAACAGAGCGGCGCAGCGAAATGGAACCCGAGGCTTTTCGGGTTCTGGTGGATGCGTTTGATCGCAAGGTACAAAGCCATCGAAATGGGCAGCGGGCCAAGCTGGAAGATTTGGATCGTAAGCAACAGCAGGCCGGAAGTGTCTTTCTGCAGTTGGCGCAACCTGTTCTCGAAGCCCTTATGCAAGAGGCCGGCGCCGTAGCAGTATTGGAGCGATCCAATGTGTTTTTACGTTCGAAGGATTCAGATATCACGGATATTGCCATTTCGCGCATAGATGCGACAATTGGAGATGGATCCAATATTCGCCTGCCAGCTCCTGAACAGTGAGCGCCTTGCTCTAACGCGCTTGTATTGTTAGTCAGATCCTAGAAAAACTAAAAAAATCAGGACACCTGCACATGACGACCGAAACCCAAAGTGCCGACATTCAGTTGATTCAGCGTATCTTGCCGCATCGGTATCCGTTTCTGCTGGTAGACAAGGTTTTGGACATTCGGGGCTATGAGTCCGCACGTGGCATCAAAAACGTGACGATGAACGAACCTCATTTCCAAGGACACTTTCCGGGTGTGCCGATTATGCCCGGCGTCACGATTGTGGAAGCCATGGCGCAAACAGCAGGTGTTATGATTGGTACGGCTTTGGATTTGGCGGATAAAGAGTTGCTGATCTATTTCATGTCGATCGACAAATGCAAATTCCGCCGCAAAGTTGTTCCCGGCGATGTGCTTGAGATGGAGCTCAAGACTCTGCGCGGCAAGCCGGGTGGCAAAGTCTGGAAATTTGGCGGCCTTGCAACCGTAGAGGGCGAAGTGGCAGCCGAAGCTGAGTTTTCCGCGCTCGTTGATCTTCAAAAGGCTTGACCCATGTCGCAGATTCATCCCAGCTCGGTCATTGAAGACGGCGCTGTTATCGGGGCCGATTGTACGATTGGACCTTTCTGCGTTGTTGGCCCGGACGTTCGTTTGGGGGATCGGGTTGAACTCAAGTCCCACGTCGTTGTGACCGGGGATACAGAAATCGGCGATGATTCCGTTATCTTCTCCTTTGCTGTGATTGGCGAAATCCCACAGGACCTGAAATTCAAAGGCGAACAATGTTCGGTCGTGATCGGGGCGAGAAACCGGATACGGGAACATGTGACCGTAAATGCCGGTACCGAAGGCGGTGGTGGCATCACACGGATTGGAAATGACAATCTGCTGATGGCTGGGTGTCATATTGCCCATGATGTACATGTTGGAAATCACGTGGTCATCGTAAATTCAGCGGCAATCGCTGGGCATGTCGTTATTGATGACAATGTCATTATTGGGGGCTTGTCCGGAGTTCACCAGTTTGTTCGTATCGGGCGCGGCGCCATTGTTGGTGCTGTCACAATGGTCACAAATGACGTCATTCCTTATGGCTTGGTTCAGGCCCCGCGTGGGGAGTTGGATGGGTTGAATCTTGTCGGCCTCAAACGACGTGGTGTCTCGCGACAGGATATCACATCGCTTCGGGCGGCGTTTCAAATGCTGGCGCAAGGCGAGGGCACGTTTCACGAGCGGGCCAAGCGTTTGGGTGATGAAACCGAAAGCGATTATGTGCGCGAGATAGTGGAATTTGTGATGGGCGACTCTGATCGGTCCTTCCTAACGCCGGGGAGCTAACACCATGCTTGCACTCATCGTCGGATCGGGTGGGTTGCCTGCCGAAGTTGTGGCGCGTTTGCCAAATGCGCCTTTGGTTTTCGCCCTCGAGGGATTTACTCCCGACGAGGTGCAGGTTGATCGTTCCTTTCGGTTGGAAACTCTTGGAACCTTGATTGCCGAGATCAAAGACAAAGGCGTCACTGATGTGTGCTTTGTCGGCTCTATTCAGCGACCACCAGTTGATCCGTCGCGGATAGATGCTGCAACGATGCCTTTGGTTCCGATCATTCAGAAGGCGTTGATGGCCGGGGATGACGGGGCTTTGCGCGCGGTGATCGAGATTTTCGAGCATGCTGGGTTGCATGTGCGCGCGGCGCATGAATTGGCGCCAGACCTGCTGCCTGAGGTTGGTTGCCCAACGAAGGCGCAGCCTTCGGACACGGATCACGCGGATGCCTCCCGGGGAACTGAAATCGTGCAATGCATGTGTGCCGCTGACGTGGGGCAGGCCTGTGTCGTTTTGCGTCGTCAGGCGTTGGCGATCGAAGGGGTGTTTGGAACTGATTGGATGCTGCAATCGCTGACCCAACGTCCTGATGCGGGCGGCGGTGTTTTGTTCAAAGCCCCAAAGCCTGATCAAGACCGCAGGGTGGACCTGCCAACCATCGGAGCGGGAACCGTCACCGCTGCTGTAGCCGCGGGCCTAGCGGGCATTGTGATAGAACAAGGTGGTGTCATAGTTTTGGATTGGGACCATGTGGTGGGCGAATGTGACCGCCTTGGCCTATTTCTATGGGTTCGTGAGCGAGCCGTCTGATGCGTGTCTTTATCCTGGCCGGTGAACCGTCGGGGGACCGGCTTGGTGCGGCATTGATGGAGGGTTTGAAAACCCTCTGTCCTGATGTGCGCTTTGATGGGATCGGTGGACCACTGATGCAAGGGCAGGGGCTGGTCAGCCGGTTTCCCATGCAAGAACTGAGCATCATGGGCCTGACTGAAGTGTTGCCCAAGTATTTTCATCTGAAGAAGCGGATTGCTGAAACTGCGGAACAGGTGCTGGAAACCCAACCCGATGTGATGATCACAATCGACAGCCCGGATTTTTGCCTGCGGGTTGCAAAGATCGTTAAAGCAGCCAGTAACATCCATACCGTACACTATGTTGCGCCCAGCGTATGGGCATGGCGTCCGAAGCGGGCGGACAAGATGGCGGCTGTCATTGATCATGTTCTTGCTCTGCTGCCGTTTGAACCTCCATATATGGAGGCCGCTGGCACGGCCTGTGATTTCGTCGGGCACCCAGTGGTTGGTGAGCCACAAGCAACCGAAGAAGAGATCACAGCATTCCGCGCGCATTATGGTTTAGGAGATGCGCCTGTTCTGCTGGCGTTACCCGGATCGCGACGTGGCGAAGTAGGCAAGCTAACCCCGATATTTGGGCAAGGGTTGAAACCATTCCTTGCCGATCATCCAGACATGCGCGTTGTTGTACCGGCAACGCCAAACGTCGCGGCATTGGTAACTGAGCTTGTCAAAGATTGGCCGGGAAATCCGGTTGTCATCAACCCTAGTGAATTTGACCAAGACATTGCCAAGAGCCATAAACGAGCGGCGTTCGCTACTGCTTCGATGGCCTTGGCAGCCTCTGGGACTGTGTCGCTTGAATTGGCCGCTGCACATACGCCAATGGTGATTGCGTACAAATTCAGCTGGCTGACCCATACCATCATGGAAAAGATGGCGCTGATTGATACCGTCACACTGGTCAATCTTGTCAGTGAGACCCGGACCATTCCCGAAAGCCTTGGCCCGGCCTGCTTGCCCGAGAATATAGCAGCAGGCTTGGCGCATGTATTCGAAAACCCAGAAGAGCAGGCAGAGGCGATGCGCATCACGATGGAACGTCTCGGTCGCGGTGGTGAAGATCCCGGCCTTCGGGCGGCGCGTGCGGTTTTGGCCAGACTGCCAAAAGGGTAACGGAGCATGGATATCCTGGCCTTTGCGCTCTCTGCTGGGTTGGCGCAAATTTTCACAAACATTGACAATCTTGCTGCCCTATTGGGGCTAAGCCTTGTTATGGGGCCTTGGCGGTCCATCCTCGCATACATGCTTGCACAAGGGCTGATCCTGACCGCTGCTATGGGCGTGGCACTAGGGGCCAATCAGGTGCAATTCGGGTCGGCTGGGCTGCTTGGGCTGATCCCGCTTTTTTTGGGCATGCGCGGTGTCTGGCAGCAGTTCGGGTCGGCAGAAAATAGCGCGGAGCAAGGTTTTTCTGGCCGTACATCCCTAGTGATGACAACGGTTCTTTTTCTCAGCCTGTCTTTGGACAGTTTCGCAGTGATGACGCCGCTTTTGGTCGAGTCTAGCCCGGTCTATCGCGGCGCAGCGCTGATGGGAGCTTTGATGGCTGTGGTGTTGCTTGGGGCGATCGGGCTGGTGTTTACAAAAACAGCCAGACCAACGGGTTCGTGGATCAGCAAGTTTGAAAGACTTGCCCCTTACGTTATGATTTGTGCGGGGCTGTATGTCTTGCTCGATAGCGGTACAGATGGGCTCTGAGGCGAGTTAGTACCCGCGCCAGATCCATCCACCGCCAAAGATGCGGCTGCTATCAGAATCATAGAAGACACAGGCCTGACCGGGCGATACGCCTTCCTCTGGAGTCAACAGTTCAACTTCGGCTGTTGTGTCGTTCAGCGGGCGAATGATTGCCTCACGGGGGGGGCGTGTTGATCGGACCTTGACCGAAACATGCCATTCCTTTTGCGAAGTAAACGGGGCGTCGCCCAACCAGTTGATTTCGCGGACGGGAATGGTGCGGGTGACCAGTAACTCTTTGGGGCCCACAACAACCTGCTTTTTATCGACATCCAGCCGCACAACATAGAGCGGTTCGCTCAAACCACCGATGCCGAGACCACGGCGCTGTCCAATCGTGTAGTGGATGACGCCGTTATGTTCGCCCAAGATGCGGCCATCGCTGTGGACGATCTGACCGGGCTCAGCGGCACCAGGGCGTAATTTCTGGATGACACTGGCGTAATCTCCATCAGGCACGAAACAAATGTCCTGACTGTCTGGCTTGTCCGCGACCGCCAATCCATACTGAGCGGCCATTTCGCGTGTGGCGTCTTTCGATGGCAGGTGGCCTAATGGGAAGCGAAGGTAATCGAGTTGCTCTGGGGTGGTTGAGAACAGAAAGTAACTTTGGTCGCGGTTTGCATCCTCGGCTGAATGCAATTCAGACCCATTGGATCCGACCTTACGCTGGATGTAATGACCGGTTGCCATGCAGTCCGCTTCTAGATCTTTGGCAGTCTCCAGCAGATCCTTGAATTTGACTCGTTCATTGCAGCGAATACATGGAACAGGTGTCGCACCCGCTAAATAGCTGTCGGCGAACTCATCAATCACCGCATCCTTAAAAATGTTCTCATAATCTAGGACGTAATGAGGGAAACCACGTTCGGCAGCAACGCGACGCGCATCGTGGATATCAATACCTGCGCAGCACGCACCTTTCTTGGCTAGCGCCGCGCCGTGATCATAAAGCTGAAGTGTCACGCCAACGACATCATAGCCCTGATCGGCCAAGTATGCTGCAACTACAGAGCTATCGACGCCACCGGACATAGCCACAACAACCCGCGTTTCAGCAGGTGGCTTGGCAAATCCAAGTGAGTTCAGCGGGTGTTCTGCATCAAGCGCCATGGGGCAGCTCCAGTCCGAGTTAAGGAAGACTGGCAGAATATAGGAAAATCCTAGACACTCTCAAGGGGCGGTTTCACCGCACGTTAAGTAGGCTGTTCGAAAGTTTCATCACTAGCAGAAAGGACAGGTGATGTTTTTGCGAAAAGTCGAAGGCCCAGGGGCCGTAACTTTGCCAGATGGCACAATTATGACGCGATCTGATTTGCCGTCTCCTGGCACGTCACGGTGGGTTGCCTCGCGCAAGATTGCCGTTGTGAGGGGGGTGTTATACGGGCTGATTACCCTGTCAGATGCCAAGAAAATGTATGGCCTCAGTGATGAGGAATTCAATGGATGGGTGTCTGCATTGGCAGATCATGGTGAAGATGCGTTAAAAACAACTTCCATAAAAAAATATCGACAACTTTAGGTTGATGATACATAATTTAATTATCGGTAACGCGGGGTTAACCTTTATTGGCCACGGTTGATCTCAACACGGGACTAAGTTTAAGGCGGAGAAATAGACATGCGTATACTTCTGGTTGAAGATGATCCAACGACATCTAAAAGCATTGAGTTGATGCTAACCCACGCGAACCTGAATGTTTACGCCACGGATTTGGGGGAAGAGGGGATAGATCTGGCCAAGCTCTATGATTACGATCTCATTTTATTAGACCTCAATCTTCCGGATATGAACGGACATGAGGTTTTGCGGCAATTGCGGATGTCTCGGATTGAAACACCGATTCTCATTCTGTCAGGCGAAGACGACACCGATAACAAGATTAAGGGCTTTGGGTTTGGTGCAGATGATTATCTGACAAAGCCTTTTCATCGTGAAGAGTTGGTCGCACGTATTCATGCCATCATCCGACGGTCCAAGGGCCATTCTCAGTCGGTGATTAAAACGGGGATGATTTCGGTGAACCTGGACGCCAAAACAGTGGATGTGGAAGGGCAACCGGTACATTTGACTGGCAAAGAATACCAAATGTTGGAACTGTTAAGCCTTCGCAAAGGCACGACACTGACCAAAGAAATGTTCCTGAACCATTTGTATGGCGGTATGGATGAGCCTGAATTGAAGATTATTGATGTGTTCATCTGTAAACTGCGCAAAAAACTCAGCAATGCCACAAATGGCGAAAGCTACATCGAAACGGTTTGGGGCCGGGGGTATGTTCTTCGTGACCCTCAACCGGTCGACATGCCTGACTCACGTATTGCCGTTAACGCATAGCATTTAGAGCGTCTTGTATTGACCACCTGTCCAGAGTGGTCGCTACCACTCACGAAGACAACATCTGGACCTGACCATGGCCTCGTCCTATCACTTGTCCCAACGACAAACGGCGGGACGAGGCCATGACCGACAGCATACCCACTCAAGACCTATCCAAAGAGCAAGCCAAGCAAGAGCTTGCGCGCTTGGCTAAGATGGTGTTGCAGGCGAACGAAGCCTATCATGGGGCAGATGCGCCTGAGATCTCAGATGCAGATTATGACGCGCTCAAATTGCGAAATGCTGCAATCGAAGCACGTTTTCCGGCGTTAAAGAGAACAGACAGCCCATCAGAACGGGTTGGATCCAAACCATCAGAGGGATTCGGCAAAGTTGCCCACGCTTTGCGTATGTTGTCGCTGGGCAATGCGTTCGACAACGACGATGTTGTCAGTTTTGATACTTCAATACGCAAATACTTGGGGATATCCGAGGCAACTTCCCTTTCTTACACAGCCGAGCCCAAGATTGATGGGCTGTCCCTGTCTCTACGGTACGAAGACGGGGTTCTGATTCAGGCTGCGACCCGGGGGGATGGGGAAACGGGTGAAAACGTTACAGCCAATGCACGGACCATCGCGGATATTCCGCATCAAATCTCTAACGCGCCCAAAATTCTCGAAGTCCGTGGCGAAGTGTACATGTCGCACCCAGATTTCGCAGCGTTGAATGCGCGCCAAACCGAACGAGGTGGTAAAACTTTCGCCAACCCGCGAAACGCCGCAGCGGGTTCTTTGCGTCAGTTGGATTCAGAAATCACTCGGTCGCGACCTTTGAAATTCTTTGCCTACGCTTGGGGTGAACTCTCAGAACCTTTAGCGGAAACGCAATGGGAGGCTATGCAACGCCTTCAATCGTTCGGATTTCAAACCAATCCGCTGACACGTTTGTGCGCAGATACAGACGAATTGATTGGGCACTACAAGGATATCGAAGCCCAGCGTTCGCAACTCGGCTATGATATCGACGGCGTTGTTTACAAAGTAAATGATCTTGGGCTGCAAGGTCGGTTGGGTTTCCGCTCTACCACGCCCCGTTGGGCCATCGCTCACAAATTCCCAGCAGAGCTGGCTTGGACCCGGCTGGAGGCAATCGATATTCAGGTTGGACGAACCGGGGCGCTCAGTCCAGTTGCGCGCCTGACGCCTGTCACCGTAGGCGGTGTCGTGGTGTCGAACGCGACGCTTCACAACGAAGATTATATTCGCGGTCAGGATGCCAAAGGCGAAACAATTCGCGATGGAAAAGATATCCGTGTGGGGGATTGGGTTCAGGTCTATCGTGCCGGAGATGTCATTCCAAAGATCGCCGATGTGGATCTGAGTAAGCGCAGTGAGTCCGCTGTTCCATTTGTGTTTCCGCAAACGTGCCCGCAATGTGACAGCCTCGCGGTACGGGAAGAAGGCGATGCCGTACGTCGGTGTACTGGCGGATTGATTTGCCCGGCGCAAGCCGTAGAAAAGCTAAAGCACTTCGTGTCACGCGGTGCCTTTGATATCGAGGGACTTGGGGCCAAACAGGTGGAGCAGTTCCACACTGATGGATGGATTGCGGAACCGGCCGACATCTTTACGCTCCGAGATCGGTTTTCCTCTGGCATGCAACAGTTGAAGAACCGCGAAGGCTGGGGTGAAAAATCTGCACAGAACCTATTTGATGCTATCGATGAAAAACGCACAATCCCTTTGGGACGTGTGATTTTTTCGCTCGGTTTGCGACACGTGGGTGAAGCCGCCTCCAATATGCTGGCGTTGCACTATGGCTCATGGGCTGCTTTTGAAACCGGGGTTACGCAAGCATCCAATCTGGAAGGGGCTGCGTGGGATGATTTGGTTGGCATAGATGGCATGGGGCAGGTAATGGCGACTTCGTTAGTCACGGAATTTGCGCAAGACAACGAACGAGCCTCGATCGACCGGTTGGTGTCACAACTCAACGTGGCCGACGCAAAACGGCCCGATACATCAGGCAGCCCGGTCGCGGGGAAGACCGTGGTCTTTACGGGAACCTTGGAAAAAATGACCCGTGCCGAAGCCAAGGCACGCGCAGAAACCTTGGGGGCCAAAGTGTCGGGATCAATTTCAAAGAAAACGGATCTGTTGGTGGCTGGTCCGGGCGCTGGATCCAAAGCGAAAAAAGCAGCTGATCTGGGGATCGAAACATTGGACGAAGACGGCTGGTTGTCGTTGATAGCTGGGGCATGAGCGGGCGCCCTGAACAGCTGTTTCCGCTTTTTGCCGGGCTGGAGACATTGGATGGAGTTGGTCCCAAAACCGCGCAACTCTTAAGCCAGATGGATATCGAAACCCCCCGCGATGTGGCGTTTTCGCTGCCTTATGCAGTGGTCGACCGCCGCCGGCGTGACACGATCCGTGGGGCTGATTTTCCCACGATGTTAACGGTCGAGGTGACAATTGGGGCGCATCACCCTCCTAGAAATAAAGGGGGTGCGTATCGGATTGATGTGGAGGATATGGAAGAAGAGTTCCAACTCGTCTTTTTCCATGCCCGTAGCGAATACCTGAATCGGATTTTACCCTCAGGTGAAAAACGGGTGATCTCTGGTAAGTTGGAGCTGTTCGATGGCACTGCGCAGATGGTGCATCCTGACCATATGCTACCGGTTCAAGAGGCCGGTGATATCCCTGAATTCGAGCCTGTGTACCATTTGACCCAAGGGGTGACGCAAAAAACGGCGTACAAAGCGGCGCGCAGTGCGCTTGCTCGGGCACCAGATCTTTCGGAATGGATTGATCCATCTCAGGTCGCTCAGGAGAACTGGCCGACGTGGCACGAAGCGATGTTGGCCGCGCATGAACCAATGGGCTTGGATGATGTTAGCCCCTTTGCCCCGTCTCGTGCGCGTTTGGCTTATGATGAACTTATGGCACACCAACTGACCCTTGCTTTGGCACGTCGTCGGGAACGCAAAGCCCGTGGGATTGTCAGTGTTGGCGATGGGCGTTTGCAATCGCAGGTTCTAACCAGCCTGCCGTATCGCCCTACGAATGCTCAGGCGCGCGCTATCGAAGAAATAGCGGCGGATATGGCGGGTGAAATGCGGATGAATCGCTTGCTGCAGGGCGATGTGGGCTCCGGTAAAACGCTGGTGGCCTTCATGTCGCTTCTTGTGGCTGTAGAAGCAGGCGGGCAGGGGGTCATGATGGCCCCTACCGAAATTCTGGCCCGTCAACATCTAGAAGGGCTGCGCCCGTTAGCTGAAGACGCCGGCGTTGTTCTCGATCTGTTGACTGGGCGTGACAAAGGCAGTGAACGCAAGGCGAAACTGGCGGCTTTGGCACGCGGAGATATCCATATTCTGGTTGGCACCCATGCAGTGTTCCAAAGCGACGTTGCCTTTCATGACCTGCGTCTTGTGATCGTGGATGAGCAACACCGCTTTGGCGTACGCCAACGCATGGAATTGGCGGAAAAGGGCATGGGCGCCGATGTATTGGTTATGACCGCAACACCGATTCCGCGCTCGCTCTCTTTGGCACAGTATGGGGATATGGACGTGTCAGTGCTGGATGAAAAACCAGCAGGTCGAAAACCGATCAAAACCGCCGTCATCAGTACACAGAGAATGAAGGACGTGGTCGACCATTTGCGCAAAGCTATCCATGATGGTCGGCAATGCTATTGGGTGTGTCCACTGGTCGAAGAATCTGAATTGGTGGATTTGACCGCTGCCGAAGAGCGGTTCAAACGTCTGCGCGCTATTTTAGGGGATGGGGTCGTGGGGCTGGTGCACGGGCAGATGCCCGCCGCTGAAAAAGACGCTGCCATGGCGGCGTTTCAGGCTGGCGAAACCAGCGTGTTGGTCGCAACCACCGTGATCGAAGTGGGCGTAAACGTTCCGAATGCTACGATTATGGTCATAGAACGTGCAGAGATATTTGGCTTGGCACAGTTGCACCAGCTTCGCGGGCGCGTTGGCCGTGGCGAAGCGGCCTCGACTTGTCTTTTGATGTACCAACCTCCGCTTAGCGAAAATGGACGCAAACGGCTCGAGGTTTTGCGCGAAACCGAGGATGGGTTTCAGATTTCGGAAACCGACTTGCAAATGCGCGGTGCCGGAGATTTGATCGGAACCGCCCAATCCGGCTTGCCCAAATTTCGGATCGCCGACCTGGAACGGCAAGCGGGCTTGATGGCTATTGCTCAATCAGATGCGCGGGCTCTGTTAACGGCTGATCCGGACCTCAGCAGCGAACGTGGTCGTGCAGCCCGGGCCCTGTTGTGGTTGATGAAGCAGGATCAAGCGATCAAGCTGATCTCTGTTGGGTAATATCTGGTGTGGAACATGTCTTTTGATGTGTTCCACATTCGGGTCTCAATGCCGTGAAAGCCGACAAAGAAAAACTCTTTAAGTTCCAATGTATTACATCGAAAATCCCTAAATGTTCGCAAATGTTCTCTAAAAGTTCTTTACAGAGCGCTCTAGAAATGAGAACAAAAGGTCAACAAAAGTTTAACCCTCTAGCCCGGAGTTTAACCATGTTGACCGAGATTAAATCTGTTCTGTCCCGGACGCAGCACACGCTGATCCAAGATGCCCTAGGGGCCGCATCCCTTGTCGTGATGTTGTTGGTTGGTCTTCATTTGCCGGGATTAATCTAACCACTTTCAGGGCCATGGCGCCCTTTGTTTTTCTGCCTGCGTTCTTGTGCCGACTCAAACTGCATCCTGTCCCATTCGATGCGAGGGTGACCTGCCTGTCCATACCCATCTAGAACCTGCCTCGGTTCTATAATGGTCGGATCCCACACAAGACCCGCACAACTGGCCGCCGCACTCTCCTGTCAGAGAGTGCGGCGGTTTTTTCTTTGATAAGGGATGCGCTTCAAGCGCAGTGCGTTTGCTCTGCCTGTTCCATCGCTTCCAGCGTCGCTTCGAGGGCGAGCAAGATTGATGCGTGACGGTTTTTATATTCACGTGCAGGCAATAGAACTTCTAACCCATCAAATGGGGCATCGGGTGCAGGTCCATCTTGTTTCAACATAGCTTTCAACTGATCCCGCGCAGTTTGAACCTGCTCGCGCGTGGCTCCAAGAATCGCTCCGCCAACAACCGATGCCGATGCCTGTCCCAAGGCACAGGCTTTGACATCCTGACCAAAGGCCGAAACTTTGCCATCCGTCATCTTCACATCGACCGTAACGGTCGACCCGCACAGGGGCGAGCGACGCTTGATCGTCGCATCTGGACTATCAAGACGGTCAATATGGGGGATATCAGCAGCAAGGGCCAGAATTCTGGCAGAATAGAGCTTGATCAGGTCGGTGTCGCCGGACATGGCTTTTCCTCTTTGGATATTCCTCATACATAGTACCGGAAATTCTCGATGCAAAAGGTTTTCGCAGATGTCCTTCGACCCGACGAGCTTGATCTATAATGACGCTGGCCTGATTCCAGCAATCGCGCAGGATGAACACACCGGAGAGGTGCTGATGATGGCGTGGATGAATGCCGAGTCGGTCGTTAGAACGCTTGAAACCCATCGCGTCACCTATTGGTCACGGTCGCGCCAATCTTTCTGGGTCAAGGGCGAAAGTTCGGGCCATGTGCAGGAATTGGTGGATTTTCGGGTGGATTGTGACCGTGATTGTTTGCTGGTCGTCGTTCGCCAGACTGGTCCAGCCTGCCACACGAACCGGCGAAGCTGTTTTTATACTTCGGTCCAATCGGGTGAAGAGGTCGAGTTGATGGCCCCAATGGTATAGCTGGGGTTGTTTACAAACCGACGAGGGTCCGGATCTTTGACGGGCTCACCCCGTCTGCTCGGTATTTAGAAATCGCACGCGCATCATCGCGTTTCGCGAGCCGTTTGCCTAGCTCATCTCGGATCAATCCGTGGTGATGATAAATCGGTGTTGGCAGGTCCAATAGCGCCTGCAACACCATTTGTAGAAATGTCGTCTGATATAGGTCCCCACCCCTTACAACATGCGTAATCTCTTGCTCTGCATCGTCGATGACGGCGGCCAGTACATAAGATGGGGTTTCAATTTCCTTTCGGCCCAAGACCGGATCCCCGACATCTCGCATCAACTGTTTAGGATCTAATTGATGGGTTCCCGAGTGCTTTGCGCCGGTTTCGATCATGTTAAGCGGGCCAAGGGTTTTCAAGGCGTGCCCCAGGTTCAAGCGCAAGGCATCACCGGATTGACGCGTATCCATTTTGCGGTGCCGGCACATGCCCGGATAAACTCCCGGCGCAAGCGGTACACCTTCTTGCGGCGCGGATAGGGCGGCTTTGATATCGCTGCGCCGACACGAACAGGGGTAGATCAGTCCACGCTCTGCCAGTTTCATCAGAGCTGCATTGTAATGCGGTAAGTGTTCTGACTGACGAAGCACGGGATGCTCCCACGTGAGGCCTAGCCAAGTCAGATCTTCGTATATCTGCTGCTCCCAAGCAAGTCTGGACCGGCCGGTATCTGTATCCTCGATACGCAGCAAGAAACGTCCCTGCTGAGCCTGAGCCACGTCAAACGCAAGCAAGGCAGAATAGGCGTGCCCCAAGTGCAAAGGCCCCGTTGGTGATGGGGCGAACCGAGTGGTGAATGTCACGCTTTTTCAACAATATAAATGTTGGAGTTCAAGTTTATATTCGGCAGGTGAGGTCCGTATTTTTTAACCAATAAACGCGCAGCACCCGGATCCAGCCACCCGTTCAGGCGCCCCTCGAAAGCACGATCTGCAATAGCATGATCGTTGAAAGAAAATGCCAGAATACCGCCTTTGGGCAAGGCATTCATCACCAGATCAAAAGTTTCAGGCGGAGCAGCGCCAACACCAATCACGCCACAGGCGACAATGACGGCATAACGCCCAGTTTCAACCGGATTTGGAGATGAGATATCAAGCGCACTCAAGTCGCGGTAAACATTGTGCTGTCGGGCTTTGGAGAGCATTTCGGGGGACGGATCGACACCATCCACGATATGAAATCCAACCCGCCGCAGTTCCACCCCACACAAACCAGTTCCGCACCCATAATCAAGGATCTCGATGGCAGGGTCTTTGAAATGATCCCACAACGCGGCAGCCAATCGGGTCGGCGTCGCATAACCATTTTCCGCTAATTCAGTCTCATAGGACTCGGCCCACTTGTCGTAATGGGCCAGAGTCTCTTCTACGCTTTCAAGCCCGTAAGCCTTGTTCAGGAATTTGTCGCTCATGCCGATATGTTACGCGCAGGTTCCGATACCCGTCCAGTCAGGAATGCGAGAGCCAGTCGTGCCACGCCGCTTTGGCGCGATCAGTATAGGCTTTGTACCGATCTTTGCGTCCACGACGCCCACCCTTGAGCCCCTCAACAGGTTGAAATAGGCCGAAGTTTACGTTCATGGGTTGAAAGGTCTTGGCTTCAGCGCCGCCGGTGATGTGATGGATCAATGCACCCATGGCGCTATCCTGTGGCACCACTGGCAATTCGATGCCCAGTATCTCAGCCGCCGCAAACCGGCCTGCCAACAGCCCCATCGCAGCGCTTTCGACGTATCCTTCGACACCGGTGATCTGGCCTGCAAATCGAATGTGTGGCTTGGATTTCAGACGCATCTGATTGTCCAGCAAGGTTGGCGAATTCAAAAACGTATTGCGGTGAATCCCGCCCAAACGTGCAAAGCTGGCATTTTCCAACCCTGGAATCATACGCAACACTTCGGTCTGTGCGCCGTACTTCATCTTTGTCTGGAACCCGACGATATTGAACAACGTCCCCAAAGCATTATCGCGACGTAACTGAACAACTGCATAAGCCTTGTTCTCGGGGTTATGTGGATTGGTCAGCCCAACTGGCTTCATCGGTCCAAATCGAAGCGTTTCGCGTCCGCGTTCGGCCATGACTTCGATGGGCAGACAACCGTCAAAATACCCAGCGGTTTCACCTTCGTGAAACTCGGTTTTATCTGCCGTTAGCAACGCATCGATAAACGCTTCGTACTGATCTTTGTCCATTGGGCAGTTAAGATAAGCGGTACGCTCTTCTTCGGTTTCGCCCTTGTCATACCGCGACTGCATCCATGCCTTGGACATATCGATGCTTTCGGCATAAAGGATCGGCGCGATCGCATCAAAGAAGGCAAGCGCCTCAGCGCCTGTTTCCGCTTGAATGGCGGCCCCCAAATTAGTTGACGTCAACGGACCCGTGGCAAAGATCCAATGCCCGTCTTGAGGCAGGTCGGTGATTTCTTCGTACGACACGGAAATGCGCGGGTGGGCCTTTAATTTGGCCGTTACAGTTTCGGCAAAAGGATCACGATCTACGGCCAAAGCACCACCCGCGGGCAGCCGGTGTTCATCTGCTGTGGTCATGATCAAACCATCAGCGGTGCGCATCTCCCAATGCAGCAATCCAACGGCGTTTTGTTCATCATCATCCGAGCGAAACGAATTGGAACATACCATTTCACCCAGATTGCCGGTTTTATGGGCAAAGGTTTCGACCTTGGGCCGCATTTCGTGGATCACCACGTCAACGCCCATTTCCGCTGCCTGCCAGGCCGCCTCGGACCCGGCCATGCCGCCGCCCACGATATGCAATGTCTGTGTCATGATGTGCCACATAGGCCAGCCAGAGCCAACGCGCAACATCTCAGCGGCCTGTCAAGCGACAGTGGCCCCTTGGTGGGGTTAATTTAAATTATGGCAGGGGGTTTTGGGGTCGCCGGTGCGGGAATGTCAACGCCAGAGAGAGAGCCTGGCTTGGAGGGACCTTCCGCCGGCGGCGACCCAAAAAGCGTCCAAGGCATTTGCCTTGCCCAATGTTTGCCATGTTCCTGCCCAATTTGAAAGTTCAAATTTGGAAACAATTTTACCAGATATAGGAAACGATCATCACTTTGGGTCCAATCCTCGGAATTTATTGGTCCCAATCGGGGTCACGTTTCTCGATAAAGGCGGCGATTCCTTCTTCGGTATCGCGATAGAGCATGTTTTCAACCATCACGTCACCGGTATAGGCATAGGCTTGATCCAGTGGCATTTGAATCTGTTCGTAAAACGCCTGTTTGCCGATTTTGACCGCTGCACCAAGCTTGCTTGCCAATGTTTCTGCAAGCGCATGTGTTTCCTGTGAAAGATCTTGCGCTGGAACGGCCCGGTTTATCAGCCCCAATTCCGCCGCGCGCGATGCATCAATGAATTGCCCCGTTGAAAGCATCTCAAATGCCTGCTTGCGGGATATGTTGCGTGATAACGCAACCATAGGCGTAGAGCAAAACAGGCCAATGTTCACTCCATTGACGCCAAACCGGGTGCCTTCGGCTGCAATGGCCAAATCGCACGATGCAACCATTTGACAACCCGCAGCTGTAGCAATGCCATGGACCTGCGCGATCACGGGTTGTGGCAACGCTTGAATCGACATCATCATGCGGGCGCAACGATCAAACAGATCCTTGAAATAGGCCTTGCCACCGTCTTCGGATTGGCGTCCGGCTGTCATCTGTTTCAGGTCATGGCCGGCACAAAATGCTTTGCCTTCACCTGACAGGATAACCACGCGAATGGTCGTGTCTGCTTGTAGCAGATCAAATTGCTCTTGCAAGGCTGCCAACATTTCATCGGACAAGGCGTTGATGCGCTCTGGTGCATTTAATTTCAGATGGGCAATGGCGCCTGTGTCGCGACGTTCCAAAATTGTCATCTTGCTCTCCCGATTAATATTGGCCCAACTCTAAAAGGAAGAGGCGAGGAGTAAAAGCATGCCATTGGCATTAAACAAAGAAGAATTGATGGCCTATCTGTCCGAAGTGTTCCCACAGGTGGCCGATGACTTTGCTCTGGATGCGCTGTCCGAGGATTGTTTGACCATGCGATTGTTGGTGGCAGATCGGCATTTGCGCCCGGGCGGAACGGTGTCAGGGCCATCTATGTTCGCTCTCGCAGACTGTGCGACTTATGCGATGGTTTTGGCGCGCGTGGGTCGACAGGCCTTGGCGGTCACCACTGGGTGTTCGATGGATTTCATGCGCAAGCCAGATGGGTCTGTTGATATGATTGCGGAAATTCGATTGCTTAAATTGGGTCGCTCGTTGGCTGTCGGAGACATTTTGCTGTTTTCCGAAGGGAGCGATAAGCCCGTTGCGCGGGCAACAATGACTTATTCAATTCCACCGCAGGGCTCAGCAGCAGCCGTGGCTGGGTAATGTAATTTGATACAATGCAGACATGAAACGAAAAAGGGCCGGGGACAAGCCCCGGCCAGTGAAGAGGTCCGTTTCCGGACGGGGATATCTTACAGCTGCCAAAATCTGAGCGCGTGTTCGCGATCAGCCTCAAGTCGGGAAACGCCAATATCTTCAAGTAGGTGTTTATCCAGCTTTTTCAGTTGTTTTCTTGTACGTTGGCGGGTGTCCCACTCTGTGACTGCATAAGCAAAACGGACTGCCAGCGTTGCCACCAAAGGCAGCCGTGGGCTTGCGCTGAGCAGGGACAGATCGTGGGCCGAGATTGCACGTGTCATAGTGGGGTCCTTTCCATATTGTATTGACACAATATTGTGACTTAAGTACGTTTGATTGATACATTGCGAATTGTGTTGAAATCAAAGGAAAGATTGTAATGGGTACAATTTGGCCGGACGCCCTGCCGAGCTCAAAGGGTCCGAAATACAAAGCTGTTGCTGAAACCATCCGAGGAGCCATTGATGGTGGCGCTTTGACCGAAGGCACAAAGTTACCCCCTGTGCGCGAATTGGCCTATCAGTTGGGCATAACGCCGGGCACCGTAGCGCGCGCCTATACAGTTTTGACCGACGAAGGGTTGCTCGAAGCCGGCGTTGGTCGCGGAACCTTTGTTGCGCCGCCCAAAACTTCGTTATTGGATGATGTCTGGGCCAGACAAACTGAACCGCCTAAAACTCATAACGTAAGCCTGTTCAGTCCTCGACTGATTGATGTGGGGCAGGTGGCTGCCATCAAAGATGCAGTGCGTCAGGTTGCCGAGGCCGACCCTTGGCTGTTTCTCAATTACCCAACCCGGGACGCCTATAAACCCGTGCGACAAGCGGTTGTGGATTGGCTATCGGATTTGCCGCTGGGATCTTTGGGGCCCGAAGACATCGTCCTGACACATGGTGGACAGAACGGATTGTGTGTGGTGTTTCAGGCTGTTTTGCGTGGTCCACGTCCTGTCGTTCTGGTCGAGGATCTGTCTTATGCCGGATTTCGGCGCGCTGCGGAATTAATGCGCGCCGAAGTTGTCGGGATCGAGATGGACCAATATGGCATTGTTCCAGAAGCTTTGGATGCAGCTGCACGTCAACATGGCGCGCAATTGTTGTGTGTCTCGCCAGAAGTGCAGAACCCAACCGGCGGCCACACCCCCTTGTTTCGACGCAAAGAAATTGTGGATGTGGCGAAGCGTCATGATCTGCAGATTCTCGAAGACGATTGTTACCGGATGGGCGAAGCTCGTGCACCCAGCTTTCGGGCTTTGGCGCCGGAACGAGGGTGGCATGTGTCCTCTATCTCTAAAACACTGACACCTGCTTTGCGCGTTGGCTTTGCCATTGCACCACAAGGACGAAGTACCGATCTTAGGCGCGCCGCAGAGTATGGGTATTTCGGCTTGGCGCAGCCATTGGCGGAATTGACCCGGATTCTTCTGACTGACCCCAGAACGCCTGAGCTGGCGAGGAAAATCCGGCAGTCGATGGCTGAATACGTTCGCGTGGCCGTGAATGCCTTGGGTGGTTTTGATTTGAACTGGGACCCGGAGGTGCCATTTGTCTGGCTCAAGTTACCGTCAGGATGGCGCGCGGCTGCGTTTTGTCGCGCTGCCGAAGGGCAGGGCGTTCAAATCCGGTCTGCAGATGAATTCGCCCTGCGCGATGGACGCGCACCCCACGCAGTGCGGATTGCCATGAACGGCCATGTCTCGCTTGAGGCATTTGAGGGTGCAATGATGCGCTTGCGATCATTGCTGGACAATCCGCCAGAACAAATCAGTGTTTGAACCAGTTCAGCAACCCCTTCCTCTTATCCAACGGCTCCGGGTCCCCCAAAAACCCAACCAACTGTACGATCCGGCCGTCTTGATCGAGTGTTGCAAAGTCATGCCCCTTTAATAGGGGGATGCCGCCCACAGCCACCATGGCCCACGTGAAATGCGCAACCTCGTGATGTGGATTGGGCTGGCTGGTCACGATGATCTTCGCGCCTTTGGCTTGCTCATGAAAGGCGTCCATGTAAGCAGCTAGCCCATCCCGGCCAGCCACGTCCCCGTTGGGATCAACATATCGACCATCTTCCGCCCAGCAGGTTTCCAAATATGCCATGCGCTTTTGTGGATCGCGCTCGTGCCATGCGGCACCATAAGCGGTTAGTATAGTATCTAGTGATTTCATGTTCGCATTCTCATAGGGGTGTGCAAACGGTTGCATGAGCTCAATCACTGAGTAAAGTTAATTGTCTCAAATGACACCAAATCTCTACTGCAACCTTGAGATCGCAGCAGAGGTCTCAGAGGCCTATTTATTTCGTGCTGGATCCAAACGGTAATATCGTTGGCGCCATAGGACCAGCTGTCTTTACTAACGGCAACAGCGGTTGAGGCTGCGGCAGCGACCAACCCAGCAACAGATGGCCCAGCGACAATAGTCCCCTCTAACTGTGGTTTAACTTCGAAATCCGTCTTCAAGTCGCCCTTTTGGCATTTAATACGCAGTTTCGTTGGCTTGCCCTTATACTTTGGGACGCGCAAAACTGCCGGTGTTGCAAAGTTCGCGCTGAATTCAACGGAATCGAGCGAACAGAGTGCACCGACGATCTCAATTTTTTGGCTATTGTTAGCTCCGACATCGCTTACGCCCGAAAAGCCTTGCTGGGTGTTTTCTTCTTCTTCCCTGGTAAAAGTACGCACGACTGGTTCAGTCACACCCTGAATGCGTTGTTGGTTGACGCCTGCATTCTTCAATCCAACCTCGACCGGCGGGGTTTTGATTGAAGCGGCGTCTGTGCAAGCCCCAAGGGCAAGAATGGCGACAACTGAAGTTTAGGAGGAAATGTTCATTTACATGCGGCTTTCTGTATATTTCTCGGACGCTTATTCCTTAAAGGCGAGTGAATTTAATATCTAATCGCGTTAAATGTAGCGCGTCTCTTTAGTATGGTAAAAGTGCGCCAAAAAGAGGGAAGCGAGTACATGAATTTTTGGGGTATTATAGTACCTATTTATTAAGCTGTTGTTTTTGCTTTATTAATTAACGCGCTTGTGGGTTGACCCGGATAAGCTGGGTCCCTAAAACCACCAAATCGAATTCGGACCGATCCATCGGGCCGGTCTAACACATCAAACAGGACTCTCCTGACATGAAAACCTTTTCTGCGACCCCTGCAGATATCGACAAGAAATGGATCCTGATCGACGCTGAAGGCGTTGTTCTGGGCCGTCTTGCTTCGATCATTGCCATGCGTCTGCGTGGCAAGCACAAAGCAACCTTCACGCCGCACATGGATATGGGCGACAACGTCATCATCATCAACGCCGACAAGGTACAGATGACTGGCAAGAAGCGCGAAGAAAACTTCTACTGGCACACTGGCCACCCGGGTGGAATCAAATCCCGCACCAAGCAGCAGATCCTCGACGGTGCACACCCCGAGCGTGTTGTGACCCAGGCCGTCAAGCGTATGCTGCCAGGCAACCGCCTGAGCCGCGTTCAGATGACCAACCTGCGCGTTTATGCTGGTGCTGAGCACCCCCACGAGGCGCAAAGCCCCGAAGTTCTAGACGTTAAGTCCATGAACAAGAAAAACACCCGGAGCTAAGTTAGATGTCTGATCAGATCAACACTCTCGAAGAACTCAGCGCCGTTGCTGGCATCGAAGCCGTGGCCGAAGAAATCGTAACACGTGAGCCGGTTCGTGACGAACTGGGTCGCTCTTATGCAACTGGCAAGCGTAAAGACGCTGTTGCTCGCGTTTGGATCAAGCCGGGTTCCGGTAAGGTCACCGTGAACGGCAAAGACCAGGACGTCTACTTTGCACGTCCCGTTCTGCAGCTGATCCTGCGTCAGCCATTCCAGATTGCTGGCGTCGAAGGTGAATTCGACGTTGTTGCAACCGTAAAAGGTGGTGGCCTCACAGGTCAGGCCGGCGCGGTTAAGCACGGCATCTCCAAAGCGTTGCAGCTGTACAACCCAGCCCTGCGCGGTGCTCTGAAAGCCGCTGGCTTCCTGACCCGTGACTCGCGTGTTGTTGAGCGTAAGAAATACGGTAAAGCGAAAGCCCGTAAGAGCTTCCAGTTCTCCAAGCGTTAAGTTTGGTACCGAAAGATTTGCAAAAGGCCGCGCAGTGCGCGGCCTTTTCGTTTTCGGAACAGCACATCTGGCTGTGCGTGGCTTGGATAAACCGCAAAAGACGTCAGGTGACTTATGCGTCAGGTGAAATCAGACCCAACCCGCGCAAATAAATACCAATTCCAGTCTCCAACAAATCTTCGGGTGGGAACGGCGACGCTGTACCGGTGTTCCGCGCATACAGTTCCACAACACCGTGGCTCATGGCCCAGATATGCGCACTGAACATAGAGGCAGGAGGGCGCTTTTCAGCAGGAATATGTTCTGACAATTCCGCCGCCGCCCGTTCAAGAACACCCTTGGCCCGTTGCGCCGATGTCGCAAGTTCTGGGGTGCAATTGACAGATATGCCGCTTTCGAACATGGAAATGTAGTGGCCGGGATACCGCCGGGCAAAGGCAAGATAGGCCCGTCCCGTCGCCTCAAACGCAGCGAGTGATGAGGGTTGCCCCTTATCATAGGCGTATTGCATCAGATCAGCAAAGATGTCGAACCCCTGCCGTGCAGCCTCGGCGATCAGATCCTCGCGACCCTTAAAGTGACGATAAACAGCTGCAGGGGTAACACCAGCCGCTTTTGCCGCTTCGGAGAGTGTGAACCCGGTCGGGCCTTTTTGTTCAATCAAAACCAGTGCCGATTCAATCAAAGCCTGGCGTAGATTGCCGTGGTGATATCCGCGTTTAGGCATCCCAGATCTCCGGGCCTCCGCAGATGGCAGGGTCGATCTCACGCAGGGCTTTCTCGTCTTTTCCGTCGTACTCCATCTGTGAGAGGACAGTCCGAATGGCGGCCAAACGGGCGCGTTTCTTGTCATCAGATCGGATGATTGTCCACGGGCAGATTTCAGAATGACTGCGGGTCAGCGTTTCACTGATGGATTGCGTGTAGGCATCCCATTTGTCCAACCCCTTGATATCTATGGGGCTCAGTTTCCATTGTTTGAGGGGGTCAGTTTCACGTTGCAGAAAACGACGCAACTGTTCCGCCCGGCCGACGTTCAACCACATCTTAAACAGGTGAATACCGTCATCAACCAACCCTTGTTCAATCGGGCGTACCTGACGGAAAAACCGCTCGCGTTCTTCGTCCGTGCAGAACCCAAATACGTTTTCGACCACACCCCGGTTGTACCAACTGCGATCGAAGAACACGATTTCACCCGCCGCCGGAAGATGTTCGATATAGCGTTGAAAATACCATTGGCTCTGTTCCGTGGTCGAGGGCTTGGAGAGCGCAACAACACGTGCGCCGCGTGGATTAAGGTTCTCCCGGAACCTTTTGATTGTACCACCTTTTCCGGCTGCATCACGCCCTTCAAACAGGATGGCAACCCGCTGCCCTGTCTTCTTGACCCAGGCTTGGAACTTGACCAGTTCTATCTGCAGATCTTCAATTTCGCCCTCATAGTCTTTACGCCCGATCCGGTCGGAATATGGGTAGCTGGGGCTGAGCACGTCATTCTTGTCGGCAGATTTGATCTGCTTGCGGATCTCTTCTGGAGCCTTGTCGCGAAAATACGCTTCGATTTCGCCTTGGTGGTGTTCTGTCATCCGCTGACTCCCAATGAATTCCGTATCTTAATATGGGATGTGAATCCGATTAACGCAAATCCGAGCGTTGCGCCACAGCCTCGACTGCCGCAACGACATCTGCGGTGGCCACGTGGTGGGGCATATGACCAATGCCCTGCAGGGTGTGCAGTTGTGCCTGCGGAATGCGTTGCGCCAAGCGAACCGCATGCAGGTCGTAATTGACCGTTGTATCGGCCGTGCCGTGCACAATACCTGTTGGCACAGAAATTTCGGTATAACGCGGGGCGAGCGCTGTGATTTCCGTAAGCAGGTTCGCGCGTTGTTTTGCATTCGCTCTCATGGATCCGCGCCGCAATGCCAAGCCCACTCCAAAGTGCTGGGCAAAGGTTTCGGGAACCGCTTGTGGCGCAAAAACGTCTTCAAAGGCCGCCACCACAGTGCGGTCTGGCACAAATGCCGTGAGCAAAGGCACCGCTAGGGCCGAACCGATTGGATGTGAGGTGACCAGATACACCGGGTCCAAAGGCGTGGTCCATGGGATGCCGGGAGCCGCAACTAGAACTAATCCAGACAAGGTTGTAGGCGCCTCTACCGCCCATGCCAAAGCCACGGCTCCACCATAACTTTGGCCCAGAACAATCGGGCTGTCCGCGCCTAATTTCTGCGCGGCGCGCTGTAAAACATCAGCCTGCTGTGTGATTGACCCACCGCCGGGAATGGCATCGCTATATCCCAAACCGGGCCGATCAAACAGGATGACCCGAAATTGCTGCTCTAGCGCGGGCGCTAGGGCAAAGCTCATATCGTGGGTGTTGCCGTTTGATCCGTGAATCATCACCAGATCAGGCCCACGACCGCGTACAACGGCATGCACGCGCAGGCCATCCACCATCACAAACTGCCCCTCGGGCGGGTATGCTGCTTCGACCTCGCGCTCATGCGCTGCAGCCAGCCAAAGCGTGACCAAAGCAGTCAGGCCCCCTAAAGCAGCGAGTATTATCAGCGCTTTACTGACCAATTTTTGACATATCAAACGGCGTGGACTGATAGATTTGGTTGATCCAGTTGCCGTACAAAAGATGCGCATGACTGCGCCACCGGTTCTGCGGCGTCTGAGACGGATCGTCGTTGGGATAGTAATTCATCGGCACATTAATGGGTGTGCCTTTGGCCACGTCCCGATCGTATTCCTGTTTCAATGTGTCGCTGTCATACTCAAAATGGTTAAAGATATAGAGCGCCCGATGCGCCGGATCTTCGACGAGACAGGGCCCCGCATCATCACTGCTGAGAAGGGTTTTCAAACCCGGAGCAGCGTCGATCTCATTCTGTTTCATTTCCGTCCAGCGGCTGACGGGGATAACGCAATCATCTGAAAAACCGCGTAAAAACGGCGATGCGGGATCAACGTTGCGATGGCGAAAACACCCGAATGCTTTGGCATCCAGCATGTGCTTTTTGACATCATGGAAATAGTTGATCATCGCCATGCCACCCCAACACACACCAAAGGTGGAATGCACATTGGTCTGTGTCCAGTCCATCACTTCGCGCAACTCGTCCCAATAGGTAACGTGGTTGAACTCAAGATGTTCAATCGGCGCACCGGTGATGATCAGACCATCGAACTTCTGGTCTTTGACCTCTTGAAAGGGATGATAGAACTCGGCCATGTGTTCGGCGGCGGTATTGCGGGTCTGATGTTCAGACATCCGGATCAGACTCAGATCAATCTGCAAGGGCGTCGCCCCAATCAGGCGCGCGAATTGGTTTTCGGTCTGAATCTTCTTGGGCATCAGGTTCAGCAACCCAATGCGCAAGGGGCGAATATCCTGACGGCCTGCCTCATCCTCGGACATGACCATAACGCCCTCTTTGGTGAGAACGTCATAAGCGGGCAAGTCGGATGGGATTTTAATAGGCATTTTTTCTGCTTTGCATTTGCGGGTGGAAACGGGAACCTAGGCGCCTTATGCCTTGGTCTCAAGAGCTTGCGCGATCAACTGTTCGAAATCAGCGGCGTCACGCACCGATCCGATTTGGTCTGCGGTGACAGTGACACCCCAATTTTTTGCCATCGCCTCGTACCGAGGTTGGCGATGGGCCAGCGCCTGCGCATAAGTCCAGCGGATAAAGGCATCCGGGTTGACCTCATGCGGGGCGCAATCCTGTTCGCTCAGATATTGATCCCAGACGCGCGACAGGAACTCAGGTTGATAGGACATTGGCTTGGGGGCCTTGTCGAACCGTTTGATCAAGGCTTCAGTGTGCGCCTCGTCGCCTTTTATCCAAATCATCAGCGTGTGTTTGGAAAGTTCGGCCAGCAATTGATCATCCGGGTTGGCCGCATCGACCCATTCACAGATGGACCCGCCAGTGTCGCAGATGAAATTCGGGTAGCCATACAGACGTTCAGCACGGTCGCTAAAGTACTCGGTGTCCAGCAGGGCATGGATCTCAGCCATCCGGAATTGTTCCTGACGGCGCCGATATTCGCTGATTTCCAAACCCCCTTGGGTCTGCGCACCGGGTTTGCCCAGATAGGTCGCGACAGGGGTCAGATTTTCGAACGAGATGTTGGACCCGATGTAGATCGAATCTGATAGCAGAAGATCCCGCAGAAACGGTACCTTCATGGCTTCGGCTTTAGCGTTATCAGTGATGTACTCACCCATATAACGCGTGCCGATACGGTAATCGATCGAGTAGTGGAACCAGTCGCCCTGGTCCCTCAGGATATTGCTGACATAGGTCTTACCCAGTCCCGACATGCCGAAAAACAGCACTTTTTTGCGCGGCGAGTCACGCCATTCCTGAGCTGAGCCGTAGATCATATCCCACCGTCCATTTTTTCCCTTTGCTACTTTGCAGCGCGGGCGGGGTCAATTGGCACAGCGCATGGTCAGGCCAATTGCGGTTTTCGGGTTTCGCCCCTGATGTTGATGTAATTCCCGGCAAAGATCACTACGGCGCCAACCAACACCCACAAATCCAGTGGCTCGGCATAGAATACCATACCGATGATCGCGATGACGGGCAGGCGGGTGAAATCAAACGGCACTACAACACTTGCCGGAGCAATGGCCAATGCATTGGTCAGTGAAAAATGCGCCAGCAATCCGGCACAGCCTATCAACACCAGCCAAGGTGCGGTGTGCAGGCTGGGCAAAGCGATGTCGCCATCATACCCAGCGGCGGCTAGCCCAAAAAACAACTGAATAAACGTCAGCCAAAACAGGATGCAGCCAATCGCCTCGGTCTTGGTCAACCGTTTGGTCAGAATGATTGTCAGAGCAAAAAAGATTGCGGCACTTGCTGCTGTGGCGATGCCGATATTCATTGTGTCTGGGCTGGGACGTGCAACGATCAGAATACCCACAAACCCCATCAGGGCGGCCACAGCGCGCACAGATGTTATGCGTTCGCCCAATAGAAGAGGTGACAAAACAATCACCCATAAGGGAGAGGTGAACTCCAACGCAAAGACCTGTGCCAAGGGAATGGCCGTAACAGCAAACAACCATAGATTCTGCCCAGCAAAATGGAGCGCATTGCGCACCACCTGCGTGCCCATCGACCGCCGCGTCACCTGAGCCCAGGATTTGGTCAGGGTTAACACCACACAGACCACAATTACGCCAACAAGGCTGCGATACATCATGATCTCAAAGGTGTCGTGGGCATAGGACACTTCGCGTCCGGCGACAGCCATCGCAGAAAACGACGCAATAGCGCCAGTCATCCAAAGTGCGGCTTTGGCCACTTGTGGCTTGTCTTGATCCATTTGGTCTCTCCCGTCGGACACGAGGACCCGATTGCCCGGGCAAGGTCAACCAGATTTCACACTCAAACGTGAAAACGCCGCGCACAGGTCGCTTAGAACGATCTGCACACGGCGAGGAACTGTCACGTTAGCACGCCCAACGGACGCGGATTAACCGGTGACTTCACCAATCAGGACCTGTGGCTGGCCGCTATAGAAGTTCGGAATGTCGGCCATAGCCGGACCACCTGCTGCAAGGGCCGCATTCAACGCGTCTTGGGTTTCAAACGTGATTGTCGCGATTGCATGGAACCCAGGAGGTGTATCAGGACCACCCGCCAACCCTTTGACAATAGTTGTGCTTTTTATATGAGGGCCCATGTGTTCACCAACGATCTCCATATGTTTAGAACCATAATAGGCATGGTCAAATGTGGTCTCGTTGTCCGTTGGATAGAGAACTTGCAATGAAACGGTCATGTTTTTCCCCTTGAGGTTTAGCCAATGAAATTTGGTCAACACGGGTCAGTGTAGGCAAATATATTCGTCTTTAGCCAGCCATTTGAGCGCAACCATGATGTAACGGAACATAATGGTTTGGTGGTTTGACCCACAAAAAACCGGGCAAAAAAAAGTGGCGGCCCGTTTGGGCCACCACTTTGCAATTCTCATACTCGAGGGTCGCCTCCAGTAGGTTTTATTCCCACTCGATCGTTCCCGGAGGCTTGGACGTGATGTCGTAAGTGCACCGGTTGATGCCTTTGACTTCGTTGATGATCCGGGTTGCGGTTTCGCCGAGGAATTCATGGCTGAACGGATAGTAATCCGCAGTCATGCCATCGACTGATGTCACCGCGCGCAGGGCGCAGGCAAAGTCATAGGTCCGGCCATCGCCCATAACACCTACGGTGCGTACCGGCAGAATGGCCACAAAGGCCTGCCAGATGTCATCGTACAACCCGTGTTTACGGATTTGGTCGATAAAGACAGCATCCGCTTCGCGCAGAATGTCCAATTTTTCGCGGGTGATCTCACCAGGGCACCGGATTGCCAAGCCGGGGCCGGGGAATGGGTGACGGCCAATGAACGACGCTGGCAGTCCCAGTTCGCGGCCCAACGCGCGGACCTCATCCTTAAACAGTTCCCGCAGGGGTTCGACCAGCTTCAAGCCCATCTTTTCTGGCAGACCGCCCACATTGTGGTGCGATTTGATCGTGACCGAAGGCCCGCCCGAGAAAGACACGGATTCGATCACATCAGGATACAATGTGCCCTGCGCTAGGAATTCTGCGCCCTCGATGCTGTCGGCATGTTTCTGGAACACATCGATGAACAGTTTACCGATGATCTTGCGCTTGGTCTCAGGGTCGGATTGCCCCTCAAGCTCGCCCAGGAACAGATCCTGTTCGTCTGCGTGGATCAGCGCCATGTTGTAGTTGTCGCGGAACATGGTGACGACCTCTTCGGCCTCGCCCTTGCGCAATAATCCATGGTCAACAAACACACAGGTCAGCTGGTCGCCAATCGCTTCGTGAATCAATACAGCCGCGACCGAACTATCAACGCCACCAGAAAGACCACAGATCACCTGCTTGTCGCCAACCTGTCCTCGGATCGCTTCCACCATCTGTTCGCGATACGCGCCCATGGTCCAATCACCGGAAAACCCTGCCAGTTTGACAAAGTTTTCGTACAGCTTTGCACCATTGGGGGTGTGATGTACCTCAGGGTGGAACTGAACCGCATAGAAATTGCGCGCAATGTCAGCGGTGATCGCATACGGCGCATTCGGTGAAGTGCCATAAACTTCAAAGCCGGGCGCGATTTCACTGACGTGATCGCCGTGGCTCATCCAGACCTGTTCATCGCCATCAGCGAACCAGCCGCCCAGAATGCCCAACTGCTCTTTTGTCGGGGTGACATAGGCACGTCCAAATTCAGCCGTGCCGTGCCCGGATTCAACCTTGCCGCCCAATTGGTGCATCATCACCTGTTGGCCATAGCAAATGCCGAGAATGGGCAGCCCCATCTCAAACACCTCTTGTGGTACGCGCGGACTGCCGTCGCGGGTCACGCTGTCAGGGCCACCGGAAAAGATCACGGCCTTTGGCGCCATTTCGCGCACAAAGTCAGCAGTGACTTTCTGATAGGGGTGGATTTCGCAATAAACGTTCAGCTCACGCAGGCGACGCGCAATAAGCTGCGTAACCTGGCTGCCGAAGTCTATGATCAATAGGCGGTCATGGGATGTCTGGCTCATGCAACAGGCTCTTATGATGCAGGGCGGTTTTGCGCAAGAGCTTTGCAGCACTGCGCAGACCTGATCATCCCATCGAGGCGGAGGGATCAACGCCTCGCTTTTTGGCGCGCCGCTTGTCTGATTGATAGCTCCAGATAGCAAGGAACGAAATGGTGCCAACATAAAGTACACCCAACCCCACCATGACGATACCGGGAACGGGGCCAACCGTCGCACGCCCCAACGCCTGCTCCAAACTCTGTGCAGGAGCGGGGTGAATGGTCACTTTGCCTGCAAACGCAATGGCTTGGATCAAGAGGATCCACAGATAATTGCGTCGAATGCGACGGCCCAGCGCACTAAGGTATGTCACGTGATAAACGGGCCGCAGGTAGTCTTCGGCCAGTACCTTTTGCCAGTTCTCTTCCATATGCAGATCGCCATCATGGAGCAGCGGCGCATAGAAATGCGTCTCCATCCATCGCGAGCGGGCACGCCAGACATTAAAGTAGCGATAGCGACGGGCCTCCATCGCCAGAAAGAACAGCATCAAAATGCCAACCAATACCAAAGGCAGCGGCGATGCCCCGGGCGAGGCAAACGAAATCGACAAGGCAACCCCCAAAGTTACAACCGCCCAATTGGTCGTGGTATCCAGGCGGGTACGCCAAATCGTGCTGCGGTACACTTCTCCGCGATACAAGTGAGCAATAGCACCGATTTCAGCTGCGCTAAGAGTTTTGCGCTCGGAGTCTGTTTCGCTCATGTCTTGGATCCATCTGGTTTTGTTGAGTCAGAAGTACAACTGAGTTGAAAGGGGTATGAAGCTCTTAGGGAGTGCTGAAAATTTAAGCAATACAAGGATGGAACGAGGCCCTGTCGTTTCGAACCCTGCAACATGTCGCTTTTCCCCCCGATGCGCCGTTATCCACATTCGAAAGCTGAACAGATTGGGATATCACATCTGTCAAACGCAATTCCGTACCAATCCGGGAGACGACCCTATGACAGAGGCAACTACACGCCGTAGATCACGTGGCGGCGGCGGGGCCGCGCGCCGCGCCGAACGCACGGCTGTCACCATTGAAACTGCCAAGTATATCGAACGCAATATTCCCAACTTCGAAGTTTTGACCGAAGAAGCGCTCGATATCATTGAGGCGAATGCCGAAACCATTCTGGAAGAAGTGGGAGTCAACTTTGTTGATAACCCCGCGGCTTTGGACCGCTGGCGCGAAGCTGGTGCGAACGTCACAGGTGAACGGGTTCGTATCCCACGTGGATTGGCCAAGAAACTGTGTTCGACTGCGCCCAAGCAGTTTACCCAGCACGCGCGCAATCCTGAAAAATCGGTTGTGATCGGTGGCAAGAACATGGTGTTGGCACCTGTGTATGGCCCTCCGTTCGTGCGTGACGTCGAAGGCGGCCGTCGCTATGCGACAATGGACGATTTCCAAAAGTTCGTGAAACTGGGCTACATGTCCAAATGGCTGCACCATTCGGGTGGTACAGTTTGCGAACCAACCGATGTGCCAGTGAACAAGCGTCATTTGGATATGCTACTGGCGCACATGACCCTGAGCGACAAACCGTTCATGGGATCTGTGACCGAACCAAGCCGTGCACAAGATTCTGTCGATATGTGCGAGATCCTGTTTGGCAAAGAGTTCGTGCAGGAAAACACTGTGATGACCTCGCTCATCAACATCAACTCGCCGATGACTTTCGACGATGTGATGATGGGCGCGATGGAAATCTATGCCAAAAACAACCAGGCTTGCATCGTTTCGCCCTTTATCGTTGGCGGTGCGATGGCTCCTGTTTCGGTTGCTGGGACCCTGACGCAGGTGATGGCGGAATGCCTTGCCGGTATCGCCTATAATCAGCTGTGCCGCCCCGGTGCTCCTGTGATCATGGGTGCGATGGTGACCTCGATCGACATGAACTCTGGTGCACCGACCTTTGGTACACCCGAAGCGTCGCACATTACTTATGGTGCTGGTCAGCTGGCCCGCCGTTTGGGTCTGCCGTTCCGTTCAGCCGGATCGTTCTGTGGCTCGAAACTGCCTGATGCACAAGCCGCTTATGAAACCGCCAACTCGCTCAACATGGGTCTGTTGTCTGGCGTGAACTTCATGCTGCATTCATGCGGCTGGCTCGAAGGCGGTCTGGTTGCTGATTTTGAAAAGTTCGTGATGGATGCCGACCAACTTGGTACGCTGCATGGTTTGGCCAAAGGCGTCCAGATGGACGAAGATGCGCAAGCCATGGACGCAATCCGCGAAGTTGGTCCCGGTGGCCACTATCTGGGCTGCGAGCATACGCAAAAGAACTTCAAATCGGCGTTCTGGAAATCCGACCTGTTGGACTACAAACCGTTCGAAACCTGGGAAGAGGAAGGCGCGCGTGATACGCGAACCCTTGCGACCCAACGGGTTGAGAAACTGTTGACCAACTATCAGCAGCCAGCGCTTGATCCGGCGATTGCACAGGCTCTGGCCGATTATGTGGCTGCCAAGAAAGCCTCGATGCCCGACGCGTTCATGTAAATCAACCAAAGGGTCCGTTGCCTCAAAGCGGACCCTTTATTGCACGACTGAAACACGGTTCGCGCGCAGCAACTGCGCTTCGCCCATCATCGCGATCATCAGATCCACGTGTCGGGTTAGGGAATAGCCCGCATCGTTCTCGCGCCGTTGTTCATTCAAACCCCGCTCCAATTCCATCAGACGCATCAAAGCCGCCGCAGGGCCAGGTAGGCTTCCATAGCCCAGGATCCGTTGCAGATGACGGGACCGGTTGTAGTCCTGTTGACCAAAGCGGGCCGCCCGGATCAGCAGCTGGGGACGGCGCAGGGCGGAAAGCATTGTCATTACATCTTGCATGTCGTGTCCTTTCAAGGGCGATCAGATTTCTGCCACAGTTGTGACACAACTTTGCCGGGTGTTGCCGAGTGCGCAATACCACCGTGCGCTGCTTTCATTACTGTTTATCATTTGGAAACAATATTGGGTAACAAGGCAGAAATTAACGAATGAGTAACTAGTGCAGCCCTAGGTTGTGTGAGTAACTCGAGGATAACTGCTGGATAACAGGGTCAGTTCTTTTGCCATTAAGGATGCGACACGATGGATGAAGTTTCCGCATTTTCCGTGCCTGGTTGGGTTCCCCAAGGTGCACAGCGTTACTTGGCGCATACAGAGGCTGGGCGATCCATTCGCGATCTGGCCCGGGGGGCGGGGTGTCATGCCTCGACTGTATTGCGACAGATTAGACGAGTAGAAATGCGGCGCGATGATCCTTTGGTGGATGCAGCCCTGCAAGCACTGGCTGCCGCCCATTTCCCTCCGCTTAAGGGTAAACCGGTAACGGCGCGCCGAGCGGGGGCCAGAACAAAGGTTGCCCCTTCTATGACCCCAGAACAACCGCGCACCGAAGACACGCCCGATTCCGACACTTTTGATCGCGAGGCGATGCGCGTTCTGCGTCGCCTCTGTGAATCCGGAGCCGTCCTTGCCGTCGCCGAAGATATGGACAGGGCTGTAGTTGTGCGAGATGACGGGCAGGGCGCAAACACCCGTACAGCCGTTGTTGAATGCGCGATTGCACAGGCGCTCGCGCTCAAAGACTGGATTTCATGCGACAAACCTGGACGCATTAGCCGCTATCACATTACCTCAGCCGGGCGAACCGCGCTGGGGCATATTCTGGCCAAGGCCGAAAATCAGGCGCGCGCAGATAACGAAGGGGGATTCGCAGAATCCCAAACCCCTTTTGGCGCGCAGCATCGCATCATGGGCGAAAAAACCGTCGCTGGTGACGCTGGTGAACGCTCCCGTCGCGTGCGCTACAACATGGCGGAAAGCCCGCTGATCGCTCTTGCTCGTCGCAAAGACCGTGATGGCCAACCCTTTTTGGACGAAGCCATGGTGCGGGCGGGTGAACGTCTGCGCGAAGATTTCGAATTAGCCCAGATGGGCCCAAATGTCACTCAAAACTGGGATCGTTTCCTAACCGGGGGCGGGCGCAGCACCTTTGATTCTGCAGGGTCTCCTTGTGAGGGCCCGGCAGATGCCCGGAACCGGGTGGCCAAAGCGCTGTCCGATCTGGGACCGGGACTCAGCGATGTGGCTTTGCGCTGCTGTTGTTATCTCGAAGGGTTGGAATTGGCTGAAAAACGAATGGGATGGTCAGCACGATCGGGTAAAATCGTCCTGCGCATCGCCCTTCAACGGCTCAAGCGCCATTATGAAGAACTCACAGAATCAGACCGTATGATCGGATAAACACTCCTCCCAAGTTTGTTCGATTAAAAAGCCCGCCGTCGCACAAAGATGCAGCGGCGGGCTCTATTTTACCTAGTTTCCTACGCGCGTCTCGGATGCAATCGCAATAAGTATGGCTGGTTAGTTCATACTGCCCGATGTGCGAGTGATGATCTCATCGGGTACACCGATCACGGACTCGGCAGGGTTCGTGTCCAGCCGTGGAGTTTGTCCACTACCACCAATTCGTGCAGGGATAGTGGAAGGGCAGCCGCGAACCCGGAGCCTAACAAAGCCACAATGCGGTTTCAGACCGCGAGCTGGTACGAGGATAACGATTCTGTGTAATGGGGAATCCTGGAAATTGTATGGGCCATGTAAGAGGAACCGGCGTATTGTTTCCAAAAAGATCCCAATTGCCTTCCTCGATATTGAACTTCAGGGTATAACCGCGTACATCGCGATCATTGTCTGCCGCACTGAATTTACCCGCATGGGTTGAAGTTAGGGAACTGATGGGCGCCTACTTGCTCACTTCTGAAAACAGCTTGGATTTGCTACATTTCGAAAAGGCTTGTGGCTGTTAGGGGCCCATGTGCGCGACGGTCTTTTGCATGCACAACGCGCTCCGCGATTGGGTCACGCATCCGATGTACAAGCTCCAATCAAAATCAGCTTGCTATCCGATACTGATAAACACCAATTGCACTTTCTTTGAATTTTTATAATTTTGAGTTATGAGATTCACACTCCGACAACTCGAATATTTTCGCGCGTTGGCCGAACAGCGCAATTTTGGGCGTGCGGCAACGGTTTGCCACGTGTCGCAACCGGCACTCTCGGTTCAGATTCGTAGCCTAGAAGAGCTTATGGGTGGCCCTTTGGTCGAACGCCACGCCCGCGATGTGGTGTTGACCCCTTTAGGCCGGGATGCACTGGGCTTGGCCCAAGATGTGCTTGCCACCGCCGAACGTCTGGAACGCCTGTCGCAAGATAAAACTGGTCAAAGATCACTGTCATTGGGCCTGATTCCAACCATGGCACCCTATCTGTTGCCCGGTGTTCTTGCAGCCCTGCGTGCGGGCGATCTCTCGCTAAAAGTTCAAGTGCGCGAAGCCCGGACCGAACCGCTGCTTGATGCATTACGGCTAGGTGAAATCGATGCGGCAGTATTGGCGCTCCCGGCTGCAGGAGACGGTCTTTTTAGCAGTCCTCTGTTTCAGGATCGCTTTTTACTTGCTGGGTCCGCAACCCGGCTCGATCGCTTGTCCCATGGCCCCGAAACCCTCCGTCCAACGGATCTAAAGGCGGCACAGTTGATGTTACTCGAAGACGGCCATTGCCTGACCGATCAAGCACTCGAGGTCTGTGGCCAGGATCGTACCGGCGCCGGGATCAACATGGGGGCGTCATCCCTTGGCACCCTGTCTCGCCTCGTTGCCGAAGGGTTTGGCCTCACTCTGATGCCAGAACTGGCGGCTCAATCCGAATGCGCCGCGGTGCAGGGGCTGAAACTGATCCGGTTTCCAGATCCGGAACCGGCTCGTACCGTGGGTCTTGTGCGCCGCGATACGACTCGCGCCGAAGGGTGGTTTGACGATCTCGGAGATCTGATCCGACAGGTTGGCCAAGACATCGTGTCCAGCTGTCGCACCGATCACTAGCCGATCAAACGAAAAAGAGGCCCGCCAACGGCGCGCCTCTTCTCTGAATACTTGTCGTGCGAGCTTAGGCCAGCGCGGGCTCTTTTTTGTCGACCAGATAGGACAGAACGGTTTCGGGCGACGACACACCATAGGGATCTTCGGGGTGGTTGTCGGCCAGACCGGGCTCTTCGAACCATGCTTCAACAACACCGTCGTTGATCACTGCTGCATAGCGCCACGAACGCATGCCAAAACCCAGATTGTCTTTGTCGACCAGCATGCCCATTTTGCGAGTGAACTCGCCGGATCCGTCTGGGATCACATTAACTTTGGACAGGTTCTGCGACTCGGCCCATTTGTTCATCACAAAGCTGTCGTTTACGGACATGCAGTAAATCGCATCAACGCCCTGTGCGATGAAATCGGCGTGGCCGTTTTCAAAGCCCGGCAACTGGTAGGTCGAGCAGGTCGGGGTGAACGCGCCCGGCAACGAGAACAAAACAACGCGTTTGCCCGCGAAATAATCTGCGGTGGTTTTATCTTCCCAACGGAACGGGTTGGGGCCTTCGATGGCCTCGTCACGTACACGGGTGTGGAAGGTTACGTTGGGCAGGATTGCTCCGGCTTTCATCATCAGGCTCCTGTGAATCAGATGTATCTGAAACGTGAATTAAAACGATTCTAAGCAGTCTTCAACGCTTGAAATGCCGCATGCGCATTCATGGTAAAGAATGTCGCAAAGATACTGATTCAAAGCGCAAAATTGCCAGAAAACGACCCCACGGTTCCACCCTTGCATAGCGGCCATGCGTCACTGGTCCTTTTTCCGACGCTGCGTTATGTTATTCCAAAGCAAGCTGACCCAATTTTGCCCAAGCCAAGGGACCATCTCTGTGCGTGATCTGAAAATTCCCGAGCAACGACACCCCGAAAAAGCCCATCGTCCCGACAATGCCCAGCCCAAAAAACCCAGCTGGATTCGCGTCAAAGCACCGGGCGGCAAGGGCTATGCCGAGACACATAAGATCATGCGTGAAAACAAATTGGTCACGGTCTGCGAAGAAGCCGGTTGCCCCAATGTTGGCGAATGCTGGTCCCAGGGGCACGCCACCATGATGATCATGGGCGAAGTTTGCACACGCGCCTGTACCTTCTGCAACATCGCCACTGGGAAACCGCCCGAGGATCTGGATCCTTTCGAACCCGGTCGTGTTGCCCATGCAGTGGAAAAGCTGGGCCTGAACCACGTGGTGATTACATCGGTCGATCGCGACGATGTTACTGATGGCGGCGCCGATCACTTTGCCCAAACCATCCGCGCCGTGCGTCATCGTTCACCCAATACCACCATTGAAATCCTGACACCCGATTTCATCAAATGTGACCCCTCGGTGCTGGAACTTGTGGTCGAAGCGCGCCCCGATGTCTTTAACCACAATCTGGAAACCGTTCCGGGCCTCTATCCGCAGGTGCGACCCGGTGCGCGGTACTTCCATTCACTGCGCCTGTTGCAACGGGTCAAGGAACTGGATCCCTCTATGTTTACCAAATCCGGTATCATGGTGGGCTTGGGCGAGGATGAGCAATCCGTACGACAAGTCATGGACGACATGCGCGCCGCTGACATCGATTTCCTGACCATCGGCCAATACCTGCAACCCACGCCCAAACATCACGGTGTTGATCGCTTTGTCACACCTGAGGAGTTCGCCTCCTACGAAAAGGCCGCTTATGGCAAGGGCTTCTTGATGGTTTCGGCCACACCGTTGACCCGTTCTTCCTATCACGCAGGCGATGATTTCGCTCAACTGCGAGATGCCCGGCAAGCAAAGCTCGGACAGGCCTAGGGAAAGTTACCCGGCGCAGCGCTTTATGCTGCTTCCGCTCAGATTTGGTGGAGCGCCCGAATGCCCCACCTCCAGCGCCACAACGGTAATCCCGCGCTTTCCTCAAGGCACTGGTCTCCCATGAACAACACATCTTCAACCGCTCTGCGTCAGGTGACGGAGGGAGGTTGTTCTGTGGATGTGGCCCAAAAAGATCATGATGAGGGCGGCGCAGCGCCGGAAGGGAACTTTACAACGTCGCACGAACGGCGGGTAAAGGCCGTGCCCGATGTTCTTGTTGCCACATTGTAGCAACACCGGACCGGCCATTCGCGGCTATCGCGCAATCAGGGTACACTCGAATTCAAACTGTCCGGTCATTCTTGACCCCGGCCTGCTCGTGCGAACAGAACTATCTGCAGATCACATTCTCGCACATATCGTTGCGGCGAACACAGAACGAACGCTTCAACGCAAAGCCGTTTTCTTCATGGACCACCTGCCGACAATGCGCTAACTTTTGACTTGGACCAGACAAACGGGGCCACGCAATGCCAGCCAAAGATCGCAGCTTTCATTTCATCTCTGGCCTGCCGCGGTCCGGATCGACATTGACCGCAGCGATATTACGGCAAAACCCACGATTCAGTGCCAACATGTCGAGTCCAATTGCAGGGCTCTTTGATGGGATGATCGCTCAGGTCTCCGCCGGAACCGAGCTTTCGGCTATGGTTTCGCAAGACCAACGTGCTCGGCTGTTGCGCGGGCTCTTCGAGAGCTACTACGCCGAGCAAACCGAACCCGTAATTTTTGACACCAACCGGGCTTGGACAACGAAACTTCCCGCATTGATGCAGGTTTTTCCTGAGGCCAAGGTTATCTGTTTGGTACGTGATGTTTCTTGGATTATGGATTCAATGGAGCGTCAATTCAGGCAGAATCCGTTCGAGCATACGTTGTTGTTCAATTCGCAGGGAGAACGTTCCACCGTTTATACTCGGCTTGAAGCGCTGGCCGGCGCTGCACGTCTTGTCGGCTTTCCCTGGCACGCTTTGCGGGAGGCCTGTTATTCGGAGTTCGCAAACCGGATCATCATTGTGGAATACGATCTGATAACCCACCGTCCAAAAGAAGTTTTCCGGTTGCTCTATGAGTTTCTTGGCGAAGAGCACTTCGAACACGATTTCAGCGCAGTCGACTATGATGCCCCATCGTTCGACGCACAACTTGGGCTGGAAGGTCTGCACAAAGTGCACTCAGAGGTCGCGCCGCGTCCCCGCAAAACAATCCTGCCTCCGGACCTTTTCAAGCGTTTCGAAAACATGGCGTTCTGGCGCGACTTGCCTGACTCTGCTGCGTTCAAGATCACCGCGGCGAGTGACGACACGCCGCAAAATGCGCCTTTGTAAGACACGCCATGCACCGATAATGTGACTGCCAAGGCAGGTTGATCATTAAATCCCGCAATCTTCGGTTTTGCTGAAAGTAAGGATAGCCTGCACGTAACCCCCCGAGTCATTGGCGCTGGCAGAGCTTGTAGGTCCGACCTACCTTTTCCCCCCAAATGGTGGTTTTTGCGATGATTACACGAGGATGAAATCGGTTTCTGTCAAGGCCAGCCCCGTGGTGAGGGTCGCGAATTGCTGGGCCGTTCCGGCACCGTTGCCGTCGGCGTCATAG